>JAFUGL010000003.1 GCA_017469405.1 Lachnospiraceae bacterium | reverse complement strand
CTGGAGCTTATCCATCTCCTTCTTAATCTCGATAACTTCCTTCTTAGGGAGTACATCAAATGTACCATCAGCTTCCATAGCCTCATATTTCTTAAGCTTGGCAATTCTTGTCTGGATAGTCTTGAAGTTAGTAAGCATACCACCTAACCATCTCTGGTTAACATAATACATGCCACATCTTTCAGCTTCTGACTTAATTGCATCCTGAGCCTGCTTCTTAGTACCTACAAAAAGAATCTTTCCTCCATCAGCAATACAATCAAAGATTGCCTTATAAGCATCATCAACCATACCAACTGTTTTCTGTAAGTCGATGATGTAGATTCCGTTACGCTCAGTATAAATATACTCAGCCATCTTAGGATTCCATCTTCTTGTCTGATGTCCGAAATGAACACCTGCCTCGAGTAACTGTTTCATTGAAATAACGCTCATAATATACCTCCTTGGTTATACCTTCTGTGAGTTTCAAATACTTATTCGCGGAAACCACTGCGTTAGGTGGCACCAATCCGTTTATTCGCTCACATGTTTTATTGTTTTTTATCGGTTTTATTTAAGACCGACACAAAGTGCATTATAACACATAAAAAAAGTGCAATCAAGCACTTTTTAATCAATACATGATAATTTAAATAATATCTTATTTCAAATCATATGTATAAAACTCTTTCTAATCATTTTTGGGAGTTGTAAGTCCGTTAGCTATTTCCTCATAAGTCATATCACTATTGAACTTATATGTATTAATCTGGATTTTATTTGATATACCCTTTTTTACCAAATAACTGTCAAAATCATCTGCATCTTCAATTATACCGGCTTCCTGTAAAAGTCTTGCTACCTCCGGAGATCCCATTCCTCTTGTTACATTTATTGTGGCTTCCGTATAAGAATTATCAGATTTTTCAGTAGTTGAATCTTTTTTAGTCTCTGTAATCGATTCTTTCTTTTCCTCAGTAGTGGTTTCTGATTTCTTCTCCTCTGTAGTAGTTTCCTTTATCTCCTCGGTTGACTCTGTTTCTGTTGTAGTTTCTGCAATTGTTTCTGTTGTTGCTTCTGTAATGATTTCAGTATTTTTTTCAGTTGTTGTTTCAATTAAAATTTCAGTCGCTGAAATATCTGATGAAATATTTTCACTTGTTTCATAATCGGCATCTGTATTTGTCGCCTCAATCATACCAAGAGATTTTGCTCTATTTTTTATTTCTTCATCAGATAATTTTTCTTTATCTGAGGTTTCTGCTGCAACAAGCATAACTATTGCTCCAAATATTATACCAATGCCCAGACCTCTCATAAAATATTTTAATTTCATTTCTTTGCTCCCTGATATAAGTCTACAATAAGTTTTACTTCTCCGACTCCAAGTCCAAGATTTTTTGCAATCTCCAATATACTTAGGCCTGATTTATGCATTTCAAGAATAATATCCTTATTTGCATCTACTGACTGAATGGTCTCTTCATCCTCTCCTTCAGTCATAACCTCTTCCTCCATAGCCTCAAGTTCAATTGCCAACTTTTCTTCTCTTGCACTTTTTTTGCTGGCATTACTTTCATTTATAAGGTCATTAACTTCTTTTTTATAAGCATCAACCATTGAGGCTGTTGTCATTATTTCTTTTTGCTTATCTGAAAGCATACTATATAAAAATAATGCTTCACTGTGATTTCTTTCTATTTCTTCATTTACAGAAACCGCATAATCACCAAGTGCAAGTGTTTTTTGATTAACTATTTCCGAAAACTTTCCTTCTATATCTCCAAGCCTTTCATCAATATGTTCATCCATATAATCATCAATCAATTTTCGGATTTTTTCTTTTTGTTCATCAGATAATTTTTCCGGGATTTTTATAATACTGTCATCCTCTTCATCTTTTTTATTTTCAACAAAAAGAAAACTTCCAAATATAAATATTAATCCTAAAATTATAAGTAAAATTACTGCTCCAGACATAATTTCTCCATTTCTTATTCTATACAGCTAAAAATGATATCATAATATGGTGATATCATTTTTATAAAGCTTTATATTTTTATATCAAAATTAATACGATTTACTTCTGAGTCAGATTTAGGCTGTTCTTCGTCATTATTCTTTTTCTTTTTTTTGCTGTAAATATTTGAGTATTTATTACGGCCTTCCTCTTTAGCATCATGACTTTGCTCATAAAATACCGCTTCATCTTTCTGAACAACAGTCTCTTTTATTTGCTGCTCTTCCTTTTTTACCTGAGCTTCAGCATGCATAGTATTGAGTGTGCTTTGAGCCTCGGTATTTTGTTGAATTGCCGCTATTGGTGCCGAGCTTTGTGCTGCAATAATAGGTGCTATCATAAAATCAACTCCTTCTTATTAAAAAGACGATGTTGTCAACTCACCATTGTTAATCAGATAAAGATTATGCGTCTCTTTTTCCTGTATAACTCTGTTCATACCTGCAATAGAAATTACAACACCACGATAAACATTGCCAAGTACCTTAACTTTTCCTTTTCTTCCTTCATTAAATTCTGCTCTTATTAAAGTGAGCTTTTCATTTTTTTCATTTCTCTCTGCAATAAGCTCAGTAAGATTAGCATTATATGCTTTTATCTGTTTAAGATTTTCAGGACTAAGCTTAGCCCCCAGTTTAAGCTTTTCTTTATAAACATTAAGATATGATGTAACCTCAGTTATTTTTTCATTAAGCTCATTTACATTTTTTATAAGAATTTTCATATCGTCATATAGCTGCGGATTAACACCTACCTTGATAATAGTCTGTGTTTCCATCCTGTTACCTATACTGTTAACTTCAATATATGTCTTACAGGCTATATCTCCGCCAACTATAAAGCCTTTTCTTCCACTTACGACAATCTTGTCTCCACACTTTATATTGCTATGAAGTATAGAGCCTGCAAATATATCTCCACCGGCATCCACAATCGCACTTTCAAAAAACTGTGCATACACATTACCATCTGCCTTAATAACGCCCTTACTCATCCCCTGGACGCCACCCTTAATCATAACATTACCACCGGCTGTAAGATTTGCAGCCTCAACAACTCCATTAACCTGAATATCTCCACTGGCTTTAACGGAAAATCCGGTTTTTACGGTTCCTGCAATAACAACATTACCATCATACTCTATATCGCCGGTAGAAGCATCCACATCTGCCGCCACGCTAAATGTATCTGATACGAATATAGTTCCGTTTGTCAGGCTTACATTTCCACTGACTTCACTGTATAGTATTGTTCCATCTTCTGATTCTTTAATATTTCTTCCATGCTTAAGCTTCTTTATCTTAGGCTTATTTTGTGGAATAGATTTACCATAAACATCCTGTCCCGGTTTTCCCATATTGTGTGGCGTAAGTTTAGCAAGCATATCTCCCTGCTTAACCGGAGTAAAAATGCTTAAATCATGATAATCAACACTTCCATCTTCATTTAATTTTGGTTTTGCCATAGGGGAAGTACTAAAGAAATATTCAATAACCGTATCTGTAGCCATAACAGGCTTAACACCTTTAGCAACAGGTATATTCAAACAATACTGTCTTGCCATCAAAAACACATCAATAACCTTTTCAGATATACCAAATACTATTTTTTCATTGGCAAGTTCGAGAAGAATTTCTCTTTTATCCATCTCTTTGCCTCCGGAAGAAGGTGGATAAAATCTTATAAATGCAACCAATTTGTCCGGTGAAACAGTAACTATGGCACTTTCATTAAACGGAGAAATCTTTATATCGCAGAGTTTTCTCTCATATATTTCACTGCCCATATTTTCAATTTCTGTCTTTAGGCCAAGCTTGTCATCTATTACAATTCCCTTTTTTTCAAGGAAATCCATAACCTCTTTATATTCTAATTTTTTTCCGTCACTAACCGCAGGATAAATCGTGATATATGTACCATCATCTTTGATATTAACCTTGAAAAAAGAATTTTTATATTTCATAATTTATCCCCCAATAAACAATCAAATTGTCTGAAAACAATTATCCCATAAATACCTGGAATTCATCACCAAGTCCATTTTTTAACTTCTTCAATGCTTTGGAATGAAGCTGTGAAACTCTGGACTCAGACACTTCCATAACCCTGCTAATCTCCTTTAAGGTTAGGTCTTCATAATAATATAAAACAATAACCTTTTTTTCTTTTTCAGTCAAAAAATTGAGTGCATCTTCAAGTTTTTCCCTAAGTTCGCTTTCTTCAACCACTCTTTCCGGTTCAATTCTTGCATAACTTCTATTTGAGGATGCTTTAACTTCATTTCCCTGATCAAGAAAATCTTCAATTGATGAAATATTGGAAATATTGGTCTGGGAAAGCCAATTTAGATATTCATCTTCAGTAATCCCCAATTCTTTAGCCATATCACTATCAGAATAATTTGGTCCAATCTCTTTTTCAAGAGTTTTCATAGCAGTATCTATAGCTTTCTGCTTTTGTCTTACCGATCTTGGAATCCAATCAAGTTTCCTTATCTGGTCAAGAATAGAACCTCTAATTCTAAGACTGGCATATGTCTCAAACTTAATTCCCTTACCATAATCAAACTTATCTATAGCATCTATAAGGCCAAATATTCCATAACTTACCAAGTCATCATATTCGACATTTGAGCCAAGATATATACTCAATCTTCCTGCAACCACTTTAACCAGGGGAACATATTCAATTATAATCTGCTCACGAATCACGGCTGATTTTGAATGATTATATTCTATCCAAAGCCTTTCCTTATTGTCGATTACAGCCATCTTACACCCCTCTTATATGTTACTTTGCTTCTTCTGTCTCTTCTATTTTATTATTATAGTTGTTATTATTACTTTTTGGAATTTTATCACTATCAACATTTGTCTTAGGTTCCATAAGTCTTATCTTATCAATTAGCTTTATGGCGATTGATGCTATAGCATAAAATACAATCAATACGATAATAAGTATTATAAGTGAATCAATAATATCTCTTTCATATTTAATATTTAGCAGCATAGCTATAAGTGTAGCAGTCAAAACAATAATTGCTCTGGCATTTTTGTATTTTTTCTTAATATCCAATCTGATACACCTCTGATTAAATTATGTAACGTTCCGAACCGGCTCTTTGTATAGCCAGCTCATAAGTATTTGGATCAAATACAATTGTTCTACCGAAATTTTGCCCTACATCTTCCGAAATAATAGGAATCTTTAGATCTGAAAGCTTATTTTTAACAGCAATAACATTGTTTTCGCCCACATTTCCAATACTTGATTTTAAAAGATGATTAAACATCTGAGCTCCACCGGCAATCTTAGCCTTTAAAGCCGACTCTTTAATTCCCGAAGCTAAAAGCTTTTCTAAAAGCATCTCTATACCGGTATCTGCAAATTTTAATTTATTGGCATTGTTGTTAATCTTGCTACTGTCAGGAAGCATTATATGTACAAGCCCGGCCAAACCGCTTACACCATCATATATTACTATACCTACGCAAGAGCCTAAACCAATTGTTGTAATTTTATCAGGTGTACGGCAAATATTCATATCAGCAATACCAACCCTAATAATATTACCCATCGAGACCTCCAATTCCAAGCTTTTCAAGAAGGAAGTCATACGAATTTTCATATGATATCATGAAAATATGTCCATCAAGCTTATAGTCCCCTACAAATAATTCAGAGCTTATAAGAAGAGACTTATCATTTATCTGACTGTATTCTATATATGGCACACTAAGTATAGCTCCTGCTATATCCACGCATATCTCCGGCAGAGAATACCTGATCTTCGTATTTGTAAAAGTCTCAAGAGCTGCAATATAAGATCCAATCATGATATTGGAAATCTCACTAATTGCCGAAATTCCTATCTCGGTATTCCAATCTGCATCTTCTCCCACAGCAAGCTTTACAAACCTTTCTGCATCTTCTACCGTCATAAGAAATGCTATAACAGCTTCAAACCCGCCACTTATCGTACTAAAAACGCCAACAACAATCGATTCGGGATTTCCGACAACTCTTTCAAGTTCGTCAAAATCGCACATTTCTACAACAGGTATGCTCATCATAATCTTGGTATTGAGCATAACTGATAAAGAAGTTGCAGCATTACCCGCACCGATATTGCCTATTTCCATAAGCGTATTTTGTACTAATCCATTGAGGTTTGATTCTGTATTTGACATAAAGCATTACTCCTATTCGTTTTCAATATCAGCAATTAAAGCAGGAATATTTAAAATCGAAATGAGCGTATCGTTATACTTACCAACACCTGTTACATAGGATCTTGCCTCAACATCATCAGATGTAACCTTCTCAATATCCTCATCATTTAAGGTAACAACCTCTTTAACCTCATCAACAAGAATTCCTATATCAGCACCTTCATACTTAATTATAAGTATTCTTGTTGCTCCTGTATTTTCCTTAAATGGTAAATCAAATTTCTCTCTCATACTCATAACAGGAATAATTACTCCTCTAAGATTAATTACTCCAAGGAAATATGGTTGAGTATGAGGAACTCTGGTTATAGGCATAAGTCTAACGATATTATCAATATATGTAATATCAATTCCATACTGTTCACTGTCAAATCTTAAAATTATATACTGTTTTAAATCATTATTAACATTGTTATCCATATTGCACCTCCACTAAACCAATGTATTTGAATCAATAATCAATGCAACTTCACCATTACCAAGGATAGTGGCTCCGCTTATCATCTTAGGAACTCTGATGAACTTACCTAAAGGTTTGATAACTATTTCCTGCTGTCCAAGAAGGTTATCGATTACAAGTCCGGCCTGCTTATCGCCCTTCTTAACTATTACAACTATAAGACTGTCATCATCCTCAAGCTCAGGATCCTTTTCGGCAGGTTCAAGATCAAGAACCTCGTTAAGTCTAACAATAGGAATAACTGTTCCTCTTAAATTAATTACCTCTTTAGTATGTACATACTTAATTTCATCTGAAGGAATCTCTTCAACTGTAACAATTGAATTAAGAGGAAGTGCATACTTCTCACCGGATATATCAACCATGAGAGCCTGAATAATTGCAAGTGTAAGAGGAAGTCTTACGATAAAGGTTGTTCCTTCACCAAGCTTTGTTGAAACCTCAACATCTCCACCTAATCCTTCTATCTTATTCTTAACAACATCAAGACCTACTCCTCTACCTGATACATCTGTTATCTTTTCAGCAGTTGAGAATGATGGCATAAATAACAGGTCTACCGCTTCTTTATCTGACATAAACTCTGCCTGTTCTTCTGTAATAGTGCCTTTTTCTATCGCCTTTGCTTTAATCTTTTCTACATCGATACCTGCACCATCATCTGAAACCTCGATTGTAACATTGTTTCCGTCCTGATATGCATCAAGTCTGATTGTACCAACCTTTGGTTTTCCAAGCTTAAGTCTGTCAATTGTATCCTCAAGACCATGGTCAGCTGAATTTCTAAGCATATGCATAAGAGGATCACCGATTTCATCGATTACTGTTCTGTCAAGCTCTGTGTCTTCACCGGTCATGATAAGTTCCATCTCTTTATTGAGCTTTTTGGATAAGTCTCTTATCATACGAGGGAATCTGTTTACTACACTTTCAATAGGCACCATTCTAACCTTCATAACCGATTCATGAAGATTAGTAGTTATTCTCTCAAGATATTCAATCTGCTCATTGAAGGACTGGTCTGAACCGGCCATAACTCCTGTTACGGAAACAAGACCATTCTTAGCGATAATAAGCTCAGATACAAGATTCATTAAGTCATCGAGTTTCTCAATGTCAACTCTTACCGAACGGTTAACAACCGGTTTTCCTGATTTGGCAGGTGCTTTCTTATCATCCTTCTTTTCAGATTTTTGCTCTTTGGATGCTTCCTTCTTGTTATCAGTTTCTTCAACCTTAGGTGTAGTATCCTCAACTGTGGCAGGAATATCAAACTCTTCTATAACTGCCTCTTCAATTTCAGAAACATTCTCAATAATTCCTTTTATTTCTTCAAGTGATTTTTCTGAAATGATAAACATTGAAAAATCAAATTCAAATCTTTCATCCTCTATATCCTGAACACTTGGAACTGATTTAATAATTTCACCTTTATTTTCAAGGCCTTTAAATACAAGAAATGCTCTGGCTGCCTTTAGCAAACAGCTTTCCTGTATATATACGGTAGTTGCATATACATGCATACCCTTTTCTTTAGCTTCCTGCATTGCATTTTTTTCAAAATCAGCAATAGGGATTGATAAATATTTCTTTCTATCATCAGGTGCATCAGACTTAGCTTCTTGTTTTTCTGCAGCCTGTGGTTCCTCCTTGGCTGCAGTTGAAGGCTCAGAGCCAACACTTTCAGACTGATCAAGTACATCATTTAATACCTTGATAACATCTTCATTATCTTCAGTTCCCTCGTCACCTGACTCAGTAATATTGGCAAGATAACCTTCGATACAATCAAGGCATTTGAAAACAACATCAACAATATCAGCATTAACATTGATTTTGCCATTACGAACCTCTGAGAATACATTTTCCATATCATGTGTAAGTCTCTGCATTCTCTTGAATCCCATAGTTCCTGCCATACCCTTTAAGGAATGGGCTGCTCTGAAGATTTCATTTACAGTATCAATATTGTCAGGCTCTGCTTCCAAAATAAGCACCTGATCATTTAATGTCTGTATATGCTCCTTCGTTTCATCAATAAAAATCTCAAGATATTGGCTTAAATCCATTATAGCACCCCTACTTTCTTTATTATTTCTTTTGCTATATCATTTATATCACAAACCACATCGCACATACCCTTTTCATATATGGCACGCGGCATTCCATATACAGTCGATGATGCCTCATCCTGTGCTATTACGTAAACTTTTTTATGTTTGGAAAGATTAACTATTCCATTTGTTCCGTCTGCACCCATTCCTGTTAAAACCACACATATGATTTCATCATATCCTGAATCAACAAGACTGTCATACATTATATTGCCACATGGTTTAAGTCCTACTACAGGAGGTGAATCATCCAACTCAAGGTAATGTCCGTTATTTTTGTTAATCACCTTAAGATGCTTACCACCCCTGCACAGATAAACATTACCTCTTTTTACCTGTTCTCCACCATTAACTTCACTTACATTTATCTCGCTTAACTCATCCAGACGTTCTGCAAGTGTTGTAGTGAAATTAGCCGGCATGTGCTGAACCATAACAATTGGAGCAGCAAGATTTTTCGGAAGCATCGGGATAACCATTCTTAATGCCTTTGGTCCGCCCGTAGAGCTAACAAGAGCAATGAGCGTATTGGAACCTGAAGAGGTCTTAGACTTTATTGTCGTCTCAGTTTTCTTTACGACTTTTTGATTATCTATCGCCTTTTTATCAGATTTTTCCTGTTGTTTGTTGTCATTTCCATCATCATGCGATTCATTATAATTATGAACATTAATATTACCCTGATTCCTGATAACTTCATGTTTGGCCTGAATGTTTTCATTACCTTTATCATTCACTGCTGATGAAGATTTTGATACATTATAACCCGGCTTTTGATTATCAGAAGATTTCAAAGCATCTATCAATTTTTCTGAAAAGGTAACATTATCCATCTTGTAGATATTTTCAGGTTTTTTAAGAAATGTTACAGCACCGAGTTCCAAAGCCTTAATAGTATATATAGCTTCATCTTTAGTACTGAGAAGAACAAACGGTAACATCATATTTCTTCTTCCTAATGTTGTAAGCAGTTCAATACCTGTCATCACAGGCATATTTACATCGCATACAACCGCTGAAATATCTTTGTTTTTCTCAATCATTTCAAGACCTTCTGCACCATTTTTGGCAATATATGCAACTGTATATTCATTTGTCTCATTAATTATAGCAGATAATACTCTTCTCATGAGTGCAGAGTCATCTACAAGTAATATTTTTTTCATTATTTCAATCCCGATTCTTTCGCTCTTTTTTGTCTTTCACTTTCAAAAATAAATTTTATAATAATATCCCTGTCCTCAGAATCTATCTTCAAGAATTCCAGTCTTTGTTCATAAATTCCTGTATGCCCGGAAATAGTATTACTGCTGAGAATCCTTGCCATAATACTAAAGCTGTGTATTGCATTAAATATAGCTATTTTAAAATCCACCATTACTATCTCATTTTTTTCAATATCTAATTTAGATACTATCTTGAGACCACCGCCGCTTATATCTATTATTTTCATATCATTCCATATAAGCTCTTTTTCAGATAAATCATATGCAGCTCCCTTTTGGTATTCTTCATCAGATACTATCCGCATACGTCCATTCATAATACATTTATACCTGTAAAACTCTCTTCTTTGAACCTTTTCAAGTTTTCCAAGCATAACTACCTCAAGGAAAAACAAATTTCCACTTCTGTATCTTGAAGAAACTATAACATTTGTCTGCATAAGACCTTTGTCTGTATAAAAACATGCTGAATATTTTTCATCAACATTTAGAGGAACTATCTTTCCTTCATAAATAGGCATAGAAATCTGAAGTGTATTTTTTGGCATTATATCGCATATTTTACTTGAATACACTTTTTTTATCTCATCATTTCTGATAATCTGATCCAATTTCACTAATTCAATTTTATTACCGATTGATAAACTCATAAAAATTCCACCCCATAGCAATTTTGTATGCCTATATTATATATAAATTCAAAATGCAATTATCAGCAATTTATAACTATCGTTTATTCTTTTTTCTTCTTGTTTTAATAAACTCAAAGAAAATCCTTGCAATCCCCTCATTTTGCTCTTCTTTATTTTCAACACTGTCACCTGTAAGCTTATCTGCAAGTACAGAAATGCATCTGGATGAAGATGTTGACGGATAAGCCATCACAACAGGCTTTTGCTCAATTATTGCTCTTGATGCATTCTTATCCTGTATTATAGGTCCAAGATATTCAAGCTTTGTATTCAAAAACTTTGATGATACCGCATTGATTTTAGCAAATATTTCTTCGCCTTCAGCATCATTTTCCACTCTGTTTGCAATTACTCTTATTGTTTTATATATCGGATTAAACTTCTCATTTCTTCGCAAAACTTTTAATAAAGAATAAGCATCCGTAATTGAAGTAGGTTCCGGAGTAACAACAAGCAAAACCTCAGGACTTACCATAACAAACTCCATAACAGCATCAGTAATCCCGGCACCTGTATCTATAATTACTACGTCATACATTTTATCAAGTCTGACTAATTCGGAAATCAAAAGCTTGATGCTTTCATTATCAAGCGCTGCAAGTTCTGATACACCTGAACCACCCGAAATAAAACCTATCCCTTTAGGACCGGTGGTAATTATTTCTTCCATGGTCTTATTGTTATGAATCAAGTCTAAAAGGTTATATTTAGGTCTTATTCCCAGCATTACTTCAACATTTGCCAATCCAAAATCAGCATCAAATATTACAACCTTTTTTCCTCTTTCAGAAAGCTCTATGGCAAGATTGACAGAAATACTGGTTTTTCCTACTCCACCTTTTCCGCTTGTAACTGCAATAACTCTTGCATTAGAAGTGTTAGCCTCTTCCTGAACCATCTGTCTTAATTTAGAAGCCTGATCCATCACCGGCACCTCCTAACAAGCTCTTGGCAACAATTTGAGGATCTATTATACCTATATCCTCAGGAACATTCTGTCCCCATGTTGCGTAAGATAAGGTTTTGCCCATATCAAGCTTTAAATTTAATATTGAACCTGATGCTCTGGTTTCATCAAGCTTAGTGAAGATAAGCTTATAATCAAATAATTTATCATAAGTCTTTGCAATATCCAGTAAATCCTTATATTTTACGACAGCACTAACCACAAGAAAAACCTCTGTTTCATAATCTGATACAGCATCAACCATCTCTTTAAGATTTTTCTTTTGTTCTTCGTTTTTATGTGAATGACCTGCCGTATCAACAAAAATCAAATCACAATCACTATATTTTTCAACATAGTTCTTTATATCCTCAGGAGTATATACTACTTCCATAGGTGTATTTAAAATATTGGCATAGGTTTTAATCTGTTCGATAGCCGCAATCCTATAGGTATCTATGGACAACATGGCTATATTTAATTTTTCTTCGAGCTTAAATTTTGAAGCGAGTTTTGCCATTGTTGTAGTTTTTCCAACGCCGGTATTTCCAACAAAAAATACGATTTTAGGCTTTTTTTCTCCTACAGCAAGCGGTTTTACCTCTCCAAGCTTTAAAACTATTTTCTGATATACATTAGCTAAAATATTATCTAACGGCAAATTATTATTTTCCGTATCCATTTCACCGATTATTTCATCAGCAATTTCCTTATTAACCTCATTTTCAATCAGTTGATTATATATCAGTTCTATAACTCTGTTTTTTATAACAGGATTGGATGCTTTTGTATCACTATGAACCGATTCTTTTGTATCTTCCGAAACAATAGCATCAAATCTTGATCCACGTGAATCTTCTTTTTCATCATTTGGCTCAGTGCTTTTATCATTTACGGTCATCATCTGCTGTTCTAATAATTTTGCTATACTATTTATTTTTTCTTCTATTGCATTCTGAGCATCCTCACTGTAGTTTTCCTTAGCCGGCTTTTCTGCCACATTATCATCAATAGCTGCGGTAAGTTCAACAGTATTTTTCTTAAAAAGCTTCATTATGCCTTTTCTTTTTGTTGTTTTAACATTCATCACAACAGCCTCAGGACCAAGATCCTCTTTTGCCATAAGAATTGCATCCTTTTCAGTTGCTGCTTTGTACTTCTTAATTATCATCTATCGTTACCACTCCTATTGACTTTAGTTCAATATCGGAATCTATCTCATTATATGAAATTACAACAAGATCACTAAAATACTCACTTGTCATTTTCTTAAAATACATTCTCACAATAGGAGAAGTAATAATAATTGGATTTAAACCCTTATTTTCAAGCTTTTGTATTTCTATCTCGGTTGCATTAAGTATCTTTTTAGTCACTGCAGGATCAAGTGAAATATATGCCCCTTGCTCTGTCTGTTTAATTGATCCCATAATCATCTGCTCAACTTTAGGGTCAAGCGTTATAACTTCCGTCATATTTTCATCACCAAAATATTTATTGGAAATAGCACGTTTCAGACTCTGTCTAACGTACTCAGTAAGTATATCAGTATCTCTGCTTGTTGCCGCATAATCAGCAAGTGTTTCAAATATTGTAACAAGATCTCTTATGGATATACCTTCTTTTAAAAGATTCTGCAACACCTTCTGAATATCTCCGACACCCAAAAGCTTTGGAACAAGCTCATCAACAAGAGTTTTATTGGACTCCTTGATGTTATCGATAAGATTCTGAACATCCTGTCTTGTAAGAAGCTCATCCAAATGATGTTTAATCACCTCAGTAAGATGTGTTGCAATAATTGATGGCGGATCAACTACCGTATAACCAAGTGACTCAGCACGTTCTCTCTGAGATTCTGTAATCCACATAGCCTCCAGATGGAATGCCGGTTCAAGTGTAGGAATACCTGTTATCTCATCCTCAACATAACCGGGATTCATAGCCATATAGTGATCAAATAATATCTCTCCCTCACTAACCTGAATACCTTTTATCTTGATTATATACTGATTAGGATTAAGCTGTATGTTATCTCTTAAACGTATGATAGGTACTACTGCACCAAGTTCAAGAGCAATCTGTCTTCTTATCATTACAACTCTGTCTAACAGGTCACCACCCTGGTTGACATCCGCTAATGGTATTATACCATAACCAAACTCCAATTCAATAGGATCAACCTGAAGAAGCGAATTGACATTTTCGTGTCTTCTGACTTCATCCGCCTGTACTTCTTCCTCTTCAACCTCTTCTTCAATTTCAGCTTTCTTTTCAGCATTTTTAAGAGAAGTTGAAATCACTATAAACAGTATACCATAAGATGCACAAAAGAAAAAGTTTAGAGGTGTAAATAAACCAAGTCCAATCATTGTACCACCTACAAACAATAGAACCTTTGGTATACTGAAAAGTTCTCCGATAAGTGTATCACCTATACTTTCTTCCTTTGATGCCTTTGTTACAAGTATACCTGTCGATAGAGATATAAGCATAGATGGTATCTGGGATACCAATCCATCACCTATAGTAAGAATTGTATATTTTTGAAGTGCTTCAGAAGCTGACAAGCCCTGCATGGTTACTCCAAGAGCTATACCACCAACTATATTTATAAGGGTAATAATAAGACCGGCTGTTGCATCTCCTTTTACGTACTTTGTAGCACCATCCATAGCTCCAAAGAAAGCTGATTCCTGCTGAATCTTGTCACGTCGTTCTATAGCCTGTTGATCGGTTATAGCTCCTGAGGAAAGGTCAGCATCGATAGCCATTTGTTTTCCCGGCATAGCGTCAAGAGTAAATCTTGCAGTTACCTCTGATACTCTTTCAGAACCTTTATTTATTACCATCATCTGAACTATAAGTAAAACTATAAATATAATTGCACCGATAATAAGATTACCGCCACCTACGAAAGAACCAAATACCTCTACTACTTTACCGGGATCTCCGGTTGATAAAATAAGTCTTGTAGATGATACGTTAAGTGAAATTCTAAAAATAGTTGTAAACAAAAGCAAAGTCGGAAAACCAGACATTGAAAGAGTTTCTTTTGCAAACAAACAGTTAAAAACTATAATCAAATACATTGATATATTGAAAAGTATCAACAAATCAAGCATCCAAGATTTAATCGGAATTATGAAAAATATAACTGCAGCAAGTAAATAAAAGCCTAAAAATGCATCATTTCTTTTCATCTTATATTTACTCCTTTCCAATTATATTTTTTATAAAAATTAACTAACCATATTATTCATGCTTTTTTTAACATTTATCAAATATGCAAACACTTCAGCAACAGATTGATAAAGTTCCTGCGGAATCTCATCTCCAACCTCTACGTTGGCATAAAGCATACGTGCAAGAGGTTTATCCTCATATATTTCTACATCATTTTCTCTTGCAATATCTTTTATTTTATAAGCAAGATAATCCGCACCCTTAGCTACAACAATCGGAGCTTTACTGATATTATTATCGTATTTTAAAGCTACAGCAAAATGCGTTGGATTCGTTATTACAACATCAGCTTCAGGGATATTCTGCATCATACGACGTCTTGAAGCCTGCTGCATTCTCTGTCTTTGCTGACCTTTTACCTTAGGATCTCCTTCCTGATTCTTATACTCATCCTTGACTTCCTGCTTTGTCATCTTTATATCCTGCTTATGTTTCCATTTTTGATAAAATAAATCCGCAAAGGCAATAATTAAATATACAGCAGAAATCTTTATTCCAAGCTCAAAGATAAGATCAAATAATATCCCAAGATTATCCTCCAGATTATTATCATATGCATTTATAAACACACCCAAATTGTCTTTTATAACGCTGTAGCTGATTAATCCAAATATAATAACCTTGGCTATTGACATCAATAGATTTATCAATGATCTACCGGAAAAAATTCGTTTAAATCCACTCAACGGATTTAGCTTGTTCAGCTTCGGTTGTAATGGTTTTGTAGTAACTTTCCATGTTATCTGGAGTCTCTGTGCCATAAAACCGATAAATAAAAACACTAATAAAAAAGGTAAAATTGATATCAATACATACAACAAAACATTTGTAACTATTTTATGTGCAGTATTTGTAGAAAAATCTCCCGTTGAATAAATGTGCATTTGTTGCCAAAACGTATGAAACACTTCTAAAAGTCTTCCTGAAAGAAAACCCATTAAAAATCTCAGACTGATAAAAGCCGCAAACAAAGCTATTGCACTGGAAAGCTCTGTGCTTTTTGCAACCTGACCTTCCTTACGTGTATCTTCTATCTTTTTGGCTGTAGGTTCTTCTGTTTTATCATCATTTGCAAAAAACTGCAGATTATACCGAAGTACAATTTTATATTCAGGCATAAGTTATAAGCCCCCCAAAATTGTCGTAACTACATCATTCATTTTTTCCACAAGATAATTAGCTATACTTGGAATATACATGGTTACAATTGAAAACATCATAAGACCACCTAAAACCTTAAGCTGCATACCAATTGCAAACATATTCATCTGCGGTGAACTTTTTGAAATTACGCCAAGTATTACATTTAAAATAATTGTGCTTAAAAAAATCGGCATGGCAATTCTAAAACCGATACTGAAATACTGTGCAATAAAGCCAAGAACTTCAGTCAGCAAAAAACTATAATTTATATTTATATGTCCCAATGGTACAACTTCAAACGACTGGACAAGCGCCCTAAGTATATAAAAATGTAGATTTGTTATTAGAATAATAAGATAAATCATCTTATCATATAATTCTGCCGTAATTGTAACCATTGTACCAACAGACGGGTCAAAGGTTGTGGCCATGGTAAAGCCGATTTCTCTGTCTATAAACTCTCCGGCCATTACAATTATAGCCATCACAAAGTTTGACATAAATCCTAACGAAAGACCTATCAAAAGTTCCTTTAATAGCAAAACCGTATAGCCAAACACAGTACTATACTCAGGGAGAGGAACATTCATAGAGGTAAACATTGTGATTGCTATGCAACCTGCAACAAGTAATCTTAATCTTGTATTAATACTTCTGTTGCTGAACAATGGAGCCGTTGAAATAAATCCTCCGGTTCTTGCCAGAACAAGTAAAAAAGCTTCAAGGGTTAAGGTTGAAATTCTTAAATCCATACCACACTACCCCACAAAATCTCCAAATCTACTGTAAATATCCTGAATAAATGCAACAATATTATTTAAAATCCAGTTACCTGTTAATATCAGAACCAGAAATACAGTTAATATCTTAGGAACAAATGTAAGTGTTTGTTCCTGTATAGATGTTACAGTTTGAAATATGCTGACAATAAGACCAACTATAAGCGATGCTAAAAGCATCGGTGCAGAACACTTAATTATCAGCCATATAGCCTGACTTGTTATATCTATAACGTCTCCTACTGTCAAAATAAATCACCTTCTCAAATAAAAATCAATAACTAAAAATTTATAAAAATCTATTTTAATGGAATGATTGAACAAGTTGTCCAATAACAAGATTCCATCCATCTGCCATGATAAAAAGTAATATCTTAAAAGGCATAGAAATCGTCGTCGGTGGAAGCATCATCATACCCATTGACATAAGAACCGATGATACAACCATATCGATTATAATAAAAGGAATATATATTAAAAATCCAATAATAAAAGCAGCTCTTAACTCACTAATTATAAATGCCGGAATAATAACAGTTGTCGGTATCTCACTAACATCATCAACTGTGTCCATTCTTGCAATATCCATAAAAAGCCTTAAATCTTCCTGTCTAACCTGCCTTAACATAAAATCACGAAGCGGTGCAATAGCATTATCAATAGCTTCTTCCTGAGTAATCTCCTGTGCTGACAGAGGTTCAATTGCTTCCTCATTTATCTGTACAAATATAGGACTCATAATAAAAAGTGTTAAAAACAACGAAAGCCCAATCAATACATTATTAGGCGGTGACGATTGAGTACCTACTGCAGTTCTAACAAAATGAAGAACAACAATAGTTCTCGTAAACGATGTCAGCATAACTAATATTGATGGAGCTAATGAAATTACCGTTATTACCAGGAGCATTCTGAGAGTTCCTGCAAGTCTGGTTTCATCAGAATTTGAATTAAGAGTAAGACCGACAGAAAAGCCATCATTTTCATCATCTGTAACAGCATTCTCCACTCCCTCTTCAGGATCTGTATCAGGTGTAACTCCGGTAGCATATGAATTTGTTCCTGAAATAAAGACAGCTAAAGCAATCGGTATAAATAATAATATAATTAACTTACGAAGCCTTCTAAATCTCATTTTTCTACCTACTTTGTGTCCTCATCATCTTTTGATTTTTTATTTTTTAATTTAGAAAGAACATCCTTGAAATCAACTTTTTCAAACGTTCCATCCATAGCGCCGGAAGAACCTTCATTATTTAATCTAAGACCTTCAGCATTAAGCTTATCTATAAAGGTTACTTCCTCCTTGCCCAAGGCAATGGCATAATAATCATCACCAATTTTAACAATAGCGATAAACTTATTATTACCAATCCTGTAAGACTCAATTATTTTTATATTAGACTTATTATTAATATTACCGGCTTGAAACTTAGCTATAAACTTAGTAGAGAAATAAGCCATAGCCAAAACCAATACAAATATAAGCAATAGCGACAGAATATTGGCGAACGAATGCCAGCCTCCGTAGCTATTACCCGACAAAAATATTTTCATATTATTCTACTGCCTTTTTAACTGCCTCAATAACACGATCAGGCTGGAACGGCTTAACAATAAAGTCTCTTGCGCCTGACTGAATAGACTCAATAACCATAGCCTGCTGACCCATAGCTGAACACATAACAACACTTGCATTCGGATCCTTTTCCTTAATTTTCTTAAGCGCCTGTATACCATCCATTTCCGGCATAGTAATATCCATGAGAACTAAATCAGGTTTAGTTTCCTCATACTTTTCAACAGCTTTAGCGCCATTTTCTGCCTCGCCTGCGATATTATAACCATTCTTGGTTAAAATATCCTTAATCATCATTCTCATAAATGCTGCATCATCACAAATAAGTATACTCTTTGCCATAAAATTATACTCCTTTTACATTTTTTCCTTTATTATATCGGTAATTCTTATACCAAAGCTTTCTTCTATAACTACAACCTCGCCCTTTGCAACCAATTTCTGATTGACTATAACATCTATCGGTTCACCGGCAAGTCTGTTAAGTTCAATAATAGTTCCCGGTGCAAACTCGAGGATTTCTTTTATTGATTTCTTGGTTCTACCAAGTACAACTGATACATCAAGCGGTACATCCATAATCAAATCGATGTTTTCCTGCTGTAGTACAGGATTCGGCATAGGATTAAACGCCTTAAACTGCACATTTTGTACATTCACGTCCTGCGCCATCATCGGCTGGCCCATCATTGGCTGTCCCATCATCGGTTGACCCATCATCGGCTGTTCCATCATCATTGGTTGTGGTGCCGGTTGAGGTTGCGGCTGTGGTGCCGGTTGCGGCGTCGGCTGTGGTGCCGGTGCCTTAGGCGGTTCAGGAGCCTGTTCTTCTCCGCTTGAAAACTTTCTATATAATTCCTTTGCAAGATCTATAGGATAAAGCTGCATTATCGTGCTATCAACAAGCTCTCCTATTGTCATCCTGAAAGTTACATTTACAAATTCACCATTTATAAAATTTGATATCTTTGCCGGGTCAATGTTACCGGCCATATCTATAAGTTCAGCTTCAGGCGGACTTATATCAACCTTACAGTTAAGCATTGATGAAAGCGATGTTGCAGATGAACCCATCATTTGATTCATCGCCTCACAGATAGCACTTATATGTAAATCTGTAAGTTCAGGAGAAGGATTAAGTCCATCACCACCCATCATCAAGTCTGTGATTACTTTAACATCTTCCTCTTTAAGAATCAATACATTATTTCCATCAATACCTTCTTTATAATTTATATTGATAAAAACGCAAGGTCTTGCATATTCTTGTGTCATATTCTCCCATGTCGTAACATCTACAACCGGAGTGGTTATGACAACCTTTTGATTAACCAAGGAATAAAGGGTAGTTGCTGCAGTACCCATACATATGTTGGATATCTCACCTATTGCATCTTTTTCATCTGTACTGAGGTCTCCGCCTCCTCCAGATGAATTGCTATCCGAAGAACCCGCACCCATATCTCCAAGCAATGCGTTTATCTCTTCTTGTGATAACATGCCATCCATATCAGCTTATTCCTCCTCTCTATAGATTTCAGTGACTTTTACAGCGTAATTATCACTAGTTGAACCCGGTAATGCTTTAAATTTTACAATATTTCCGACGTATATATCAAGCTCATCATCAACATTGGTATTAAGCTTTATTACATCGCCTATCTGAAGATTAACAAAATCCCATACTGTGATCGTACTCTTTCCGAGTTCGGCAGAAATAGGAATCTGAGCCTTATTGATTGCTGTTTCAATAACATCAGCATAGCTTTGCTCATCTCTATCCTGCATAGTAGAAAACCAATATTTTGTATTAAGCTTATCCATTACATCTTCCAAAGTCATAAACGGAAGACATACATTCATAAGACCTTCTACACCGCCGATATTGATGTTGATAGTTACTATGGCTATCATCTCTGTTGGCGATATAATCTGGGCAAATTGAGAATTTGTTTCTATCCTCTCAAGATAAGGATCAATCTCAACAACATTACCCCATGGTTCTCTTAACAATTCTATAATAACATTAAATATTCTTTCTAATATCGATAATTCAATTTCGGAAAAATCCCTTACTTTTTCCAGTGGTTCTCCCGAACCTCCAAGCAGTCTGTCAATAATTGTATATCCAATATTGGTCGCAAGCTCCAAAATAATGTTACCCGATAGCGGAGACATATTTACTATAGCGAGCAAAACCGGATTAGATAAGGCATTTGAAAACTCGGAATATGTTACCGCTTCTGAGTTCATAACCTCAACCTGAACATTTTTTCTAAGATACGCAGGGAGATTACTTGATAATAATCTTCCAAAATGCTCAAATATTATCTCAAGTGTTCTAAGATGTTCTTTAGAAAACTTTGCAGGTCTTGAAAAATCATACTCTTTAACCTTAGCTGCCTGAGAATCTTCTATGGTATCAACATCTAACTCACCGGAGCTAAGCTGCTTAAGCAAGGCATCTATTTCATTTTGTGATAATACGTCTGCCACGCAATTCGCCTCCTAGGAAAGATTACTGTGCTACCCAATTATAAAAGCTTATGGAATAAATACATTCTGTATTAAAGGTTTCCTTAAGGTTTTTCAAAATTTCTTCCTTTATCTGTCTTTGAACCTCTACATCAATAACCTGAGCGTATGTATAATTACCAATTACATCACGTGTCATATCATATATAAGAGATGTTGAAGCTTCCAAATTAGCCTGAACCTTACTGTAATCTTTAGCAGTTTTATCTAAATTGATTGTAATTCCATATTGAAGAGCGTGAACCTTATCAGATCCGTCTGAAGCAAGGTTAATAGGATTACCCTGTTCAAGCTGAAAAGGTGCCAAATCAGCGACATCAAAACCGGAAGAATCTCCACTTGATTGCGATGCAATTTCCAAATCAAGGACCGCAGCTATATCGCCTATAAGCTTATTGGTCTTTGTAGCGGATGGCATAAACACAAATACAAGTAATATGTTAAACACAAGGTTGATTATACAAATCGCAAGTATTATAACAGTAATAAGATTCTTTCTCATTTTTATTCTCCTCGTAAAATGATTTATTAATAAACAGAATTCTGCTGATTATATATCTTTATAACAACTCTTCTGTTCTTAGCTCTTCCCTCTTCGGTAGCATTTGATGCAATAGGCTTACTTTCACCATAACCGGCTATCTTCATGTTTGCATCAATGAAGTTTTCCTGGGACATGAGATATTCATATACATTTCTGGCTCTTTCGGTTGAAAGTGCTCTATTGTTTTCATATTTTGAGGTAGAAATAGGAACATTATCTGTATGCCCTTCTATCTCAATTATGCAATACTTATACTTAACAAGAATTCTTGCAATTTTTTGCAAAAACATCTTTGAATCTTCTCTTACTTCAGCCTTACCGGAATCGAAAAGTATGGAACCGTTTAAATTAAGCTCGACATACTGGGCATTGTAATCAAGTATGATCTCATCATCAATGGTGTATGATTCTGCCATCTGAACAATCTCTTCATACATTTCTTCAGATTGGTCCTCGCCTCGCTTATCAAACTCATTTTTTAATTCTTCATCAGAGAGCTTGTCTGCATCTGATGACGAAGCTTCCATATCCTGTCCAGGATCACCGTCTATAGTTTTTCCCGCCTGAGTCAATATGCTTTGAATATCAGGCACCTGTGTAACACCACCCGACATCAAGTCACCTGACAAAAGCGATATATTACCTTCATTCAAAATAGAAAAATTCATATTGTTAAATGAAGCCATAATTTTCTGAATCTTACCTTCATCCATTGTAGAACTGGCAAACAGCAAAACGAAGAAGCAAAGTAAAAGGTTCATAAGATCACTAAATGTCGCCATCCACGCCGGTGAGCCTTCTTCTGCCGGCTGTTCTTTTTTCTTCGCCATTACTGACCACCGCCTTCTTCACCAAGTCCGGCTCTATCATTAGGTGCAAGGAATGCCTTCAATTTTTCTTCAATAACTCTTGGGTTTTCTCCTGCCTGTATAGAAAGAATACCCTCTATCATAACTTCTTTAAGTTTAATCTCAGTATCATTTAACTTGGCAAGCTTACTGGATGCAGGTGCGCATACCCAGTTTGCAAGTACAGAACCATACAAAGTTGTAATAAGAGCAACCGCCATGTTAGGACCGATAGAATCAGGATCTGACAAGTCTTTAAGCATAAGAATAAGTCCGATAAGCGTACCAATCATTCCCCATGCAGGACCCATAGATGCAACATCTTTCCAAAATCCAATATTTTGCTGATGTCTTGTATCTACATTAATAAGCTCAGCCTCAAGTATGCTTCTTACAAGCTCAGGATCTGTACCATCGACTATAAGCATTACGCCCTTTTTCATAAATTCATCATCAAGGGAATTTGCAGATTCTTCAAGTGCAAGAAGACCTTCTCTCCTGGCAAGATTGGAAAGATCGATTATGGATTTTATGGTATCTATCTCACTGGACTTAGGTGTCTTAAAGATCAAAAGGTATGACTTTAATCCTGCAAGGAATCCTTTTAAAGTATTCATAGCAAGAATTGTACCAAAAGCACCACCAAAGGTTATAAATACCGAAGGCATATCTATGAATGTTTCCATAAGTGCGCCTACGCCACCCATACCATTGATCATAAGGAAAAGCGCTGCACCTATACCGATAATTGATGCTATATCCAACTTAAGTCACCTCAAAATATCATATCCTTATAAAGGCGTATGAATCTTTCTCTTATAATTTATTACTAAATCTGTAATTTCTTTACATGTCTCACTGACAATAAGTTTTTTTCCACTGGTAAGAGTAATAACTGTATCCGGTGTTTCTTCAACCATCTCAATAAGCTCAGCATTAACAACAATTTTAGAACCCTTTAATCTGGTTACCTCAATCATACAGTCAACTCCAATTCATAAAAACAAAAGTGATACCACATAAGCAAACTTATACTGACTAATTATAGCACATCTTGTATTTTATGTCTACAAAAAGATATATAAAACTTCTTTAAAAAAAGCATAATTATAGCGTGTTTATACACGCATAAAAAGAGCTGTCACATAAGATGAATCAATCATCTAACGCAACAGCTCCATTTTTTAATTATTATCTCTTAAGATTTACTAATTCTTCAAGCATTGAATCTGATGTAGTAATTATTCTTGAGTTAGCCTGGAAACCTCTCTGTGTAGTAATCATATCAGCAAACTCAGCTGATAAGTCTACATTTGACATTTCCAAAACGCCCTGTGACATCTTACCACCGTTTTCATCAACAGCGGAACCAATACCATCAAACGCACCGGAGTTCTGAGTTGTTGTATAAAGACTATCACCGATTGATTCAAGTCCCATAGGGTTATCAAAATTAGCTACTGCTATCTGACCCATAAGTTTGGTTTCACCATTTGTATATGTACCATATATCTTACCTGAATTATCGATAGCTACGTCAGTAAGCTTACCCATAGCTCTTCCGCCGCCCTTAGCATCAAGACCGGTTCTTACCATTTTGGCAGTTGATTTTCCACCTGATTCAAACATTGTAAGATTTGAAAAATCAACTGTAATTCCATCGGTTTTCTCTCCATCAATATAAGATGTAAATACATCTGCTTTATCTCCCTGAGGAGTTATTTCAAGAAGTGCTTCTTTCTGACCGGCTGATCCAGCATATTCAAATGTTCCTGAGTCCGCATCGAACTTGATCTGGATAGAATTACCACCTGCAATTGTGGCTGTGTATCCACCCTCTACAGCATCAGTTGCAGGATCATCAGAACCTGTTATCGTTATATTGTTTGCATCCTTAACCGATACAACTTCAAGATTATAAAGTGATTTATCAGCCTGATTAGTATCCTGTGTTAATTTAAATTTAACTGTATAATCGTATCCAAGAGCATCATATATTGATACAGTAACAGTCTTACCGTCTGTAGATAAAAGTTCTGTGTCAGTCAAATCAATATTACCTGTCATATGAGCCTTTGAAGTCATCTCAGGAGATGAAACCTTATTGGCTTCTGATTCAGGATATAACGCGGATACAGTATCCTTTCTTATCTTTGTAGGATCATCCGGATCAACCTGCCAACCCATAACCTGATATCCATTACTTGTAACAAGACATCCAACAGCATCTGTCTGGAACGCACCAACTTTTGTGAAATAATTCTGTCCTGCTCTACTTACAATAAATAAGCTCGAATCGTTCAGCATCAAATCATACGGATTGTTTGTACTCTGTGCTGCACCTGTTGTAATTGAAGTCTGAACAGATGCCATCTTGGTACCAAGACCTATCTGAGTTGCATTTGTACCACCTGTACCATCCTGTGCTCCTGTAGCACTTGAAGTCTTTTGATATAAAACATCTCTAAACAATACTGTCGAAGACTTAAATCCTATAGTGTTTACGTTTGCAATATTATTACCAATAACATCCATCTTGGTCTGGTGTGTCTTAAGACCTGCAACACCAGAAAACAATGATCTCATCATAATGTTTGCCCTCCTATTATTTTAATCCCATCTGTCATTCCGGGAAATCAAGAGCCTCCTTGTATCTAAAAGATACTTCAGTCCGGCCGTTTTAAAAGTTACTTATATTATTACTGCTCCATCAATATTTGTAAAGACACTGCTATCTTCATTTTGTTCCAAAGCTGTGACCACCGTATTATTTTTAACATTTACAATAAATGCCAAATTATCCATCATGACCAGAGTCTCATTTATGCTCTTATCTCTAGCCTTTTCCACACCTTCGTTTAATCTTAATCGTTGGTCTTCGGATAGAATAATATTTCTGTTCTCAAGCCTTTGGTTTGCATGCTTAGAAAATTTTACTTCATCATAAGCATTTGTTTTTTCTTTAAAAATGTCCTGAAATGAAATTGTATCGGTGGTTTTTTCATTATTAACGGCTTCCTTGCTATGAAGATATAAATCTTTTGCCTGTTCTATAGAGATGAGCCTAGAATTTAAACCTTCCATAATATCTCCACCTTTTTATTTCTATACTTCTTCAGTTGGTGCAACTGTATTTTCAGAAGCCGTCTTAGCTGCATCGTCAGTATTATCTGATGCCGCCGGTGCTTCACCCGCATGTTCCTGAAGGTATAAATAATAATCATAATCAACAACAGAATCCAAATCGCTTGCAGGATAATATGTATCATTTATTGATACCATAACCTCTCCATTTTTAACTGTAGCATACTGCACAAGTCCGCTAACCATAGAAGAGTTTCCCGCAGAATCCGTAGTGTTCATAATTACATAATGTCCAACAAGATTAAGTCCATTACCCTTGTCAATAGCATCGCTTATGTTCATAGTTGCCTCAAGAGATGAATACTGAGCAAGCTGTGACATATATTCCGTACTGTCACCCGGATTTAACGGATCCTGATACTTCATCTGAGTTACGAGAAGTTGTAAAAATGCATCTTTGTCAAGATCACTACCTGCTTTTGAATCAGTTTTACTTGCTGCATTGTATGAAGAGGAAGCTGATGCAATTCCACTTACCGCTGAATCAATTGCCATAATTATTTCTCCTTTCTTTTATATTATATTGAATAGTTTACACTATTTCCTTGTGCTCTCATCATTTCAGATTCAAGTTGTTCATCACTGACTGAATCATCTGAAACATCACTATTTGAATTAACTCTTACGTTTCTTCCTCCGGTCTGATTTGGATTATTTTCATCCGGCATATCCTGTTCCTGTCCTTCAAAGAAACCATATGATGCAAGAGTTACCTCAACATCTTCAACCTTTAAATCCTGATTATTAAGAGTCTCTCTTAATGTTGCAATATTTTCCTCAATAGCATTCTTTGCTGCTTCAGTCTCAGCAACAATCTGTGCCTGCATTACACCATTTCTTGAGCTGACTGTAATCTGAACCTTGCCTAAACTCTCAGGATTAAGCCTCATTTCCAAAGTTGAAATATCATTTGTAACATTGGCTTTTATTTCATCAACAACCTGTCTTATAATATCTGCCTGCGAGATGCCTTCTGTGTTTCCGAATGATTCATCAAATCCATCCTGAACGACATTATTAATTGCATTATTCAAATTGCTTATTATACTCTCATTTGAAGATGCAAAATCACGTGAAGATGAACTATTATCAGAATTATTTGACTGATGCAATATAGTTACATTTGATTCATCACTAATAATATTATCGGTATTTTCCTGAATAAATGAACCTTCTGTTTCATCTTTATCATTTTCTACAGCTAACTGATTATCATCGGAATCAGTTATAATATTTTCCACCTGATTAAAAACTTCTCTTGCGCTGACAAATTCTTCTGAACCTATTGGAATCATTACATCATTAGTCTCAAATTCAAAATTATCATTATTAAACATGCTGATATCAAATGCTTCAAAATTATCCAACAGTTCATTTACATCTGAAACAATGTCATCAACCAATGTTGCCAGCTGCTCATCAATGAGAATATCTACCTCAGTAGCACCTTCTGTAAATAACACAAACTCATTTATGTTTTCAGTATTGAGAAAATCCGAATAATTCATATCAAGTGCAGAAATGGTATCCTCCATCTCTTCTTCGCCTAAACCAAGCATATTCTTAAGAGTATCCATTATCTGGTTAATTAATGAAGCAAGCTCAGCAGCCAAATCATCGATTTTCTCTTCAACAACCAAAGCATCTGTAATTTCTCCATCAGAAGCAGTATTTGAAACTTCTGAACTATCAGAAACTTTTTCATTTGTTGCAGTTGAGACATCATCTGTTTTTTTGCCATCCCTGGCAGATATATTATTTTCAGAATTTATTTTATCATCAGTTGCAGTTTTATTGCCTTGATTATTATCTGATACATTATTTGTTTTAGCTGTATCGTATGAATTATCAATTTTTTTACTACTGCCCACTAAAGAATTATCTGAAATTGCATTATTTTCATCCTTGAAATTTCCGGAAGTCATATTTATGAGGCTTGAAAATGAATCAGCAGCCCCCTCTTCCGCTTTTGATTTTAGATTATTTTTAGATTTTATACCGGAAGATAAATCTACCTGACTAATTCCCTTAGTAGAAATCGCCATAACTTTTCTCCTTTCTGATGTATTGAGTTACGGTAATAACTTTTTGGTTATACTTGCGGCAAACTCAGGGTCCATTGCAGCGAGTACATCCGCCCTTTTTTCAGCACTCATATTATTCATTATAAGTGCAACTGTATCCAAATCATTTTTCATACTCTACAAGATATCAGCAGCATTTTTTGCCTTCATATCCTCATACGTCTTGGCAAGTTCAAGGATTTCATCATCTGCCTGTCTTGCCGAAATCATGCTTTCGTATATTTCTTGGGCACGTTCAGGACTTATTTCATTATACCACTCAATATATGTATCGGCATCCGGGGCAGAATCTCCATAGACTATTTCATCATAAAATTGATTTTTTTTCGCTTCAAAGTCTTCCTGTTCCGTTTTATACACGCTTAATTGATCCACTTCCGACTGAAGTTCTGCTACTTTATCATTCAGGCCAAGTATTTCGGCATCCTTTGCATTGAGCTGTTCATCCATAATTTTAATCTGATCTAAAGCTTCAGATAATGTATTATACGGATAATCACTTTCTTTAGCTACCTCTTCATCCGATGCATCAGGTAATATTTTATTTATTATAGGAACATCTTTAAAAACAGGTCTTAAAACCTCACTTCCAAATCCTCCGACATCGCATTTGATCAACAATGCCATTAAAGTCAGAAATAATAGAATAATCAATATCATTATTACTATAGCAGAAGCTCCTATTCCTTTTTTTCCTTCTCTATCTCTTTTATCCTTAGCCATATCTATTCCTCCCCATCAGGTTCTTTACTGTTAAACTGATAGCTTGCAACCTCATCTGTTTCTTTGCCCTCCTGAGCATTCAGCTCAGTTACAAATTCATCAAATTTTTGTTCTTTCAGCCTTTCATGCATTTTTCTTTCCTGCATAACCGAATTAAGTTTTTGTCTGGCTTTTTCCAAATCTTTGCTGGCTTTTTTCACGCATTCTTCCTGATCTAAAATCATATCATCCATAACATCTATAGCATTTTCACACTCAGCTATTTCTAACAAATCAAGCTTTCCGTTTAAAGCATCAAGATATATTTTATGATACTCTTCCTTTCTGTTATGAAGAGCACTAAGCTTATCTTCTTCGACATTTAACGCATGTCTTGCATTGGCATATTCCTGTTTTGCAGCTTCCTCAAGTTTAAGCTTGATATCAAGAATATTTTGCATGCGGTATATAAATTTTGCCATTATACCTCCATATAGATTGCACAAACTTTATTAATTGTTCAAGTATTTTCATTTACTCAAGTATTATCAATCACTCAAATATTTCATTAAGCATATTAAGTTCATCATCAATCAAAAATTTAGAATCCACATCCTGCATCAAAAACTGATTAACCTTATTGATTTTGGTAATAGCATAATCAATATCAGGATTTGAACCCGACCTGTACGCACCGATATTAATCAAATCTTCTGCATCATTATATGTTGCAAGAACATTTTTTAATTTTCCCGCTGCAGCCTTATGCTCCTTTGTTGCAATTGCGCTCATACAACGTGAAATGCTCGCAAGTATATCAATAGCCGGATAATGATTTTTATGGCCAAGTTTTCTGGAAAGTACTATATGTCCGTCAAGTATGCCTCTTGCCGTATCTGTAATAGGCTCGTTAAAATCATCACCATCTACAAGGACTGTATAAAGACCTGTTATCGAACCCTTAAATGTATTACCTGCCCTTTCCAAAACCTTAGGCAGTTCCGAATAAACTGAAGGCGGATAGCCTCTTGTAACCGGCGGTTCACCGGATGCAAGTCCAATCTCTCTTTGAGCCATGGAAAAACGTGTAAGTGAGTCCATCATCAAAAGGACATCCTTACCCTGATCCCTGAAGTATTCAGCTATTGCTGTTGCAGTTTTAGCTGCTTTATTACGAATAAGAGCTGGCTTATCAGAAGTCGCAATAACAAGCACCGACCTTTTTAAACCTTCTTCGCCAAGGTCACGCTCTATAAATTCTCCGACCTCCCTGCCTCGCTCGCCGATAAGAGCTATAACATTTATATCTGCTCTGGTATTTCTTGCAAACATACCAAGTAATGTACTTTTTCCGACACCACTACCCGCAAATATTCCGACTCTTTGTCCTTTTCCAATCGTCAAAAGTCCGTCTACAGCCTTTACTCCAAGAGGCAAAACCTCAGAAATAAGTTTTCTTTGCAAAGGATCAGGCGGTGCATTATCTATGGGATACTCTTCCTCGTATTCCAATGTGCTTCCATCCATAGGTCTGCCGATTCCATCAAGAACCTTGCCCAAAAGCTGCGGTCCGACCTTAACAGTAAGTACATCACCGGTATTTTTAACTATAGCTCCTAGTCCTATTCCGTCTACAACATCAAAAGGCATAAGCAAAACCTTGTTATCCCTAAAACCGACAACCTCTGCCATTACCTTATTTGTGCCGTCCTTTGAAATTACCTCGCAAAGGTCATTAAGCTTACACGGAGGACCAAAAGATTCCATAGTAAGACCGACAATTTTACTTACCTTACCAAAGCTCATAACATAATCTCTGTCAAGGAGATTATAATACTTCTGTATATTAAATTCATGTCTGAATTCTTCACTCATAATGTATCTTCTCTTTTATATTATTTTAAAAAACCCCGATTAAAAACCGGGGATTATATTTTTATTATACTAAGACAACATTTTAAATGCAGTAATAAGATTTTGTATCTGAATATCCATCGATAAATTAATTATTCCATTATCGGTTTCTATGATACACTGACCCTTTTCAAGCTTTGGATCAGCAAATACATCAATGGTAATGTTAGGATTTGCCGCTCCCACAATTCTCTCGCTGTTATCAGATACATAGGTGTAGCTTTCCTCACAAACCTTTATCGTATATTTTGTTGTTGATTCAACATCATTCAATGCATTGTTGATCATATTAAGCATAACCGGTTTATAATCATCAACAACAATTCCGGATATTTTCTTTATCAAATCGCAGGTAAGATTAACCAGCTTTCTTTCAGCATCATCAAGATATGCCTCATTTTTCGCAAGCATTCTTGCTTTGGCCTCTTCCTGCTCATTTTTTATATTGACAAGATATTCATCAGCCCTTTTCATGGCTTCCATATTGCCATCCTCAAGTCCATGCTCATAGCCTTCCTTATAAGCATTTTCCTTGATGGATTCCGCTTCCTGCCAAGCATCTTCTACTATTTTATTGGCCTTGGATCTGGCATCTTCCCTTAATTCCTTAGCCTTATCCATAGCATCATCCAATAGAGCCTGATTTTCAGGTGTTCTGTATTGTTCAGCAGTATCTTCCAAGTTCTCATCAACAGTTTCCTGTTCTTTAGGTGCACCTCCGATAACTCTCGTATTGGCATCAATAACAAAAGGAGCCGCATCAGAACCTGCAAGATTAACAAAACCTGATTTATAAAGACTAGACAATTATCTCGTCACCTCCACCACGTGAAATAACGATTTCGCCTGAATCCTCAAGCTTTCTGATGATATTAACAATCTTCTGCTGAGCATCTTCAACATCCTTAAGACGTACAGGTCCCATGAATTCCATATCTTCTTTTATCATGGAAGCAAGACGTGATGAAAGGTTGTCAAAGATAACCTTCTGAACATCTTCATTTGCATTTTTAAGAGCAATAGCAAGCTCGTTATTATCAACCTCACGAAGTACGGTCTGAATAGCTCTGTTATCAAGAGTAAGAATATCCTCGAATACGAACATTCTTCTTCTGATTTCATCTGCAAGCTCAGGATCTTCAACTTCAAGAGTTTCCATGATATGTTTTTCAGTACTTCTGTCAACAGTATTAAGTATATTAACGATTGATTCAACACCACCAACGATAGTGTAATCCTGATTAACAAGTGACGAAAGTTTCTTTTCAAGCACTGCTTCTACCTCTTTAATAACATCCGGACTTGTTCTGTCCATAACAGCGATTCTCTTTGCAACGTCTGCCTGCTTTTCTGGAGGAAGCGCACTTACAACTGCTGCTGACTGCTGCGGTGAAAGATACGCAAGAATAAGTGCTATGGTCTGAGGATGTTCATCCTGTATAAAGTTAAGAAGTTGTGATGCATCTGCCTTTCTTACAAATTCAAATGGTCTAACCTGAAGTGAAGCTGTAAGTTTTCCGATAACAGATTTAGCCTTATCCTCACCAAGTGCCGCATCAAGAAGCTGCTTGGCATATGCGATACCACCTTCTGCAATATACTGCTGTGCAAGACAGATTTCATAGAACTCATCCATAACCATCTCTTTTACATCAGCAGGAACACTTCTTGTATTTGCAATTTCCAATGTAAGTTGTTCTATTTCCTCATCCTTAAGATGTTTAAACACCTGTGCCGAACGCTCCGGCCCAAGTGATATCAATAAGACTGCGGCCTTTTGAATACCGGAAATATCTTCTATTGATTTAACTGCCATATACTATTACTCCCATTCATCATTCAACCAGTTTCTAAGCAACAACGCAACTGCCTCCGGATTTTCATCCACGAATTTCTCAATCTGACTCTTGGAAGCTGAGCTTTCACCAAATTCAATATCATCAAGAGTCTGATTTTCCTTAGTAGTTGCCAAAAGAGTTTCAACAGAAAGTTCAGGCTCTGTTTCAACAACCTCTTCAGCTTTCATGCTTCTAAATACCACAAAGAGCAGTAATACTCCAATTATAACTGCAAGAACTATTGATAATATGCTCTGTACAGGTATGGATTTTTGTTCCTTAGGATAGAATATAGGTACTGTTCTTTCTATTACATATATATTTGCCTCTTTAATTCCGGTACCTTTTGATAGCAAAGATATAATCTCCGGAGGATTAAGATTTTCCGTAGGTTCAGAATTTGCCTGTTTAAATTCAGCAAATGTCATATCTTCAAGAAGTCCTTGTTCTTCAAGATCCTCTTCATAATAGATATCATATTTTGTAAGGTACATGGATATACTTGAGTTTGCAAGCTCAACGCTACCAACCGACTTTACGGTTTTTGTTCTGGTGCTGCTTGTTGCATAGGTTTCCTTTATAAGTGTAAGCGTTGACTCAGAATTTGCTTCATCGAGAAGATTGTAATCTGTAATCTCCTCTCCATTTGCATCTGTTCCGACAACACCACCTGTACCATCAACATTTTCCGCAAGATAATAATAATAGGTTTCCTTTGGACCCGTATCATCTTCGGTATTTGTATAATATTTTATATCCTCTATCTCTTCAGGACTAATATTGATATCAAGATTTGAAGAAACCGAAACATCATCATAAACCCCGGAATTAACCATCAAATTCCAAAGTTTACTGTTATAGTATTCTTCAACCTGCTGTTCTATAGAAAGATTAGTCAAAACAGCCGTAGAATTGTTAGCACCTGAAAACAAAAGATTTCCCTGATTGTCAATGATTGTTATATTGTTGGTATCTTCATTACCCACACAGGTTCTTGCATATTCTGCAATGCCTGAAACGTTCTCAGCCTTAAAATTGCTGTTAGTAGTAATCTTTATACTGACCGAAGTGCTCTTTTCATTGTTATAAATAGAACTGCTCGAATCCGGTAAATCAATTGTTACCGATGCCTGTGTTATTCCCTCGATACTCTTGATATCAGCCGCCATATCTGCCTCAAGCTTTATCTTAGCTTTTAGCTTTCTTTCGGAATCCGTTGTACTGAAACTGTTATTGAGAAGCCAGTCATTATCAACACTGCTGGCAGTCGCACTTATACCATTTTGCCCCAACAAAAGTCTGGCTTCGGCAATCTGCTTTTCATCTACATCTATACTTAAAGCATCATCCGAAACTCTGTGCGTTATTCCGTTTTCCTGCAAAAGAGCTTCTGCTTCTGCAGTCTGAGCAGAGTTATCAAAGGTTGCGAGCCTTGTATATGAAGTTCTGTTAAGAATAGCAAAAAGAGCGACAAGGGTAATTATTACTGCCGCCACTACAGAAAAAAACAACACCTTCTGTCTTGCTGTATATCTATTCCAAAATTCAACTATTCTTGCAGGCAACTGCCTGAACCATTCTCTCATAAGTTCCTCCGAAAATTAATGCTATAACTGCATATTCATTAACTCTTTATATGCAGATACAACAGCATTTGTAACACGAACAGTGTATTGAAGTGAAATATTGGCTTTTCTCTGTGCCAAAGCCAAATCATGTATACTGTCCGTATATCCAAGGGCAAAACTTATCTCCTCTGCCTCAGCAGCTTTCTGATAAGAATCTGTCTCCTTATACATATCAACAGCAGCTGAAAGGATGCTGTCAAAAGAAGTTTTTGTACTGTCTGACGAAACCTTATGTCCCTCATATATACTATTTACATTAAAATCATTTCCATATAATTCAACCGGCGTTATAGACATATGTATCAACCTCCATCATAATACTAACCGAACAGCTCCATTCCCTTTTCGGCAATCGACTTTGCAGCATTAAATGAGGTTATGTTAGCCTCATAAGCACGGCTTGCATCTATAAGGTTGGTCATCTCGGTTACCGTATCAACATTTGGATACTCTACATATCCATCCTCATTAGCATCAGGATTATCAGGCTCATATACAAGTCTTAAATCAGAAGGATCCTCAACTATATGAGTTACCTTAACACCATTTGGCTGATAGTTTGTCATATATCCATTTAAAATATTATCAAAGGATGTTGTAGCCTTTTCCTCAAAATACACTGTTTTTCTTCTGTATGCAGTTCCATCCTCGGTTCTTGTGGTACTTGCATTGGCAATATTTTGAGAAATAACATCCATTCTAAGCTGCTGTGCGGTCATGCCTGTAGCAGCAACATTCATTGAAGAAAAAACGCTCATTTATTATACCTCCTATGATGACGATGAAGAAAGCACTGTCTGATATCTTGAAAACTCCTGATTCATCTGGTCAATCAAAAGCTGATACCTGATTGTATTCTCAGCAAGATATGCCTCTTCAGTACTAATATCAACATTGTTTCCGTCTAGCCTATAAGACAGATTGGAGTTATCGGTAAATACCTGCGGATCTAATACGGATAAATCTTTATTTGCCATATTGACACTTTGATTAAGAGTCCTTCCTCCGGCAAGTTCTGCCTGAAGAACCGATTCAAAATCTATGTCCTTTCTTTTATAGTTAGGCGTATCAACATTGGCAATATTGTTGGAAATAAGTTCATTTCTCATATTTGCCGCATCTGCCGCCTTATCAAGAATATTGATATAATTGTAGATGTCCGTATTAATCATTTTATTTACCTTTCTCTTATCATAGGATAAGTCACAAAACCTCATGCGCAAAACAAACCAAATAAAGAACAAAAAGGATTTATGAGAACACTCACAAATCCTTTTGTCATATACTTCGAAAGTCCGTTTCCGCAGCATGTATCAATGAAAAATATTGTATTTTGTGCCCACTCACACTATATACTACCATATAATGTGTTTTTCATCAACAAAAAATATCAATTTATGACGAAATATTTTCTGTCTGTGGCTTAGACCATGACATATAGTCACATTCAGGGTTGTTGACACAGCCATAGTATCTTCTACCCTTTCTCGTCTTCTTAATTACTATATCGGCATTACACTTCGGACATTTAACACCTGTTTTCTCAAAATAAGGCTTGGTATTTTTACATTCAGGAAAGCCCGGACATGCTAAAAACTTCCCATGCGAACCATACTTTATTACCATCATTCTGCCACAAAGCTCGCACTCTGTGTCAGATACCTCATCTTCAATCTTTATATGTTCAAGTTCCTTTTGGGCATTATCTACGGATTCCTTTAAATCCGGATAAAAGTTTCTTACAACTACCTTCCAGTTTATATTTCCCGCCTCAATATCATCCAAAAGCGATTCAATATTGGCTGTAAAGCTTGTATCCACTATTTCAGGAAATGCAATATTCATTATCTCATTTACTGCCTCTCCAAGCTCCGTCATATAAAGATTTTTACTTTCTTTAACTATATATCTTCTATTAAGAAGTGTAGAAATGGTAGGTGCATAGGTTGACGGTCTTCCGATACCAAGCTCCTCCATGGTTCTAACCAGTAAACTCTCTGTATAATGTGCAGGCGGCTGTGTAAAATGTTGCTTTTCCTCAAGTGATTCTACAGTAAGCACATCCTTTTCTTTTATATTGCTTAGCTTTGAGTTTTCCTTTTCCTCATCCTCCGGTTTATATACCGCTAAAAAGCCCTCAAATTTTACTTTCGTTGAGGATGCTTTGAATTTATAATCACCCTTTTTGGTATCTGCCTTTAAAGTCACTGTATTGGTTTCATATACAGCATCACTCATACGGCTTGCCAAAAATCTGTTATATATAAGCTGATATAACCTGAACTGCTCTCTTGAGAGCTGATCCTTTAAAAGCACAGGTGTAAGACTTACATCCGTAGGTCTTATCGCCTCATGCGCATCTTGAATCTTCTTATCTGATTTAGCAGTCTTACTTCTACCAACATAGTTTGCACCAAACTTATCTTCTATATAGCTTCTTGCAGCACTATCCGCTTCATCGGATATTCTTGTCGAATCTGTTCTAAGGTAGGTTATAAGACCTATAGAGCCTCTACCCTTAACTTCCACGCCTTCATATAACTGCTGAGCTATTCTCATGGTCTTGCTTGTTGAGAAATTAAGTTTTGTACCTGCATCCTGCTGAAGCGTACTTGTTGTAAAAGGAAGAGGTGACTTTTTGGTTTTTTCACTATTCTTTATGCTTTCAACAAGCATCTTCTTGCCATCAGCTGCAGCCATAACCTTGTCAAGCTCTTCTTTAGTCATCTTTTCATCTGTAAAATGAAATTCAACCGGTTTTAAGTTCTTACCTGTTATTACATGGGCATTTAAACTCCAATACTCCTGTGGAACAAATGCATTTATTTCATTTTCCCTGTCACAAACAAGCTTAAGCGCTGCCGACTGAACTCTTCCGGCAGAAAGTCCCCTCTTTATCTTTTCCCAAAGGAGAGGGCTTATGGAATATCCAACCACACGGTCAAGAACTCTTCTTGCCTGCTGGGCATCCACAAGATCCATATCTATATCTCTGGCATGCTTAATAGAATCCTTTACCGCATTTTTTGTAATCTCATTAAATGTAATCCTCTTATATTTCTTTTTATCAAGTTTTAATGCAATTGACAAGTGGTAAGATATGGCTTCTCCTTCACGGTCGGGGTCAGTTGCGAGATAAACCTTATCAGCCTTCTTAACTTCCTTTCTTAATTCTGATAAAAGATCACCCTTACCTCTTATAGTAATATACTTCGGCTCATAATCATTATCAAAATCTATACCCATCTGACTTTTAGGTAAATCTCTGACATGACCGTTTGAAGCAATAACTTCATAATTTGAACCAAGAAATTTTTTAATTGTTTTTGCCTTGGCAGGTGACTCAACGATAACGAGATTTTTAGCCATTTTTTTGCTCCTTATTTTAAACTGAAATAATATAATACCCCTTAAGAGGCTGTTTTATCAGTCCCTTTTCCTCCATATTATAAAGCAAGCTTATAGTGTCACTGACACTCATCCTTAGTTTGTCAATTATATCATCAATATAAGTAGGTTCTAAACTCAAACAACTATACAACATTTTTTCGGCAGGTGCAAGAGAATTTTTATTTAGCACTTCTATATTCTCCTTAAATTCATCCGCCAAATCAACATTATCATTATATAATTTGTTATTACCGGATTTTAATTCTTTATTTCCACTTTTATACTTTTCTTCTGTCACTATACCATTTAAATCTTCAATAATTTCCTTTGGTGATACAACACACATGGCGCCCTGACGTATAAGATTATTCGTACCTTCACTGCTTTTATCTGTTATTCTCCCGGGTATAGCATAAACCTGCTTTCCCTGTTCGAGTGCCAGATCGGCAGTTATAAGCGAACCGCTTTTCTTTCTTGCTTCCACCACCAAAAGTCCATCGGAAAGACCGCTGATTATACGATTTCTGATTGGAAAAAATCCGGGGTTCGGTATAACTCCCGGACCATACTCCGATATAACCGCTCCATTTTTGTACATTTCAAAAAAAAGTTCTGCATTTTCTCTGGGATATATAACATCTATTCCACATCCTAAAACACCAACCGTATATCCACCGGCATAAAGCGCACCTCTGTGAGACATTCCATCTATTCCAAGGGCTAGTCCACTTATTATATTTATACCTTCCTTTGCTAATTCCCTTCCAAAAAACGAAGCAAGTTCTCTTCCGTATACGCTTGCATTTCTTGCACCAACAACACCTATATTCATATTATATATATTTAGTTTTTTGCTTAATATACCTTTAACATATAAAATATCCGGAGGATCAAACATATTTAAAAGCTTGACAGGATAATCCTCTGCGCCCGGATAGACTATACTTATTTTCTTTTCTTTAAGCTCTTCATAAAGTTCATGTGCATAGCTCATATTATGTGAAGCTGTTATCTGCACTGCTTTATTGGCCCCGACAATTTCCTCTAACAGAATGGATGATGCCGAGAGAATGTTCTCAATACTCCCAAACTTTGTCATTAGCTTTCTTCTTAAAATAGCTCCAATCCCTTCAATATTATTAAACCAGAGATTTAAAATATCTCTTTCCTTATTTATTTCTTTCACATCAATTCCTCCCTTTTATGTAACAGATATACGACAGGCACACTATTGTGACACAGTGCCTATCTGCCTTATTACATATGCCCTGTATTATCTGACTGTTATACCCACATGATTATGATAAAAGAGTGCTTCCTTTAAATGTTTTACTTCTATTTTGTCCTTTTTATCCATATCTGCTATAGTGCGGGAAAGCCTTAATATTCTGTTAATACCTCTTGCAGAGATGTCTTTATTGGATATGCTTTGCTTTAGATAATCCTCCACTTCATTTTCCAAAACAATATACTTTTTTATAAGCTTTCCATCCAATTCCGAGTTCAAGTTTATATTTTCATCGATATATCTTTTATTCTGGATAGCTCTCGTTTCAACCACCCTTTGTCTTATAGCTTCAGAATTTTCTTCCTCATGATCAGAAAATATATCCTCAAACTGTACCGGTTTAACAACCATATTTATATCAATTCTGTCAAGCAAAGGTCCGCTTATCTTCTGCTGATATTTTTTTATCTGAAAAGGCGTACATGTACATTTATTTAAATTAGGATAATTACCGCAAGGACACGGATTCATAGCAGCCACAAGCATAAAATCAGCCGGAAACACATAAGAAGCCTGAACTCTTGAAACAATAATTTTCTTATCCTCAAGCGGCTGCCTTAACACCTCAAGGACGTTCTTATTAAATTCAGGCAGCTCATCCAAAAATAAGATTCCGTTGTGTGATAATGTAACCTCCCCCGGCTTTGGTATAGCACCTCCTCCAATGAGTGCATGATTTGAAATTGTATGATGAGGTGCACGAAACGGTCTCTCTCTTATAAGCCTTCCTTTTTTATCAAGAAGTCCGCTTATGCTGTAAATTTTAGTTACTTCAACACTTTCTTCAAATGAAAGTCCCGGCATGATCGTAGTAAGTCTCTTTGCAAGCATTGATTTTCCTGCACCCGCAGCACCTGTCATAAGAACATTATGAAAACCCGAAACGGCTATTTCCAGCCCTCTTTTAAGCACCGGCTGCCCTTTAATCTCCGAAAAATCGCATTTATAATCCGGAAGCCCAGAGTAAGCTTCAATGTCAGCATTTTCATAAGGCAAAAGTTCTATGTCTCCTTGAATAAAATCAATAGCCTCAACCAAAGATTTTACACCATAAACTTTCATACCTCCTATAAGTCCAGCTTCCGCAACATTTTGATCGGGTATAATGCATGTGGTTATACCATTTTCAAAGGCATGATAAACCATAGGCAGTACACCGTTTACTGCCATAATACTTCCGTCGAGACTTAACTCACCGATTATTATGGTTTTCTCCAAATCAATCACGGGGACAATTCCCATAGACAGCACTATAGATATGGCAATCGGCAGATCAAATCCCGAACCATATTTTCTGATATCCGCAGGGGATAAATTGATAGTTATGCGCTTAGGCGGCAGATAATAGCCCGAATTTTTAAGCGCAGTTCTTACTCTTTCGCCGGCCTCCTTAACTGAAGAAGACAGATAACCGACGAGATTAAGCATAGGCAGACCATCATTTATATCTGCCTCAACGCCAATCAAAGCACCGTCTATACCGATTACGGTGCCTCCTGTAACCTTACTAAACATATTATATTTCTCCTTTTCTACCTCTCCGGAGCAGACCAGGATATATAATATAATAATATAATAATATTATCTTTATAAATTCATTTTATATCATCTAACTATACGAAAATCAACTATATGATGATTACTTTTTATTTTTTTTCTTGGATTTCTTTTTTACACTAAATCCAAACTTACCTATATTTTCTCCAAGTGTATAGTACTTGCCATGTGAATATGCAATCAAATCAGCTTTTTCCAAATCAAAGCTGCCTTTTTCGTCCATATATTTATCATCAACATCAACTGAAACAACCTCGGCAAGAAACATATCATGCGAGCCAAGAGGAATCACCTGCTTAACAACACATTCTATATTGACAGGACTTTCTTCTATAATCGGTGCACTAACCTTATTGGCAGTACCTTTGGTAAGCTTCATCTCCTTAAACTTATCAACATCCCTGCCGGATTTAACTCCACAATAATCCATGGCACGCGTAAGCTTTTTTGTAACCAGATTGATCACAAATTCTTTATGCTTCATAAGAAGTTCATGAGAATATCTGGATTTTCTCACTGAAATGGAAACCATCGCAGGATCTGAATTAACGGTTCCTGCCCAGGCAATCGTTATAATATTATTTACATCCTTATCACCGACCGTAACCATAACAGCCGGAACCGGATAAAGCATATTGCCCGGTTTCCAGGTTTTACGAGACATTTTATCCTCCATAAGATATGTATATTACTATTCAAGCATATTACGTATTTCCTGCATCTTATAATCCATAGCCGTAACCATATCTGCACATTTTTTAAGTTCCTGTGCTATAATTTCAGGATGCTTTAAATTGTCCTTTTTATATTTTAGCTTATGGTCAAGACTTGCCCAGAAATCCATCGCAATTGTTCTAAACTGCACCTCAACCTTCATATATTTTTTTTGATTTGATAAAAATATAGGAACTTCAACTATAAGGTGAAGGCTTCTGTAACCATTTGGTTTTGGGTTTCTAATATAATCCTTTATTTGAACGACATTGATATCATCCTGCTTTGATAAAAGTTCCGAAACAGTATAAATATCCTCAGGGAAAGAGCAAATAACCCTTATGCCCGCAATATCCGTAAGATTATTCTCAATATTTTCAATTGTGATATCGAGATTTTTCTTTTTCATCTTCTCTATAATACTTATGGGCTTTTTAATTCTGCATTTAATGGATTCAAAAGGATTTCTGTTATGCTGAAGGGCAAATTCAGAATTTAAAACCTTTAATTTTGTTTCTATCTCCATCAATGCACACTCATAGTACATCATAAGTATAATAAATGGCTGCATGTCTTTTAAGATTGCCTCCGGATTGTCCGAATTCATCAAAAGCTCCATGCTCATATCATCTGTAGCCATACTCATTGTAACCACCTCACGTCATATCTCATAAAAATATGTAATTTCATTCCCTGCACCTGCAAAGTAAAATATATGCACTAAGCAAAAGTACAAGTACTACAACAAATTCACAAAAACCACTTATAAAATAAGATATCAAAATACCTATCGCCACGAAAAACATGGCATATCCAATCAATGCACGCATAGAAAACATCACTTAAATTAAACACTTATATAAATATATGCCTAATTTATAAAATAAAGAATTTAATTATTTCAATTTTATATCAATTCTTCATTTCCAAGATTATCTACCGCTTCAGCTACTGCTGCCTCTTCTTCAGGACTCTTCTTTTTCACTAAATTGGAAACTCTGTCAATAACTTCCGGAACAGCATCAAAGATTTTTCCTACAGTACTTTCGCTCTTAGCGGTAACAATCTTTGCATAGCCATTTTGAATTACCAACACTGCTGAAGGTGACATCTTTCCTCCCATACCACCTGCTGCCGAATTACTGCCCTTCTCTTTTTTAGCAAATGCTCCTGCTGCCACACCAAAGTTTACATCCACAAGTGGAAGTATAATTGTATCTCCTATCTTTGTAGGTTCTCCAACAACTGTTTTTGTTGAAAGAAAAGAATCCATTCCGTTAAACAATGAAGCAACTGTCTGATTAAAATTATTATCCATTTTTTATCTCCTCCTGAAAACTTTTATATTTTCCTAGCCATCTTAATTGTCTGCCATATATATCTTTTAAGAACTATTCTTGCAATATATCCAAGTATAATTCTGCCTTTTAAAACAACATTTCCTTCTATAACCTTCTCACGAAAATCCGGTTCCAACGAAAATCCTTTTTGATAAACAAAAGGCAGCAAGCTTAGATATCCTGTAACCTGACCTGTCGTGCATGGTTCATCAAAGCCGTATCTTATATGTCCCTTTATCTTTTTTGGTGCGATATGCTTTAGGATGCTTATTAAATATTTCCCAAGATATTCCCTCGTTCTTACGGTACAATTCATATTCCAAAACTTCTCAAATCGGTTAACCTTTTTTTCAATTTCTTCTTTCTTTTCATTAATTTGATTAACCTTTTTTTCAAGCTTTTGATAAAGTGTTTCTTTTATCTCATCTTCAGATTTACCATCTAAATCCTCAATTGTCCTCTTGGATTTTTTAAATAATCTTTTTATTCTTCCAGAAAGCTTCTTTTCATCCTTATCAAGCGTATCTTCATCAGTCCAAAGATCATACTCACCAATATCAGCTTCACTATCAACCTCTTTAATAGGATTATCAGCTTCTATTGTTTTATTTTCTACTAAAGAATTCTCAGTTTTATCCTCATTTAAAGCATTTGCTGTATCAGTATCGGATATAACAACCGATTCATCAGCTTTATTTTTTTTCTTCTTTTCCTTTTTAGGTTTGGACTTCTTTTCTTTATGACCTTCTCCTTCCTTATTGCCAAGTCCAATCTTAATCCCGACTATCCTAAGAAAGGTATCCAGTTTTTTTTCATTTTTTTCAAAGATAACATTGACACTTACAATTAAAAACCGGACCTTTGCCGTGACAGCTATGTCATCTCCTATATCTGCTGCCACCTTATACCTTATCGGTGCAAATAAAACCAAAAGTAAAATCAAAAGTATAAGTCCAATCAAAACTGCAAGTATTATCAATATTATTTTCAAAATAACCCATAATACATGTAGCATATTTAATACCTATATTCCAAAAAATTTTCTTACATCAAAGTCCGTGTCCGTATCATACATATCCTGTACGATATCCCTCACGACCTCATTTGCATCACTCTTGCTTTTAGCAATACCTAATATGCAAATCTCGTCACTTGCCTTTTTATAAAACTTACTAAACAGATGCTTATACTCATATATATCCATGATTCCATCCGTTATCATAGGCAGCGTAACCACATAAACATTATCAACCTTACGCTTGTGACGGATTTTTTTTACTATTTTATCTTTTTTCCTGCCCTTAAAACCTTGTACGTAAGGAGCATCTACTACCTTCATAAAACCACCCTTGGTACTAATATTCTTCTTCTATCATTTCACTGATAAGCTTATTACATGCAGTAAGCTCACTCATATCCTTACAGCCTGAGAGTGTATAATCAAAATAATCCTTTATCTCCTGCTTTGAGTTAAGGAAAATTGGCATGGCTGCAAGTATCTTACACATGATACTTCTTATAACCATTCTTTCACAATCATTAAATAAAGTCATAAAGTCATTAATAAGCTTGTCCTTTGTTTCATTGTAATATGCATCATCAACCATATCACTCTCACTTCTAAGTGATTTTTCAACATCTATAAATAAACTGGTTGATAAAAGCCTGCTGATTTTATCAAGCACATCGAATCTTTCAGAAAGACCGTATTTACTTATATCATCGCTCTTGCCTACATAGATATCATCAAAGGAAGCCTCAAGCGGCATTATACTTTCAGTAACATCCTCCTGTGCACCTTCCATACTGATAAAGCTATCCATAAGTGTTTCTGAAAGAGTCTCAAAATCATCACTTTTTAAAACGCTCTCAATAATATTTAAAGCAGCCTTGTAAGCAGGAAGCTTTTCGTTTGCACAGGCAGCATCTTCCATTGTAAGAAGTATGGTATATATATCATTTGCTATTTCCTGCATAAGTATATAATTTGATGCCTCTTCATTAATGATAGCTGCTGCATCGTTAAGCCTATCATTTAATGTATCAAACTCTTCCTCTGTAAGCTCTTTATAATTTGCTGCAGATAAATCCGTATATACATGATAAAGGAACGGATACTCTGTCTCGAAGCCCTTTGGTTTTGATATAAGCGATGAGGTTCTTAACATATCACAAAATTCGTCTAAAGAAGTCTTTTCTCCACCCTTATATAAAGCAAGCGTGTTTGAGATAACATCACAGAATTTGCTCTTGGTCATCCTTACAGGAAGCTGTGCCATAAGAAGCTGAAGCTTGCTGTTTATAACCATCTTATCCGACTCATTAAATACATAGCTGTACATCTTATCAGAAAGAAGTGCTATATCAACCTCTTCCACCTTATCCTTAACCTTTGCTTCAATACGATTTAATATGTACTCATAAATCTCATAACCATCCGTATATGAGGTAAGTATCTTCATCTTATACTCGATATTATCCCTAATCTGCTTAACTGCAGTAACCGCCTCTTCATCAACCGGTTTCTTATCAACAATATTGTCCTTTACAAGTCTTGTTAAAATATCGAAATATTTACACACATCAGAATTTTTATCTGTCATTTCAGATATTATTTCCTTCATGGTGTAGTAATTCATACTCATTTTAACCATTGCATAATAGTTATATTTTTCAAAAAGAAGCTTTGAATACTCTTTAATATTATTTTCTATGTTGATTCCGCTTTTTATCTCACCGATAAGTTTTTTTACGCTGCTCATTTTATATTTTATCTCCTAATATTATTCTGGTGCTTAAGTAGCTTTCCGAAACATATCTATTTACATGCAAAATTATTTTATATGTTCATGTGTATAAATGTGTTCGCTGCAGTATTCATAATTACCGTTACATTTTGTACAGAATCTGAATACCAAATCCTCACCGTCATTTTCTGTCTTGCCGCAGATAGCACATTTATGTCTTGTTATGCCTTCAGGCATCTTATTATCATCACTATCCTGTTTTCTTTTAAGATAATCGCTCATATTGTAGACATTATCTTTATTTTTTCTTTCAAAAAACGGCGAACCGGAAGATTTTTTCTTTTTATTATTTCCATAATTTTGATAAGAGTACCTTGTATTTCTGCCATAGCTGTACTTCTTAAGCACATTATAAAATATAAAGAAATTGGCAACCGCAACCACAAGTAAGGCTCTAAATGTAATAATCGGTGTACTGAAATACTCATATAGCAAAAGTGCAAAATCTATACATGCAATATACTTTGCCTTAAGAGGGAAAAGAGCCATGAAAAATACCGTGCTTTCCGAATACGCCATGGCAAAGGCAAAAAATACACATACAGGAATAGTATAATTTACATAAAATCCTCCGATTTGAGTATCAGCAGCATATAAGGTTCCCTTTGTCAAATATAAAAATCCGCTTACAACAAGAACAGTAATAAAGTTAAGCAGCATACTGCCAATGGTATAGAGATTATACATAAATGTACCCATACCTCTTTGTGCTGAAGAACCTATAAAATAAAGACATACCAAGGACAAAATCGTCCACTCATCAAAAGATGAAGGAGCGGTAAATATCCATGTCACAAGTCTCCAATATTCATGTCCATAAAATATATCATACGGGGATAAATAAATCTTTACATAGATATCAGGTGCTGCCACCGAGAAAATGTAATTAAATGCAAATAGTAAGGTTAAAATTAAAGGAAGATTCCTTATGGAATATTTTCCAAATTTCTTTTCAAACTTTTCTAAAAATTTCATATCATTCAGTCCTTGTTTATATTCTTTCACCTGATTCAAATGAATTAAATCAGCGTATATGCATGATAAAAAACTTACATCAATGCATATACGCTTATTATATCCTAAAACTATCTAAAAAACAACTTAAAACTGGGATGCATTATTATTGGCAAATACATGTAATTATTCTTTGCTAATTGGACCCCTGTCCTCTTTCTGTCGGCGGAATTCTTATAATCGTTCCGAGAGGAATACGCATATCAAGGAGTTCTTTATTATACTCCATAAGTCTTCCTACATCAGTGGAAAGCTCATCCGTTATACTTCTTAAGGTTTCTCCCGTTCTTGCAGTAAAGTATCTGCGTTCCTCCTCTTCCTCATAGATTTCGGTCGGTACACATATCTCATCTCCCGGCCTTAAATTATACACATTTACGTACGGATTTTCCTTTAAGACATCAACAAGCCTTACGCCGTAAAGCTTTGATATCTTATATAGCGTATCTCCTGCCACAACCTTGTGGATGGTTCCCTTACATTCCTTTTCCATATTTTTCCCCTTTTTGATTATTCTATGCCGTTAATTCATAAATGTGGCAAAAAATTAATAAAATTAAAGTAATTTCATAGAAATTTCATGTTTTTAACTGTTGTATTTTGTCGTTTCTTCCATTATAATAATCTTTTGACACTTAGTAATTTTTCAATATAAGGAGGCAGGCTTTTAAGCCGTTTTTACTATGAACAGATTAGGTATAGATATAGGTTCAACCACCGTTAAGGTTGCAATTATAGATGAGGAACACAATATTTTGTTTTCCGAATATAAAAGGCACTTTGCCAACATCAAGGAAACCCTTAAGGAATTACTTGATAATGCAAACGAAAAGCTTGGAGATTTAAATGTCGCTCCAACCATAACCGGTTCCGGCGGACTTGCACTTGCCAATGTTATCGGTGTTCCTTTTGAGCAGGAGGTTATCTGTGTAACCGATGCCTTAAAGGACTACGCTCCACAGACAGATGTAGCTATAGAGCTTGGCGGTGAGGATGCCAAGATTATATATTTTACAAATGGTGTTGAGCAGCGTATGAATGGTGTATGCGCAGGCGGTACCGGTTCCTTTATCGACCAGATGGCATCCCTTCTTCAGACAGATGCCATGGGACTCAATACATATGCCAAGGACTATGATACCATCTATCCTATCGCTGCAAGATGCGGTGTATTTGCAAAAACCGATATTCAGCCTCTTATAAACGAAGGTGCTACAAAGCCAAACCTTGCAGCATCCATATTTCAGGCAGTTGTCAATCAGACCATAAGCGGTCTTGCCTGCGGTAAACCAATAAAAGGAAATGTTGCATTTTTAGGTGGTCCTCTTCACTTTTTGGACCAGCTTAAGGAAGCTTTTATAAGAACTCTTAACCTTACTGATGACAGTGTGATAGCGCCATCACATTCGCATCTTTTTGCCGCTGTCGGTGCCGCACTTCAGGCTAAGGAATATATAAGTTTAACCTTAAGCGACTTAAGTGCAAAGCTTACGGATGATTTAAAATTCTCGGTTGACGTAGACAGACTTCCACCATTATTTGCTTCTGAGGATGATTATGCCAAATTCATTAAAAAGCAATCCAAGTACCATGTCAAAAGAGCTGATCTTGCAACATACAAGGGCAAGGCTTTCCTTGGTGTTGATGCAGGTTCAACAACCACGAAGGTTGCTTTGGTCAGCGAAGACGGTTCTTTATTATATGACTTTTACAGCAGCAATAACGGTAGTCCTTTAAAGACCACTATACGTGCATTAAAGGATATATTTACCAAGCTTCCCGATGGAGTGGAAATTGCCTCCGCATGCTCTACCGGATACGGAGAGGCCTTAATTAAATCTGCTCTTATGCTTGATCACGGTGAGGTTGAAACCATAGCTCACTATACTGCTGCTGCATTCTTTGATCCTGATGTAGACTGTATCCTTGATATAGGCGGTCAGGATATGAAATGTATAAAGATTAAAAACGAAGTAGTCGACAATGTAATGCTTAACGAAGCATGTTCATCCGGCTGCGGTTCATTTATAGAAACCTTCGCAAAGTCTCTTAATTATGACATCAAGGACTTTGCTAAAATCGCATTATTTGCCGAGCATCCTATAGACCTTGGTTCAAGATGTACCGTATTTATGAATTCCAAAGTTAAGCAGGCTCAAAAAGAAGGAGCATCCGTAGCAGATATATCTGCCGGCCTTGCTTATTCCGTTATAAAAAATGCATTGCTTAAGGTTATTAAGCTTACTGACCCTAAGTCACTTGGTAAAAATATAGTTGTTCAGGGCGGAACCTTTTATAATGATGCCGTTTTAAGAAGCTTTGAGCTTATATCAGGTCGTGAGGCTATACGTCCGGATATAGCAGGTATCATGGGCGCCTTCGGTGCTGCTCTTATTGCAAGAGACAGATACGAAGAAGGTGCTAAAACAACTATGCTCTCCCGTGAGGATATAGAAAATCTTACCTATGAAACAAGTATGGCAAGATGTAAGGGATGTACCAACAATTGTCTTCTTACTATCAATAAATTCTCAGGCGGAAGACGTTTTATCTCCGGTAACAGATGTGAAAAGGGACTTGGCTTAAAGAAAAATGCAAACAATGTTCCTAACTTATTTGAATATAAATTTAACAGATTATTCCAGTATGAGCCTCTTTCCGAAGCAGAGGCATCACGTGGAGTTATAGGTGTTCCAAGAGTTCTTAATATGTACGAGAACTATCCGTTCTGGTTTACATTTTTAACAAAGCTCGGATACAGAGTTGTGCTCTCTCCTAAGTCCTCCCGTGATATCTATACATTGGGTATAGAGTCCATACCGAGTGAATCCGAATGTTATCCGGCTAAGATAGCACATGGACATGTAATGTGGTTATTAAAGCAGGGAATAAAGACAATTTTCTATCCTTGTATCCCATATGAGAGAAATGAAACTCCGGATGCAAACAATCACTACAACTGTCCTATCGTTACTTCCTATGCTGAAAATATCAAGAACAATATGGAAGAATTAAGCGATCCGGATACAACCTACATAAGACCTTTCCTTTCTCTCGATAACAAACAGGCGCTTAAGGAACGTCTTATGCGTGAATTTAAAAAATACACAGATGTAACCATGCAGGAAATATCTGATGCCGTTGATGCAGCCTTTATAGAAGCAGATGCAGTAAAGGCGGATATTAAAAATAAAGGTGACGAAACCATCAAGTACCTTGAAGAAAATGACAAAATCGGTATCGTACTTGCAGGTCGCCCATATCATATAGACCCTGAGATCAATCATGGACTTCCTGAACTTATCAATTCCTTTGATATAGCCGTACTTACAGAGGATTCGGTTGCTCACTTGGGTGAAGTGGAAAGACCTCTTATCGTTTCTGACCAGTGGATGTACCACTCACGTCTTTATAAGGCAGCCAACTACGTTAAGACCAGTAAGAACCTTGAGCTTATCCAGCTTAATTCCTTTGGTTGCGGTCTTGATGCCGTAACAACCGACTGTGTAAATGATATACTTACCAATTCAGGAAAGATATATACCGTACTTAAGATAGACGAGGTAAGCAACTTAGGTGCTGCCAGAATTCGTATACGTTCATTAATTAGTGCTGTAAATGTAAGGCGCAAACGTCACTTTGTACCTTGTCCGGTATCAAGCGCTATCAACAGAGTTGAATTTACTCAGGATATGAAGGACTATACCGTTTTGGTTCCTCAGATGTCACCTATACATTTCAACATACTTGAACCGGCATTTAGTCAGATGGGACTCAATATAGTAATGCTTCCTGATGCAAACAAGGAGGTTGTCGACACCGGACTTAAATATGTAAATAACGATGCCTGCTACCCTTCACTTATAGTTGTAGGTCAGCTCATGCATGCAATCAATTCCGGTAAATATGATGTCAACAAGCTTGCTGTTGTTATGACTCAGACCGGTGGAGGCTGCCGTGCAACCAACTATGTAGGATTTATCAGACGTGCCCTTGCAAAGGCAGGCTACGGACAGATACCTGTTATAGCCTTAAGTGTACAAGGTTTCGAGCAAAATTCAGGCTTTAAATTTACCATCAAAACAGTCAAGCTTGCTTTACAGGCAATTATATACGGTGATCTGTTTATGAGAGTATTATACAGAACAAGACCTTACGAAAAAGTAAAGGGTTCTGCCGATAAGCTTCATAAGAAATGGGAAAAGATTTGTATAAGGAGTATTAAAGACGGAGGACGTGGATATAAGAAGATTATCAAAGGCATCATTCATGACTTTGACAATCTCCCACTCAACGAAGAAGAAAGACGTCCACGTGTAGGTATAGTCGGAGAAATCCTTGTTAAATTTCTCCCATCTGCCAACAACCATCTGGTTGAGCTTCTTGAATCAGAAGGTGCCGAAGCAGTTATGCCGGATTTACTTGATTTCTTCATGTACTGCTTCTACAACAACAATTACAAATACGAATTTTTAGGTAAATCCAAGAGTTCAGCCAACAAAGCCAACCTTGGTATATGGGCACTTGAAGTTCTTCGTAAGCCTCTTCGTGATGAACTAAAAAAGAGTAATCGTTTTGAACCACCTGTTCATATAACCAAGCTTGCCGATTATGCAAGACCTATCGTCTCCATCGGCAACCAGACCGGTGAAGGCTGGTTCTTAACAGGTGAAATGGTTGAGCTTATAAAGAGCGGTGCCGGCAACATAGTCTGCTGTCAGCCATTTGCATGCCTCCCTAACCACATTGTCGGAAAAGGCGTAATCAAAGAACTTAGAAAATCATACCCTGAAGCCAACATAGTTGCAATCGACTACGATCCGGGAGCTTCCGAAGTAAATCAGGTCAACCGTATCAAGCTCATGCTTGCAACTGCCCGCAAAAACATGCAGGACACTGGCGAAGAAGCTGTATAGCTCCCTCTCCCACTGAAAGCTTCAGTTTCACGCATAGAGTGGGAATCTTGTTTGCCACTTATATATAACTTCACACCATGAAGGTTTTCTTAATATAAAAGTATATGAATAAGGCTGATACACAACGTGTCATCAATTTGCTAAATCAATAAGCTCAAATCCTTTATCTTCGCACGAAACCGAAAACTCACTAACGTTCAAACAGTTCGGTTTCTGAGCGAAGATATGCGGATTTTCACTTTTGATTTAACGCAAATCGGACAAAATGTTGTTGTATCAGCCTTTTCATATACTTTTCTAAATTAAGTTTATTAAGGTGTGAAGTCATATACAAGTGGCAAGCAAGATGCCCACAGCTTAAAACAGCGCTAAATAGCGCAGTTTTAAGCTACCGGTATGATAGTTCCTGCCTACAGGAAATGCTCTGTAAACTTAACTTTGACAGAAAAAGAAAAAAATAGGCTGTTACAACTTTTCGCCCGATTTGTGTTTAATCAGCAACGAATACTTGAAGAGATTCGCTCAGAAACCGAACTGTTTGAACGAAGTGAGTTTTCGGTTTCGTGCGAATATCGAAAGTATGAGTGCTCTGATTTCACAAATCGATGGTGTGTTGTAACAGCCTATCTTTTTTCTTTTATGTCTAAAAAAACTAAATGGCATTTCCTTGTAGGCAGGAACTTTTATACCGGTCATCCTGCGTGAAAGTGAAGTTTAGCGTGGGAGAGGGTTAGTTTTTTCTGCCAAGCTTTACTATGATTGTGTCTTCAACGTATTCGTTATCCTTTAAGTATTTTACGGTCACTTCAACTTTTTCACCGGCTCTGTAGTATTCAAGCATTTCCACAAGGCCTTCTGCTGTAGATACCGACTGACCATCGAATTTGGTTATGACATAGTTTTTCTTTAAGCCTGATTTTTCAGCTGCTGAGCCTTCAATAACTTCTGATATAAGCACACCTGTTGGGATACCGTAAAGCTCTGATGCATCTGAAGTAACTGTACCGCATTTGATTCCAAGACTTGCCTGATAACGTTCTTCAACTTTTTCCCTGGTTTTTCTGGAAACCATGCCATCTATTATCTCTTCCACTTCACTCATAGGAATTGCATATCCCATTCCTTCAACTTCTGTAGAAGCATATTTTGAAGAATTAATTCCAACTACTTCACCATTCATGTTAAGAAGTGCACCACCACTGTTACCAGGATTTATAGCTGCATCAGTCTGGATAAGAGGCAGATCGTTGGTATCTGTAGTTCTTTCTTTGGCACTTACTATACCGGTTGTAACAGACTGTCCGTAGCCAAGAGCATTTCCTATGGCAACAACCTGCTCACCTACCTTAAGGTCGTCAGAGCTGCCTATATTGGCTACTCTTATTGCATCCTTTGTATCCTCTGATATAGTTTCAAGAGGTACAACCACTATAGCTAAATCATAGCTTGAATCAACACTTTTTACTTTAGCATCATAGCTTTCACCATCGGCAAATTCAACCGATACTGTTTCTGCAGATGCAACAACATGGTTATTGGTTACTATAAGGAGTTCTGTATCATTTTCACCTATTATAATTCCTGAACCGGCACCTTCGGTTTCATATTCGTATGTACCGAACATACCCTGATTTACCTGTTCAACGCCTTTTACATTTATTGCTACTATAGATGGCATAACATTTTCTGCGATTGCTGAAACATCAAGTGTTCCGCTTGATGCAGAATTATTATCAACTGTAGATGCTGTCTGAATTATCTCGTCATTTGTAGTATTTTCATCATCTTTTGATGTGTCAAATTCTGTCGTGTCAACATCTGCAGTTTCAAGGCCATCCAAGGCATCACTCACAATCTCGCTAATATTCTTTTTCTCAGTAATTCCATTTAATTTGTCTGCCGCCACAAGGTTAAATACTCCTCCGGCAACTCCGCCAAATACTGCTGCAGTCGTAACTACCGCAACTGCCTTCTTAAAAAATCTGCCTGTCTTACTTGTCTTCTTTAATGTCTCCTGTTTCATTTTAAAATCAACTTCCTTTCCGTCATTAAATGTATCCTTATATTAGCAAGGATACCTTAAGTAAAACTTAAATTTAATTATTATCTTTAATTTAGACATATCTTAAATCTATTTTTTGACAGAATTTTGATAAAAATTTGTTTTAATTGTGAACAAATAAATGTTTAGTTGAAATATACAAGTTCTTCAGCAGCAGGTGATGTCATGGCAACCTCAGAAACCTTAATAACAGGACCGTCTCCTTCAAACTCAGGATAGTATTCCTTTCCTACCTCACCGGTAACCATAACCCATTGTCTGTCTTTTAATTTACCTGCACCTTTATAATATGCCTTAAAACCTACAAATGCTATATCATCTGCGCAGCAGGTCATAGCAAATCTTCCCGGAACAAATTCATTTTCATTATATTCCTTAGGCTTATGAACCATAGCCTTAAAATGCACCTTCTTGCCTACATACTTATCAGGATTGTCACAGGCATCTATATAAAAAAGTCCAAAATCCTCTTCCTCAAGATCAATAACCGGCTGATTGATATCATAAGGAAGAAACACTTCATCATCTCCAACCTCAGCCAAACCATCTTTATTTTCAAATATAACCTGTGCTCTTCTATTGACAGCACGAAGACTTCTTCTGTATTCAGCCTTCTTAGTATTTTCATCGCATCTGTTAAAGATAATCATATCAGCAGTGGAAAGCTGTTCCATCATCATAGCCTTCATATTGGCTATATATACATCAAAGGTCTGTGCATCTACAAAGGTTATAACCTGAACGATTGTCCATCCCTTAGGAACTCTTACGGAAAAAAGCTTTTCCATCTTCCAGGTTCCGTTATACTCAATCATAACTCTTGTAGGATTATATTTATCCTGCAAATCAAGCAGATGTTCAGTATTGATATCCTTATCCTCAATATACTCAACAAATATATTTCTTTTCTTAAGGTCGTCTACATCATACTCTTCTATGCCTTCCTCACACACAAGTAAAAGTGTAGGCTCACCTTCAGTAAAATTTCTATCTATAAGAGTTTCCTTGGCAAAGGTTGTCTTACCGCTTTCCAAGAAACCAAGAAACATATAAATAGGTATTTCTTCTATCTGTTCCTGCCTTTTCATTTCAATCTATCCCTTCATTGTTTGTTTTATGCAAGTTTAAAGAGTTCCTTAAGCATATCTTCCTTAAGCTCACTTCCGATTACACAAAGCTTTCCGGTATAATCAGGCTTGCCATCTCTAATCTCGTACTCACCCGGTACAAGATCAAAGTATATCCAGTCAGCACCTGTGCCTGCAACTATTCCCTTAGCTCTTAATATAACTCCATACTTATCGGACTCATAAGCAAGTACCTCAAGTATTTCTTTCATCTCATCCTTATCATACTTCTTAGCTGTCTCAAGTCCCCAGCTGCTAAATATATCGTCAGCATGATGGTGGTGATGATCATGGTCATGGTCATGATGACATCCACAGGAGCACTCCTCTCCATGTTCGTGGTGATGATGGTGTTCATGCTCGTCCTCATCCTCGTCATCATCGTGATGATGATGGTGTTCATGCTCGTCTTCATCCTCGTCATGATCGTGGTGGTGATGATGGTGCTCATGCTCGTCTTCATCCTCGTCATGATCGTGGTGGTGATGATGGTGCTCATGCTCGTCTTCATCCTCGTCATGATCGTGGTGGTGGTGATGGTGCTCATGTTCGTCTTCATCCTCGTCATGATCGTGGTGGTGATGATGGTGCTCATGCTCGTCTTCGTCCTCGTCATGATCGTGGTGGTGATGATGGTGCTCATGTTCATCTTCATCATGGTCATGATGGTGATGATGCTCGTGTTCATCATGCAGTTTCTTTGCCTGCTCTATAAGTGCTTCAAGTGTATTTGCATGCTCCATAGCATCAAGGATAACCTTTCCTTCTATCTCCTCCCAAGGAGTAGTAATTATAGCACAATCCTTGTTATGCTCTCTTAAAAGTGCAACCGTATCATTAATCTTCTTTTCATCAACATTCTGAGTACGGCTTAAAACTATAGTTCCGGCACTTTCTACCTGATTATTAAAAAACTCACCAAAATTCTTCATGTACATTTTACACTTTTGTACATCTACAACTGTTGTAGCACTGTTTATAACTACGTCAGCGTGCTCCTTAACATCCTCAACTGCTTTCATTACATCAGAAAGCTTTCCGACTCCTGACGGTTCAATTATTACTCTGTCAGGCGCAAAATCATCTATAACCTTCTTTAAAGCTTCACCGAAATCACCTACAAGCGAACAACAGATACAGCCTGAATTCATCTCGGTAATCTCTACGCCGGCTTCCTTAAGAAATCCACCGTCGATACCTATCTCACCAAATTCATTTTCAATTAACACAAGCTTCTCACCTGAAAATGCCTGGTCAATGAGCTTCTTAATAAGAGTTGTTTTACCTGCGCCTAAAAAACCTGATATTATATCTATCTTTGTCATGTCAATCTTTCCTCCTTATGCCTGACATTATAAATACATTTATAAATATTTTTGATATAAACAATACATCAAAAAATTATCTCTTTATCATTACTATTTTAACCATTCTTTTAAAACTGTCAACCATATATTTCAATCATATTTTCATAATAAATTCATTAATATATTCAATTATTTATCAAGAAATCTAATCATTATATCATAATGAATGAATAATTTTTATTCCTGCTTAAGATTAACATCCAACTGATTATATGGTATCTCAATGCCATGTTCATCAAATGCATATTTTATAGCTTCGGTGATTTCCCATTTTGCATTCCAATAATCAGCAGCATCTACCCAGCACCTTGCTCCGATTTTGATAGAGCTTTCGCCCAGTGAATCAACAAAAACATTTACTGTTCTGTCCTTAAGTCTGTATTCCGAATCCTCAAGTATCTCCAAAAGAATCTCCTTAACAGCCTTTATATCCTGATTATATGATATACCAAAAATCAAATCCAACATACGACATTTATTGGCTGTAATATTTGTGATTGAATTATTGGTTATGTTTCCGTTTGGTATAACAATCTGTTTATTGTCATAAGTTCTAAGTTTTGTATAAAATATATCAATTGACTCTACTGTACCCTCACACTTTTTATCATTTTCAATTATATAATCACCGACCTTAAAAGGCTTCATGATAAGTATAAGTACACCACCTGCAAAATTTGCAAGACTTCCTTGAAGCGCAAGACCTACAGCAAGACTGGCTGTTCCAAGTATTGTAACCAGTGAAGTCACCTGAAAACCAACCATAGCAGCAGCCATTATTATTATAATCGCATATATCACAATCTTAATAAGCGAAAGCAAGAAACCTGATACGCTGGTATCGAGCTTAGTCTTATCAAAGGAACGTTTGATTAATTTGAGTATAAGCTTTGCAACCTTAAAAGCTATAAATAAAAACACAAGCATAATTGCAATCTGAAAAAGCTTATCCAAAAGCCATTCAATTAATTTATCCATATATGCTTCGAACTTTGAAACATCAACATTATCAATATCAGCAAGAATCATAAATATTTCTCCTTAAATCAAAAGCAAAACCTATATATAAGAACCATTTAAACCTATTAAACATTTATATGCCATAAGTGATTATCAGTTTAAAAGCGACAAATCAGGAATATTTAAGCTGCAATCCCCTCTTTGTCGCCTAATTTACATATACTCAAACAATTATATTACTTATCTGACTTCTTTTTAAATACTGTAATTGAAAGCGGAGGAACATTAACAGATATATAGTGATCCTGTCCGTCACACTCTGCCTTCTTAGCCTGCTTGGCAGTCTTGTTATTTCTTCCTTCACCGCCAAACTTAACATTGTCACTTGAGAATATCTCCTGCCATCTGCCACCTGTCGGTGTTGCAAGCTTGTAGCTCTTATGTGCCATAGGAGTAAAGTTGCATATAATAACAAGCGTATCCTTTGGGTTATTACCCTTTCTCATAAAGGACAAAAGACTTGTATTGGCACTGTTACAGTTAATCCATTCAAAGCCTTCAGGCTTATTGTCAAGCTCGTATAAAGCAGGTTCAGTCTCATAAAGCTTATTTAATTCCTTAACATATCCCTGCATATAGACATGAGCATCAAACTCAAATAATGACCAGTCAATTTCAGTTGCCTCGTTGAACTCAGTGAACTGGGCAAACTCCTGTCCCATAAACAAAAGTTTCTTGCCCGGATGAGTCATCATATATCCATAAGCAACTCTCAGATTTGAGAACTTATCCTCATATCCACCCGGCATCTTTTCTATCATAGAGCCCTTTTCATGTACAACCTCGTCATGAGAAAGCACAAGAATAAAGTTTTCACTGTATGCATAAACCATACTGAAGGTCAGATTGTTATGATGATACTTTCTGTAAAGTGGATCATACTTGATATAGCTTAAGAAATCATTCATCCAACCCATATTCCACTTGTAATCAAAACCAAGTCCACCCTCTTCAACAGAATGAGTCATCATCGGCCATGCAGTGGATTCTTCGGCTATCATAAGAACTCCCTTATGAAGCTCGTGCATCTTCTGATTAAGTTCCTTAATCATATCTATAGCCTCGAGGTTTTCATTGCCGCCATAAATATTTGGAAGCCACTCTCCGCCATTTCTTCCATAATCAAGATAAAGCATGGAAGCTACAGCATCCATACGGATACCGTCGATATGATATTTATCTGCCCAATAAAGAGCATTTGCAATAAGGAAATTCCTTACTTCATTTCTTCCATAATTGAAAATGTATGTTCCCCAGTGCGGATGTTCTCCACGTCTTGGATCCTCACATTCATATAAAGGTGTTCCGTCAAATCTTCCGAGTCCATGCTCATCCTTTGGAAAATGTGCCGGTACCCAGTCAATAATTACGCCGATACCCTTGCTGTGAAGATAATCTACAAAATACATAAAATCAGCAGGCTCACCATATCTTGAAGTCGGAGCATAGTAACCGGTAACCTGATAACCCCAGGACGGATCAAAAGGATGCTCCATAATAGGCATAAGCTCAACATAATTATAATTCATCTCATTAAGATATTCTGCAAGCTTTCCTGCTATGTCACGGTAATTGAAAAACTCTCTTCCGTCATCCGGTCTCTTCCATGAACCGATATGCATCTCATAGATAGACATAGGCTTTGAAAAAGAAGTGTTTTCCTCTCTGTCACTTATCCATTTACTATCCTTCCATTTGTAAGAAAGGTCAACAATCTTTGATGCATTTGCAGGTCTTACTTCACTTGAAAATGCATATGGATCACTCTTCATAAATACCTTACCGGACTTTGCCTGTATCTCGTATTTGTAAATCTCGCCGACATATTTGCCCGGTATGAAAAGCTCAAATATTCCTGAATAATCAAGCTTTCTCATAGGATGGCGTCTTCCATCCCAATTGTTGAAGTTACCAACAACAGAAACTCTGTCCGCATTTGGAGCCCATACTGCAAAAAGAACACCTTCGATACCATCAACTACCATTGGATGAGCACCCATTTTTTCATAAATGTTGTAATGCTCGCCCTCGTTGAAAAGACTAATATCAATCGGGTCAATCACAGACTCAAAAATATACGGATCGATATAGGTAAGCTCCTGTCCGTCTTCGAACTTTACATCAAGCTTATAATCAAATCTCTTTTTATCTTTAATAACAACAGAATAAAATCCTTCTACTCTGTCAGACACCAAGGTGTATTTCTTACGTGTTGCCGTGTCTATGGCACTTACTACCTTTGCACCCGGAAGATACGCATTGATATAAACATCATCTATACACTCATGCATACCCAGGATGTGATGAGGATTGTTATGAATGCCCTTAACAAGAGCATCAACCTCCATCCAGTTTATAGCAAATACCTCTTTTCTTTTGGACATTTATTCTTCCCCCTCTACAGTTTGTGGATAAATATACCACTCCTTAGCTTTGGTTCAAACCATGTAGATTTAGGCGGCATCAGCATACCAGCATCTGCTACCGAAAATAATTCATCTATTGAAGTCGGATACATCGAAAATGCAATCTCCATATCCTGACTTACTCTTCTTTCGAGTTCTTTTAATCCCCTTATTCCACCTACAAAATCTATCCTTTTGTCAACCCTTGGATCATTTATTCCAAGCACAGGTTCCAAAAGATTATTCTGTAAAATAGATACATCAAGTCCAAGCACCGGATCATCAACTCTTATATCATCCTTAGCAGTAAGCTTGTACCATTTGCCCAAAATGTACATACCAAAGGTACATTTTTCCTCAGGCTGATACATATCCGCCTTTTCCTCAACATCAAATTTATCCTTGACCTTGTCCATAAATTCATCAAAGGAAAGACCATTTAAATCCTTTACAACTCTGTTATACGGAAGTATCTTAAGCTGGTCATGCGGAAAAAGCACAGAAAGGAAATAATCCGATTCTCTGTAATCTGCATCCGGATTTTCATCTCTTCTCTTGATACCCACCTTAACTGCCGAAGCAGCTCTGTGATGTCCGTCTGCAATATAGATATCAGATAATTTCACAAATTCATTTCTTATGGTTTCTATATCATTATCATCAGAGATAATCCAAACAGAATGACCTATTCCATCGTCAGAAACAAATGAATAAACAGCTTCAGTCTGCTTAACCTTATCTACTATTTCATCGATTGCTTTCTTGGCACGATACGCAAGAAAAATAGGACCTGTCTGAGCATTACACACATCTACATGTGTAATTCTGTCAATCTCCTTTTCCTCTCTTGTGTTCTCATGCTTTTTAATCACACCGGATATATAGTCATCAATAGATGCACATGCAACGATACCTGTCTGGGCACGTCCATCCATAACAAGCTCATATATATAATATACCGGCTTATCCTCTTTTATATACTCACCTCTTTCAATCATACCATCCAAAAGTTCCTTTGCCTTGGCATAGACCAAAGGTGAATACATATCCATATCATCATCAAAAGCAGTCTCTGCTCTGTCAATTCTTAAAAATGATAGAGGCTTTCCGACAACCGCTTCCTTTGCTTCCTGTCTGTTATATACATCGTAAGGAAGTGCCGCAACCTCATCAACTATATCAGTTCTCGGTCTATATGCCTCAAACGTTTTTACAAGTGCCATATCATTATCCTCTGATTGCCTTTACTGCTGCGTCAATTGATTTCTTATAATCCTCTTCTGAAGAATTATTGAATACAAATAAATTCTCAATATTATCAGGCTGCTTAAAGTTCTGTGTTGCCACATACTCATCCCAGTGCTCAAGTTTCCAAACATCTCTGTCGGAGCCTCTCTTTATCATTCTCTGATGAGCAACCTCTATATCTGTATGTACCCATACAACAAAAAGCTCGGCATCCTTTTCAGCAAGCTTTATCTTAAGGTTCTTAAGATAATCATCATCTCTTATCTCCTCCGTAAATGGAGCATTGATAAGAACTGTATCATTATAATCAAGTGCTTCAAAGGCAATGTCAAGTACAGCATAGTATTCGTAATCTCTGATTTCTTTCTGGAAGAAATCTGAAGATCTGTTGTACTCTTGTCCGGCCACCTTAAAAATCTGCTTTGATAAAACAATTAATGTATCCTTATCAAGATATACACAATTTGTAAGTGCCTTAGCAAGTTTTTTTGATATAAATGTCTTGCCACAGGCAGGCGGTGATGTAACTAAAATCAACTTCTTCATTCTATATGCCTCCAAAAATAAAAATATTCCACTAAAATACTATTATTTTATCACAAAAGTTCGCCTTAAACAACTATAAATGATAAAAGTTTTTCAATTAACTATCCAATATTATTAACAACACCTACAGAAATATAATTATCAATAATCGCAGCCAAATCACTGCCTTTTTCAGCCTCCCAGATTCTTTTTGGAATAATGTTATATTCATATACTCCATCTTTTACAATCTCTTCAGTATATCCATCATCATAAAAGGTGTCCGTCGAAACCTTGCAATCTCTTTTAATACCTTTGCAATCCTCTGATTTACATGCAGGAAAATTAATATTCCAAATCTTATTCACACCCAAAGGCTTATCTATATATTCTTCAATTAACCCGTCAAGATACTTATCCACAACCTCGCCGTATTCATATGAGCCCTGTGAAAAGGCTATAGCATGAACGCCAAACAACGTAGCTTCCATAGCTGCTGCAACGGTTCCCGAATATTGAATGTCTCTTGAAATATTATATCCGTCGTTAATACCGGCAAGCATTACATCAATTTTTCCTTCCAAAAAGCCTGCAAAACAAACACGTGCAATATCCGCAGGTGTACCGTTACTTTTATATGCATCGACCCCATCAACAGGAAATTCACACCTTGAAATCCTTATCGGTTTTCCATACGTCATAGAGTGCGATATACAGCTTCTTTGTCCGTCAGGAGCCACAACGAACACATTTCCGAACCTTTTTGCAGCTATTGCAAGCTTGACAATCCCTACAGAATCAATTCCGTCATCATTTGTAACTAAAATATTCATATAATTTTACCTCAATAGATTTATTAAAATTATAACCATCAATTAAACAAAAAATATAATTACCCAGAGCGGGAAACCAAAGTTTCTCCACTCTGAGTTTTTTCGTTTAGAATATCTGTCCCGGAAGCTTCATCTTTTCCTTATACGGAAAGTTTTTATCAAACTCTTCTACAGCTTCATCACTCACATAATAACCCTGCGGTGTCTGATATACACCGGTGATACCATCAAGGTATCCGGGAATCAATTCCTTACAAAGAAAGAATGATGCATCCGCATCTTCCGGCAAATCATGATATCTGATACCGAATTTACTTGAAAAGTCAAATCCGCTCTTGCCGTAAAAGTCAATATTACCCTCAAACAAAACCGCCCCAAAGCCAAGCTCTTTTGCCCTTTTTAAAGAGTAATCCAGCAAGATTTTACCATAACCCTTACGCTTTAAAAAAGGGATAATTCCTATCGGTCCCATGGTAAGAACATCAATCCTTCTTCCGTCATCCGAATCAATAACAGTCCTCATAAACATATTCTGTCCAATCAGCCTGCCACATAAATTTGATGCAGCCTGATTATCCAAACCTTCTTGCTGCACTTTTGATTCCATGACAAAATCAAGTTCAGGAACAAACGCAGGATCATCACGAAGCACATGCATCACATAATGCTCACTGCACCCCGGACGGTACACGTTCCAAAACGATTCTCTTACCAGATTTTCAACTTCTCTGTAATCCTTCTTTTCTTCCAAACGAATTATGTAGTCATTTTTATTCAATGTTTTTTCTCCGTTCCACTCCGGTCGGTGCAGAACAGATGTCCACCGGACATCTTGCACCCTCCTGAAAATTGTTGACTTCAATTGCTATAAAGCGGGAGGTTTGTTTTGACTGACAGCAAACCTCCCGGTTATGCCACAGTCTCCATTGTGTTGTACTTTTTCAAACAGCACTCTCCTTGAAAATAAAATTTATAATCTAATCATCAAAAATGTTATACCTCATAATCAGCATACATTACAACTAAATAAAAATCAATCAAAAAAGCAAAATGCCACAAATAGTGTCATTTTTATGTTAAATAATAAATTTTATGTAAACCAATCACGCGAAGCGTGTCGGTTATATAGGGTACTCCCAATATGGTTATTAAAACAGGTGCTTAGCGTAGCCGTTTGAAACATGTGAGCACTTAGTAAATAAATGCCCTTTCTTCTTGCGAAGCAAGAAGAAAAATGAAGAACACCACGCACTTGCATTACATGCAATAGTGTGTGGTGTTCTTCATTTTTATAATTGATACGCATTAGAATAAAGCATATTTATGCACTTAGTACTCTTACTTGTTTCAAAGAGTGCGAACGTGCTATGCGAGTACCTGTTTTATAATAATCATATCGGGAGTACAGTCTATATAACCGACCAACTCACATATTTATTTCTTTGTTATATATCCCTGTGCTTTAAGAAGCTCAGCGCAAAGGACTGCTCCACCTGCAGCACCTCTTACGGTATTGTGGGATAAGCCTACGAATTTCCAATCGTAGATTGAATCCTCACGGATACGTCCTACAGACACACCCATACCGTTTTCATAATCCACATCAAGCGAAACTTGAGGTCTGTTATCCTCCTCAAGATACTGGATGAACTGCTTTGGTGCACTCGGAAGCTCAAGCTCCTGTGGAACCCCCTTGAACTCTACCAGCTTTTGGATAAGCTGTTCTTTGGTAGGGTTCTTCTTAAACTTAACAAAAACTGCTGCAGTATGTCCGTTAAGAACAGGAACTCTTATACACTGACAGGTAATTTTAGGTGATTCAGCTGGAACGATAACTCCGTCCTTTATTTCACCCCAGATTCTAAGAGGCTCCTTCTCAGACTTTTCTTCCTCACCACCGATGTATGGGATGATATTTCCAACCATCTCCGGCCAATCTGCGAAGGTCTTACCTGCACCTGAAATAGCCTGATAAGTTGTAGCAACAACCTCGTATGGTTCAAATTCCTTCCATGCAGTAAGAACCGGTGCATAACTTTGAATTGAACAGTTAGGCTTAACAGCTACAAAGCCTCTTGTAGTTCCAAGTCTCTTCTTCTGGAACTCAATAACCTTCATATGTTCAGGATTAATCTCCGGCACTACCATAGGAACATCAGGAGTCCATCTGTGTGCACTGTTATTTGATACAACCGGAGTTTCGGTCTTTGCATAAGCTTCCTCGATTGCCTTAATCTCATCCTTAGACATATCTACGGCACTAAATACAAAGTCAACGGTCTTTGCAACCTCTTCTACCTCATTTACATTATGAACAATAATATTCTTGACAGCTTCAGGCATAGGAGTATCCATCTTCCATCTTCCGCCTACTGCCTCTTCATAGGTCTTACCTGCACTTCTTGGACTGGCTGCAATAGTTACAACCTCAAACCAAGGATGATTCTCTAAAAGAGAAATAAATCTCTGACCTACCATACCCGTACCACCAAGGATACCAACTTTCAACTTTTCACTCATTTCAATCACACCTTTCCAAAACAGACATTACTTTACAATTCTTACCTTAACAACACCGTCAATGGCACTGATTGTATTTACAATATTATCGTCTGCTTTATCAGCTACATCAAGTATGGTATATGCCCAATCTCCTCTTGACTTGCTCACCATGTCGGTTACATTTATGCCCTTTGCGGAAAATGCACCGGTGAACTGAGTAAGCATGTTAGGAATATTCTTGTGGCAAACTGTAATTCTTGAAGTGCTCGTGCATACACCTGCATCAATTGCAGGATAATTAACGGAATTCTTAATATTACCGTTCTCAACAAATTCCATAATTTCCTTAACTGCCATAATTGCACAGTTATCCTCTGACTCTGCTGTTGAAGCACCAAGATGTGGTAAGGTTATAACATTATCTACACCCGCAATCTTAGCATTAGGGAAATCGGTTACATACTTAGCAACCTTTCCTGATGCAAGAGCTTCTATCATATCATCATCATTTACAAGGATATCTCTTGCAAAGTTAAGAATCTTAACTCCGTCCTTCATAAGTGCAAATGCATCCTTGTTAATCATACCCTTTGTTGAATCAAGAGCAGGTACATGAACGGTAATGTAATCACATTCCTTATATATATCCTCAACATTTGTGATGTGCTTAACGTGGCTTGAAAGTCTCCATGCAGCATCTACAGATACATATGGATCATATCCGTAAACTTCCATACCAAGTCTGAAACCGATATTGGCAACCTTTGCACCGATTGCTCCAAGACCGATTACACCGAGCTTCTTGCCCATAACTTCATTTCCGGCATATTTGGACTTCTGTTTTTCAACAGCCTTACCAATATTTTCATCACTTGCATTTTCCTTAACCCAGTTGTATCCACCCATCAAGTCTCTGGATGCAAGTAAAAGACCTGCT
>JAFUGL010000031.1 GCA_017469405.1 Lachnospiraceae bacterium | reverse complement strand
TGCCACAGGTGTATGCTGTGATGATGAGCTTTCGCCGGTACAGATGAAAAATATTGAGCTTGCTTTGGATACCAAGGTTATGGACAGAACCATGGTTATACTTGATATATTTGCAAAAAGGGCAACAACCAAAGAAGGTAAAATCCAGGTTGAGCTTGCTCAGTTAAAATACAGATCACAAAGACTTATAGGTGCCGGTCTTGCTATGTCAAGGCTTGGTGGAGGTATAGGTACAAGAGGTCCCGGTGAGACCAAACTTGAGGTTGACAGACGTGTCATAAGAAGTCGTATAGCCCAGCTTTCCAGGGAGCTTGAGGAAGTGAAGCAGCATAGACAGACCATGAGAAAACAGCGTATGGAGGGAAGTGAGCCGATTATATCAATAGTCGGTTATACCAATGCAGGTAAATCCACATTGCTCAATACCCTGACTGATGCAGGTGTCTTGGAAGAAGATAAGCTTTTTGCAACCCTTGATCCTACATCAAGAAATTACAGACTTGACAATGGTCAGGAGGTTATTCTCACTGATACTGTTGGATTTATAAGGAAATTACCTCATCATCTTATAAATGCATTTCGTTCTACACTTGAAGAAGCTAAGTATGCTGATATAATTCTTCATGTGGTAGATGTGTCAAACCCACATGCTGACAGCCATATATTTACTGTTTATGAGACTTTAAAAGGTCTTGGTATAGTTGATAAACCTATAGTTACACTTTTTAATAAAATTGACAAACTTGATGAGATTCCCGTTTTAAAGGATTTTAAAGCGGATAAAGTTATTAATATATCTGCAAAAAATGGTATAGGCTTTAATGAGCTCTCAGATACACTTGCTGATATTATAAATAACAGCAGAACATATATCGAAAAGGTTATTCCTTATCAGGATGCCGGTCTGCTTAATAAAATAAGACAAAGCGGCAATCTTTTATGTGAAGAATACAGAGAGGATGGAATTTTTGTTAAGGCATATGTTGATAAGAGTCTTAACATATAATTATTGAGATAAATTATGAATTTACCAAAAACATTTGAAGAAAATATGAGAGGGCTTTTAGGTGATGATTTTGATAATTACAAGAATTGCCTTGATGAGCCCATGCATCATGGAATTAGGATTAATACAAGTAAGATATCTGTAGAGGATTTTCTTAAGATTAATCCTTTTTTGCTTAAAAAAGTTCCATGGTGTGATAATGGATTTTACTATGATGAAAATGTTGATAAACCATCCAAGCATCCGTATTACTATGCCGGACTTTATTATATTCAGGAACCAAGTGCTATGACTTCTGCTTCGGTTATACCTATAGAGGAGGGCGACAGAGTACTTGATGTATGTGCCGCTCCGGGAGGTAAATCAACAGAACTTGCTGCAAAACTAAACGGAACAGGAGTATTGATTTCTAATGATATAAGTGCATCGAGGGCAAAGGCGCTTTTGAAAAACCTTGAGGTTTTCGGAATAGATAATTATGTGGTCACGAGTGAAAATACCCATAAGCTTGCAGAACGTTTTGAGGGATATTTTGATAAAATTCTTGTTGATGCACCTTGCTCCGGTGAGGGTATGTTCAGAAAATCAAATTCCATGATTACTGCCTGGGAAAATAACGGTAATCAGTTATTTGCCGATATGCAAAGAAATATACTTTCTGATGTGGCGGTTATGCTTAAGCCGGGAGGAGTTATGCTTTATTCCACCTGTACATTTTCACCGCTTGAAAATGAAAAATCGATAGAATACTTGCTTTCCCTTGACGATAGGTTTGAGCTTCTTGATTTTGATAAGTATGAGGCCTTTGATAACGGACATCCCGAGTGGGGAGATACGGACAACATGGAGCTAAAAAAATGTGCCAGACTTTGGCCTCATAAAATAGAGGGTGAAGGACATTTTGTAGCACTGATTAAGAAAAAAGATGAAGGAGAAGTCTATGCGCATTGCGGAAGCTATGGCTTAAAAAAGGTCAGGCTCGATGATGCGGCAAAGGATTTTTTGAATAGGATTAAAAAGAATATAAATTTAGACAGACTCGAGATTAATAACGATAAGCTTTATTATATCAAGGATACTCTTCCGGATGTAAAAGGTCTTAGAACGCTACGAAACGGACTCTATCTGGGGGATATAAAGAAGAACAGATTTGAACCGAGCCAGTCCCTTGCCATGGTTCTTAGATATGATGAATTTGATAATGTGGTAGATATATCTTCAAAGGATGAAAGAGTTATAAAGTACCTTAAGGGTGAAACCATAGAGGCTTGCGGAAAGGATGGATGGGCTCTTATATGTGTTGATTCATATCCGCTTGGATGGGGAAAGCTTAATAACGGAACCTTAAAAAATAAGTATCTTACGGGATGGAGGCTTATGTCATGAAGATAGCAGTTGTAACCGGAGCATCCTCCGGAATCGGAAAGGAATTTGTAAAGCAGATAGCTAATAGATACAGAACCCTTGATGAGATTTGGGTGCTGGCAAGAAGAACCGAGCGCCTTTTGGAATTGGCAGAGGAGATAAAGTCAGTAAAAATCAGATGCTTTTCCTGTGACCTTACGGATAAAAGAAGATTTGTAAAGTATAAAAATGCATTAAAAAAGTATAATCCGTCTATCAGAATACTTGTAAATGCGGCAGGCTATGGGATAATCGGTACATTTAGGGAATTAAAGGAAGAGGATAATGTCGGTATGGTAGAGCTTAACTGTACGGCACTTACCCGTATGATAGATATATCTCTTCCGTACATGTCAAAAAAGCAGGCAAATATCATCAATATGGCTTCTTCGGCTGCATTTTTACCTCAGCCTTCATTTGCGGTTTATGCTGCAAGCAAGTCTTATGTGCTCTCACTTTCGAGGGCTTTAAATCAGGAGCTTAAGAAAAGGAGTATAACCGTAACTGCTGTATGTCCGGGACCTGTAGATACGGAGTTCTTTGATATAGCAGAGGTTTATAACAGCGTAAAGGTATATAAAAAGCTTTTTAGAGCAAATGCTAAGGATGTGGTTTCGATTGCATTAAAGGATGCGTATCATAAGAAAGCTGTATCTGTCTACGGCTTTTCGATGAAGGGCTTTAGATTACTTACAAAGCTTTTGCCACATGGTTTGATAGTGAAATTTATAAAATAAGGTTTGGAGAATAATATGTTTAATAAACATAAAAAAGGTGAGTACGGATATATAGAATCATATAAGAAAAGCAAGCTGATTGTATCTCTTATATTTGCGGCAATGATTTCGTTTATAATTATAACCATGCTTATTATGTTTGGCTCAACACAGAGGGTTATGGTTATATTTGCAATTTTGCTGGTTTTGCCTTTTTCAAAATTTTTAATCGGATATATTATGTGTGCGACTTTTAAGTCTTTATCAAAGGAAGACTATGAAAGAATTTCCAAGGAGACAAAGGAAGCCACGGGAAATCTTTTATATGATGTGGTTATTACACGTACTGAGGGGATGAAATTTTATCAGTCCATGTACATTTGTAACAGCCGTATATATGCATATGTTGAGGATAAGAAATTTAATGAAAATAAAAAAGCTTATGAGACATGGATTAAGGAGTGTGTAAGCGGTACAAAGTTTGACTATACGATAAAGGTATTTTCAAATCAGGATGAATACATCAAAAAGGTTAATTCGGTTTCTTCTGCCAATGATAAAACAGTAAAAATAGATAAGCATATAGTTGAGAGAATACTTGTTACCTGTGTCTGATATGCTGTGATTTAAGTTTATATATTTTTCGTTTTAGTTAAAATAAAGCATTAACAATATTTATATGAAGAGAAATATAGTATGAGAGAAGTAATAATCGGAAAAAATGAAGATGGACAAAGACTAAATAAATTTCTTATGAAATATCTTAATCAGGCACCGTCATCATTTGTATATAAGATGCTTAGAAAAAAGAATATTAAGTTAAATGATAAAAAGGCGGATGGAAGCGAGATGGTTTCCATCGGAGATTCCGTAAAGATTTTTTTGAGCGATGATACCATAGCTAAATTTAAAAGCGGCATAACGGATGATTATAATCAAAAAAAATCAAGAGAAATATATAAGATTGATACTGATATTTTATATCGGGATGAGGACATAATAGTAATCAACAAGCCTGCCGGCATTCTTTCTCAAAAGGCGGAAAAGGATGATTATTCGGTAAATGAGGCTGTGGTTGATTATACTTTAAAAAATGGTATAATTTCAGAGGATGAACTTAGCACCTTTAAGCCGTCTGTTTGTAACAGGCTGGACAGAAATACCTCCGGAATTATATGGGCGGGTATATCTTTAAAGGGCAGCAAGGAATTGTCACAGGCTTTTAAGGATAGAAGTATTGATAAGTATTACTATACAATAGTAAAAGGAAAATTTGATAATAAACTGATAGTTGATGGGTATATATGCAGGGATGAGAATAAGCTTATGTCAAAGGTTATAACCCGAGAAAAGTACGAGGAACTGTCAAGTGATACAGCAGATGAACGCCTTGATTTAAATAGTTATACGCGCATAGAAACAGGGTTTTATCCTGTTTCATACGGAAATGATTATACACTTATTAAGATAAAGCTTATAACCGGAAAAACACATCAGATAAGGGCTCATTTAAAAAGTCTTGGATTTCCGGTAGTAGGTGATGTAAAATATGGTGATAAGGATGTAAACTCATATATGAGAAGTAAATACAACCTAAAAAATCATCTGCTTCATGCGGGAGATGCCTGCTGGAAGGAAAAATCAATCAGTATTCATGCTGAATTGCCCGATATTTTTAAAAGGATATGTGATGGAGAGGGACTTAAATGGCAACCTGGAATTCAAGAGGATTAAGAGGCTCTACATTGGAGGAGCTTATAAATTATTCAAATGAAATATATAGAGAAAAAGAACTTGGTCTTGTTCAAAAAATTCCTACACCTATCACACCGGTTAAGATTGACAAGGAAAACGGCAATATAAGCCTTGCATACTTTGAAAAGGATTCGACAGTTGATTATATAGGCGTGGTTCAGGGTGTTCCGATATGCTTTGACGCGAAGGAATGTGCCTCCGATACATTTTCACTTAACAACATACATGAGCATCAGATAAAGTTTATGGAGGATTTTGAAAAGCAACAGGGCATAAGCTTTTTGATTATTATGTTTTCTTCAAAAAATGAGTATTATTATATGAGATTTTCAGAACTTAAAAAATATCTTGACAGAGTTAAGGAAGGACATGCTAAGAATTTTAAGTATGCTGAACTTGATAAAAATTATTTTATACCTTCTGAGGCGGGAGTTGTGGTTCATTATTTAAGGGCACTTATGAAGGATTTGGAAGAAAGGCGGAATTAATTTATGTATGATTTTTACAAAACAGCGGCTGCTGTACCTGATTTAAAGGTGGCTGATGTGGTTTATAACAAAAACAAGATAATTGAGAAGATTGATGAGGCGGCAAAGAAAGGCGTTAATCTTATAGCATTTCCGGAGATGTCGTTAACAGGCTATACCTGTGGAGATTTATTTTTCCAAAAGAGTCTGCAGGATAGATGTAAGTCAGCAGTTAAAGAACTTATAGCGGTCTCTTCAGTTGTAGATATGGTCATTATCTTTGGTGCGCCGCTTGTTATAAATCATCAGATGTATAATGCAGCATATGTCCTTTATAAGGGGGAATTAAAGGGTATAAGTGTTAAGACATTTTTGCCTAATTATAACGAATTTTATGAAAAAAGATGGTTTTCATCAGCTTTGGATTTGGATGTTAGTGAGGTTTTACTTTCGATAGTAGCTGATACAGAAGATATTAAAGGTGATTATAAAATTCCCGTTGGTAATGATTTGGTTTATTCAATTAATAATGATTTTAAGTTCGGAGTAGAAATCTGCGAAGATATGTGGGCTCCGGTCACACCGTCATCCTGGCTTGCCATGGCAGGTGCGGAGCTTATAGTCAATATATCTGCAAGTAATGATTTGATTGGAAAGAGAGAATACAGGAAAAATCTTATAATAAGTAAGTCTTCGGCACTTTTGTGTGATTATCTTTATGTTTCTGCCGGAAGCGGAGAGTCAAGTACTGATCTTGTTTTTTCCGGTAACAGTATGATAGCCGAGTATGGAAAGCTCCTTAAAGAAAATTATGATATAGCGGATAATAATTATCTTCTTATAAGTGATATAGACCTTGGCCGTATCAGAGCAGACAGAGTTAAATCCAAGACATACAAGGATACCTACAGAGTGTATGGAAATGATAAAAATATAAGAACAATTAATTTTAAATCATTTGGTACAAGCTTTGGATCTGATGCCAATGATTATGAAGTTGATGCTCATCCGTTTATTCCAAGCGGAGAGAGAAAGCGTTTAGACAGATGTATGTCTATTTTTGGTATGCAGGTTGGTGGACTTATCAAGAGACTAAGTGTTACGGGAACTAAGATGGTTGTCGGCGTTTCAGGAGGTATGGATTCAACGCTTACTTTGCTTGTTTGTGCCCAGGCATTAAAAAAACTTGACAAGCCTTTAACAGATCTTACAGGTATAACGATGCCCGCATTTGGTACAACAGATCGAACATATAATAATGCTGTTGCACTTATGGAAACACTTGGGATAACAGTTAAGGAGATACCGATTAAGGATGCGTGTATGGTTCATTATAATGATATCGGACATGATACTGATATTAAAGATATTACCTATGAAAATGTACAGGCAAGGGAACGTACACAGGTGCTTATGGATTATGCCAATAAAATCGGAGCTATAGTAGTAGGAACAGGTGATTTGTCTGAGCTTGCTCTTGGATGGTGTACTTATAATGGTGACCAGATGAGTATGTATGGTGTAAATGCAAGTATTCCTAAAACATTGGTAAAATGGCTTATAGATAGCGTTGTCAAAGAGGGCATCTTCCCTGAAAGCTCAAAGATTTTAAAAGATATAATAGATACTCCTATCAGCCCTGAACTTCTTCCGCCTGATGAAAATGGCAATATAGCTCAAAAGACTGAAGAATCAGTGGGCCCATATGAATTACATGACTTTTTCCTTTACTATATGATGAGGTTCGGATATTCGCCTTCAAAGATCTATTATCTTGCTAAGAAGGCATTTATAGATACTTATGAGCCGATGACAATTCTTAAATGGATGAAGATGTTTTATAAGAGATTTTTCTCTCAGCAGTTTAAGAGAAGCTGCATGCCGGATGGTGTAAAGGTAGGTTCGGTAGCTCTTTCTCCACGTGGTGATTGGCGTATGCCATCTGATGCAAGTGCTTCCATATGGATGCAAGAGATTGAAACACTTTAAGGTCGATTGGAGTGCATGGTTTAAAAATATATATGATTATTTATTATTCTAGGAGGTTTTTTATGAGATTGAAAAGATTTATAGCAACTGCTGTGTGCGGTGTCCTGTTTATAGCAGGTAGTGGAGTGGCAGATTTAAATTCCAAAGCTAAAGAAAATGATTTGGATATATCAGAATATGCTTCAGAGACTGATGCTTTTGAAGATGAGAATGAAGTTGAGGATGAAGTAATTAACGAATATTTGGATATTTCAATAGATGAAGATGGATTACTTGGCGCAACAAATTCATCAGTGAATGATAGCAACTATGCAACCATTACATATACTAAAGATGTCAGTGTGACCTCAAAAGATGCTATACTTAAAAAAATAAATGATATAAGACTTGAGGCATATAAAGAGGGTATTATAAGTTCATATACTCCTATTAAGTGGTCTTCTGATTTGGAAGAGATTGCTTTTCAAAGAGCAGCAGAGGCTGCAGTTTTCTTGGGACATACAAGACCTGATGGAACAAGCTGTTTTACCTGTAAGGCTCAAAGTGGTGGAAAAAGTCGTGCCGAAATAATTGCCAGTCCGTCTGATGAATTATATGCTATTGACCTTTGGTATAGTGAGAAGGATGACTTGGTAAATAATACCGGTAAAGAGACCGGTCATTATGAGGAATTACTGTATGCCGATTATATTGGAATAGCATCATGTGGCGTAACCGTTGGAGAAACAGCTTATTATCAGCAGGGAACTGAAGAACAAAAATGCAAATCAGGAACAAAGACAGTTTCAATAAAGGTTAGCAGCGATAACTTGAAATATTTTGATGTTAGCTATGATGGAGTGGATAGTGATGGAACTATCTCAGTAAGCTTGAATAGTTCAAAAAAGATTACTCCTGTTTTAAAAGCAAAAGAAGGCTGGGAAAGAAGTGGAGGTTCGATAAGTGCCACAGGAACTTATACTTCAAGTGACAGCAGTATTGCAACAGTCGATAATGAAGGTAATATAAAAGGTATATCTGATGGAAAGGTGACTATCACATTTAATGATGGTGTTTTAACAAAAAGTTTTGATTTATATGTAAAAAATTATATTGAGATGTTCCGTCTTTACAACCCAAACAGTGGAGAACATTTCTATACGTCAAATGTTGCTGAAAAAGATAATCTTGTAGGTGTAGGATGGAGATATGAGGGAATAGGTTGGAAAGCACCTGCCAAATCCAATACCCCTGTATACAGACTTTACAATAAAAATGCAGGTGACCATCATTATACAATGAGTGAAAAAGAAAAGGATAATCTTGTAAGCTTAGGCTGGAAATATGAAGGAATAGGCTGGTATTCTGATGATGCAAAATCTGTTCCTTTATACAGACAGTACAATCCAAATGCAAAAGCAGGAAGCCATAACTATACCACAAGCAAGGCTGAAAATGATAAACTTGTAAGTCTTGGCTGGAGAGATGAAGGAATAGGCTGGTATGGTGTAAAATAATATTGACAAATATAGATAAAAAATCTACAATTATATAGAATATTTTACAGTTTAATAATATAAACATATTTCATTGTAGTAGACTACTTAATTACTTGAAGAGATGAGGACTCAAATTATGAAGCTTGTTATTTGCGATGATGTAAGAGAAGATGCAGAAAAAACCATTAGAATAATCAATGATTATTTTGAAAATATGAATGATGAATCTGACATAATATACTTTTCTCCGGATGAATTATCATGTGAAATTGAAAAAGGAGAATTTGAATTTGACATAGCAATACTTGATATTGATTATAAAAATGATAATTATAACGGAATCGATTTAGCAAGAAAGATTAATGAATTGAGCCCACTTTGTAATATTATATATTTGACAGCGATACTTGATTTTGCTTCTGATGTTTACGAAACCGAGCATTGTTATTTTGTTATGAAGAAGAATCAGCAAAAGACATTAAAAAGAGCATTGGATAAAGCTGTTAGAATTGTAAATGAAAATAATGAAAATAAATATATTAAATTAACGAGTTCAGGTAAGGAAATACTTATTTTAACAAATGAAATCAGATATTTAACCAGAGAAAACAGAAAAGTTCAAATTATCGGAGACAACACTTTTGAAAGCTACATCAGCCTTGGCGATTGTATTGAGATGCTTCCAAAGAAATTTGTGCGTTGTCATACGGGATATATTGTAAATCTGGATTATATTAAAGTAGTAGAAGGTAATAAAATCATGCTATCTGATGATACTTTTATTCCTATTGGAAGGGTTTATAAGGATTCTTTTATGTATAGCTATCTCGAATATCTTGAGAGGAGAGTCTGACTTTATGAATATGACTTTCGGCGATATTGTATGGGATGTGGCTATCGCTTTATCCAATATAATTTTCATAAATGTTGCATTTTATAATAGAACAAAAGGATTTAGGGCTTTTTGTTTGTATTTTTTGATGTGCTGCGCTTATGTTTTTATGGATTACATTTTATTTGTTAATAAAAAATTTGGCGATCACTTATCAATATACATAATTGGGGTGTTTGTAGAATTTTCTATTTTGTATATGTGTTCCTGTATGGCTGAAGGAAATGTATGGCGTAACTTTACGTTTATATGTACGATGCAGGTTATTGTGAGTGCCTTAATTGGGCTTTCATCATTTTTTGATGCTGATATTAAATTTATCTTATATAATGATGCTATGTATAGGAAAAAAACAAGTGATTTTTCCGGCTATATAAAAATCAGTATTGTTCAAGTGTTTTTTGCATATATAGTTGGCAAGCTTTTTTGCTCAATTATAAGAAAAATATCGAAAAAAGATCACATTTTCTATAAATTTTTCTTTCTGTTTTATTGCATATATGCAGTAGTTATATCTAATTTTAAATATAATATGACTTTTCATGATTTAGAGTTGCCTCTTATAATCTATGTAATTATACAGTGTATTGCGACGATATTATTTTCGTATTTTTTGTTTTTACTTTACAACAGGAGTTTAAGAAAAAAAATAGAAAATGAGCTTATTGCTTTAGAAGCGGAAAACACAAATATTTTGAAAAAATATGATGAAATTATAGCTGAAAATCAAAGCCTTAATAATGTCAAAACGTCATTTAATACATATATCAAAGATATTTCAAATAATACAAAAAATAATGAGAAGCTAAAAAAATATGTCAGTGAATTAATTGTCGAAAATAAAGATATATCGGGAAATCCACTGACAGGAAGTCTGATGATTGACAGTATGATTAGTGATATGGAAAATAAATTAAAGGATAAAGGCGTTGCATGTGAATTGACAATAGGAAAATCCTGCGAAGAGCATATCATGAAAAATGAAAATAAGATTGCATATATTATTAAGTCAATTATAGATTTAAAAGACTTTATATCAGATAATTCATATGTTGTAATAGGAATCAGAAATAAAGCACACATGCTGTTTATTTCTGTAAATATGCAATGTGATATTGACATAAATAAAAAAAGACCTTTAATAAGCCTGGCAAATTATATAAGACTTGACAGAGGTTGTTGCGTATACAAAAAAACAGATAATAATGCAGTGATTGACATTTTGATCTTGGTGGAGAAGTTTACAAATGAAAAATATATTTATCGCTTTAATCTTACTGATTGTATTGATGTTAATTCTGATTTTGATAATAAATTATAAAAAAAGAATACTGGCGGAGCAAAAATACAATATTATTAAAGAAGAATATGATGGTTACAAAAAACATTATAAGAAAATAACCGAAAGAAATAAAAAATTAAAATATATTCGTCATGATTTGGTAAAACAGATTGCAGTGACAAATGAATTGATGGATAAGGACGATATTGTAAATGTAATTATATTACAAAAGAAAGAAATATCTGAGAATAATGGAATTATATTTGACGCAGAGGTATATAGTCCGGGTATTGATTTTTCAGAACCTGATATAATAAGCCTTATTTCAAATTTGCTTGATAATGCTATAGAAGCATGCATGAGAGTGAATAAAGAGCTTACTCCCAAAATTAAAATGACAATTAAAGAAAAATATATATGTGTAATCAATGATAAGCTTTCAACTGAAAGTATTGAGCCTGAAATATTAAAAACATCCAAAAAGGATAAAGCAAATCATGGATATGGTATTCAGATTATAAAGGAAGTTGTTAAAAAATATAAAGGGACAATCAATTTCTGTGATTACGGAGATAAACTTGAAACAAAAATCCGGTTTTTATAATTATTTATATAAAATCGGATTTTTTATTGTTACAGCTGCATATATCATATAGGTAATTCTTATAATCACATAATAAAATATAATAAATAAGTATAGTTTTAAATATGAATATATGATATAATTATGACGTTGATATGTTGTGGTATTTGAGATGTCGTTTATGACATTTCATTTCTTCATTATGTGTAAAAAGCTTATGGGAGGTAAAACTATGAAAAAGAAAAGAATTTTTGCTTTTTTGCTAATGTTTACACTGGTAATTAACTTTTTTTCCTATACCGGTATAGATGCGTTGGCCGAAGAGACTGATGGTGATATTCCATTTGAAATTACTGATGAAAATAATACATTAGTAAAATCGGATCATTATAGTAAAGTAACATATATTTCAAATGATGAAATAATGTTAACATATGATATTGCTGAAGGTGATAAAATCCTTAAGGAAAGTATCAGATTTTAAGCAGTCATAAAAGCAGAGTTGACAAATACCTAACTCTGCTTAAAATGTGATTCTTTCCGATTGTACCAAAGCGCGACCTTAAATAGAAATGTATGGGGATTGAATA
>JAFUGL010000057.1 GCA_017469405.1 Lachnospiraceae bacterium | reverse complement strand
TAATCGTCTATAGTTTACATAAAAATGACACTATTTGTGTCATTTGTGTTTTTATATTGATTTTTGCTTTTTTATAGTGTAAGGTCATTTTAAAGCAGATTATTCTATATATTTTGGATCCGAAAATATTTCAATACATGAAGTATGTCGATACAGTTAGAAAACTTGCAAAAGACTGTACTCTTGATGAGGCAGTAAAAAAAGCAGTTGATGATTGTATTGAAAATGACATACTGAAGGACTTCTTATTGGCCAATAAGGCGGAGGTAGTGAGTATGAGTATATTTGAATATGATGAAGAATTGCATAAAAAGACACTTTTAGCCGAAGGCTTTGAAGACGGATATAACGCCGGAGTAGAGGAAAGTAAGAAAGTTATTGAAGAAAGCAAGAGGACTATTGAAGAAAGCAAGAGGACCATAGCCGAAAAAGACGAAGCAATTGCCAAAAAAGACGAAGCAATTTCAAGTATGCAGGCGGAGATAGAACAATTGAAGAAGTTGCTTGGAGAAAAGGATGAAGCTTTATCCTAACCGTCCAAAAGACCCCGCAATCATATTTGAGATAAAGACCAGTACTTGTCGGATGCGTATGAGCATAAGGAAAAGAAAAAATCTTGAGCTAAAGGAGTTGCAATTAAATATGAAAAGCTTATTGGCAAAAAATAAGGATTTTTGTATGACTATCAGAGATCACATTTTAGATTGATGTATTTGAACGTGGAGATTTTGTTATGATGAGAGATGAATTAGACAGAGCTTTAATTTGTATTCCGATTGTTGCAAAAGATGATGACGAAATCATAAGTCAGGCCAAAAAGATTGTTGAAAAAAACAAGTCGGCAAGGATTGATATAGCAGAATTCAGGGCGGATTATTACAGTGGTTTGAATAACTATGGTATGTTGGAGAATATGCTGTCAAGGATACATATTATACTCAATAATGCCGGCATCAGGCTTTTGTTTACGATAAGAAGCCATGAAGAAGGTGGTGAAAAGCTGAGTTTTACATCACCGACTGTAAATGAAATCAATTTATACGTTGCGAAAAATGAATTATCGGATTATATAGACGTGGAGCACTTTTCAGAAAAAGACTCAGCTAAAAGAGTAATTATGGCTGCAAAAGAGCATAATATAAAAATTATCCTTTCATCACATGATTTTGAAAAAACCCCGACACTAGATGAAATGATAGAAAGATATAAGGACATGCACGAAAGAGGTGCAGACATAATAAAGCTTGCAGTTATGCCGCATAACGAGCAGGATGTTAATAATCTTCTTAAGGCTGTGTCAACCACATATGAAGCATATTCAGATGTTAAAGTGGTTGGCATATCCATGGGCGAGCTCGGTCGTAGAACCCGTATAGAAGGCTATAAATATGGAAGTTATTTAACCTTCGCAATAATCGACAAAGCATCCGCACCCGGACAGGTCAGCGTGGATGAATTATAATTTTGTTAGAGGCGAGAGCCTTGTCTCACTTATTTTTCGCATAAAGTAAGCTGTGGGATGGGCTAGAAAGGAACAGGTGTAGCAGGTAACATTTTGCCCGATTTGCGTTAAATCAGCAACGGGAATTCGCATAGATGTGCTCAGAAATCGAGCTGTTTGAGCGAAGCGAGTTCTCGATTTCGTGCACATATAAAGAATTCCCGTGCACTGATTTAGCAAATTGATGGCAAGTTACCTGCTACACCTGTTCCTTTCTAGCCCATCCCACAGTGTAAGGGGATTTTATGACAGCTTCCAGTTCTTTCGCAGGCTGTCCATAAGAGTCATAATGTTGATGGTATCTCTGTGCGGCATAAGCGGTGTCTCAAACTTGCCGGTTATGATGGCATCTCTTGCGGCGATGAACTCGTATTCGTAGCCGGAGATTTGTTTTTCAGGTACTTTGATACTGGCTATAGGCTTTGTGTGATCATGTACGATTATCTCTTCAGGGCAGTTGATATTTTTTATCTCGATAAAGCCCTTGTCGCCATAGATTATTGCATTGTTGTCTGCATTAAACATCATAGTTACGAAAGCATGGGCAGAGCCGCCCTGCTTATAATTAAACTGAAGCACCTCCTGGGCATCGACACCGGTATCAAGTCTTACACAGCTTGTTCCGATAGATGCAGGCGGAGCATTGTAAATCATAGTAAACAAATTAATAGGATAGACTCCAAGATCTAAAAGTGCACCACCGCCAAGTTCAGGCTTTGTGACTCTTTCTTTTGCTCTTAAGTCGTAGCCAAGACTACAGGTTATGGTATTAATTTTACCGATAGTGCCCTTTTCCAATATATCAAGTAATCTGACATACATAGGTAAAAAGCGAATCCACATTGCCTCTCCGCAGAAAATGTTTTTTTCTTCGGAAAGCTTCATTACCTCTATAGCACTTTCCACATCACAGGTAAAGGCTTTTTCAACGAGAACCGGTTTGCCGGCATTCAAACACATTTTAGCCTGCTCGGCGTGGTGAGAATGAGGAGTTGCGATATAGATAAGCTCTACATCGGGATCATTTACCAGTTCTTCATATGAGCCATATCGTTTTTCGATATTATATTTATCTCCGAATTCATTTGCACGATTTATATCTCTTGATGCTACAGCATAAGGACAAAATGCGTCTAATTTGTTAAGTGTATCTGCAATTACACCGGCTATTTTTCCGGCACCAAGTATTCCAACCTTAAAATCAATCATAAAAAATCTCCTTATATTTAGAAAAATATTGTAAATCAGATATTTTTATAGAAAAAGTGAAATTATTTCCTCTAAATATCCGTTTTTTTGTGCAATCTTTATATATTATACTTTAAAAACCTTTAACAAGCAATAATAAACACCAAAGATGGATAGAATTAGCCGATTTTGTTGACAATACAAGGCTTTATAATGTATACTAAAAACTCGGTGGAGTGCGTTTTCGCACAATATTTATGAAAGGACAATGAAGATGTACGAGAAAGTTTCCAATAAACTAAACTTTGTTGAACATGAACAAAAGGTACTTGATTTCTGGAAAGAGAATAAGGTATTTGAAAAGAGTATTGACGAGAAGAAGGATCTTCCGACATATACATTTTATGACGGACCTCCAACTGCAAACGGTAAGCCTCATATAGGACACGTGCTTACCCGTGTTATCAAGGATATGATTCCAAGATACCAGACTATGAAGGGACATAAGATAATAAGAAAGGCCGGCTGGGATACTCACGGTCTTCCTGTTGAGCTTGAGATAGAAAAAGAGCTTGGTATAGATGGTAAGGAACAGATAGAAGCATATGGTTTGGATCCATTTATCAGAAAATGTAAGGAGTCCGTATGGAAGTATAAGGGTATGTGGGAGGAATTCTCCGGCAAGGTCGGCTTTTGGGCCGATATGGATGACCCTTATGTAACCTATCATGATAATTATATAGAGTCAGAGTGGTGGGCATTAAAGAAGATATGGGATGACGGTCTTTTGTATAAGGGCTTTAAGATTGTTCCATACTGCCCAAGATGCGGTACACCTCTTTCATCACATGAGGTTGCTCAGGGATATAAGGCAGTTAAAGAGCGTTCGGCAGTTGTAAGATTTAAGTGTGTGGGCGAGGATGCATATTTCCTTGCATGGACAACTACTCCTTGGACTCTTCCAAGTAACGTTGCACTTTGTGTGAATCCGGATGAGAGCTACTGCAAGGTTAAGGCTGCTGACGGTTACACATATTATATGGCAGAGGCACTTCTTGATACTGTTCTCGGTAAGCTTGCCGAGGAAGGAAAGCCTGCTTATGAAATTCTTGAGACTTACAAGGGAACAGACCTTGAAAGAAAAGAATATGAGCCGTTATTTGAATGTACAAAAAAGGCAGTTGAGGGTAAGGAAAAAGGTCATTACGTAACCTGCGATTCCTATGTAACCATGTCAGACGGTACCGGTATCGTTCATATCGCACCTGCATTTGGTGAGGACGATGCACAGGTTGGAAGAAAGTATAAGCTTCCTTTTGTACAGCTTGTAAACGGTAAGGGAGAAATGACTGAAAATACTCCTTACGCAGGAATGTTTGTTAAGGATGCAGATAAGCCTATCCTTATGGATCTTGAAAAGGCAGGACTTTTATTT
>JAFUGL010000030.1 GCA_017469405.1 Lachnospiraceae bacterium | reverse complement strand
AAGAAGAAGAGGCATACCTGGTATAATAATTGAGCATGCGTATGTTTCAAATCCTTCTGATGCTGCAAATTTCCTCAGTTCAGATGCGAAGCTTCAGGCACTTGGTGTCGCAGATGCAAAGGGTATACTTGAGTATATCAAGTCAGCTGAAGAAAGCTATAGATATCAGGGTATAGATTATAGTCCTGTTTATGATTATGATTATTACATAGCAAAGTATCCGGACGTAAAAAGTGCATTTGGAGGCAGTAAACCTAAGACAATAGAGCATTTTGTTACGCGGGGTATGAGTGAAGGAAGACAGGCAAAGGAAACTTTTGATGTCAAATACTATATGAACACATATGCTGATTTAAAAGCGGCATATGGAACCGATTATCAGAAGTATTATTTGCACTACATTAAAAATGGTATTAAAGAAGGCAGAAAGGGAAGTGCTTCAGATAATTCAACAACCACTACCAACACAAACAACACTACCAACTCTAACAACAATACCAATACAAACACAAATAATAATACCAACACAAATAACAATACAAATACTACAAAACCTGCAGAAAAGACATATGTGTCTGCTGTATATAAAGGTGTAGATTATGGACCGGTTTACAATTATGATTATTACATAAATAAGTATCCTGATGTAAAAGCTGCATTTGGCAGCAATAAGGATGCGGTACTGGCACATTTTGTTAACAACGGTATGAAAGAAGGACGTCAGGGAAGTGAAGACTTTGATGTATTTTCATACAAAAATTCATACATTGATTTAAAGCGTGCTTATGGAAATGATTTGCCTGCTTATTATAAGCATTATCTGAACAATGGTATAAAAGAAGGCCGAACCAAGACAACCGGTGTTACTGAGATATTATATCCGGATACCATCTATAACGGAGTGGATTATAGTGCAGTTTACGATTTCAATTATTACGTAAATAAATATCCTGATATAAAGGCTGCTTTTGGTAACAATGATGCGGCTGTACTTGCACATTTTGTAAATAACGGAATGAAGGAAGGACGTCAGGGATGTGCGGATTTTGATGTTAAATCATATAGAAATGCATATCGTGATTTAAGAGTTGCCTTTGGAACAAATTATAAATTATACTATTTGCATTATATCAAATCCGGTAAGAAGGAAAGCAGAAAGGCAACGGGCGTAACAACTCTTCAAAATGCAGTTACTACTTACAAGGGTGTAGATTATAGCAGTGTATATGATTATAACTATTACTTAAATAAGTATCCTGATGTAAAATCAGCATTTGGAGGCGACGAAGATAAGACTCTTGCGCATTTTGTAAATAACGGAATGAAAGAAGGCAGACAGGCAAAGGAAAGCTTTAATGTAAAATATTACAGAGCAAACTATGGTGACCTGGCAACTGCATTTGGAACTAATTATGTTGCATATTATACGCATTTCATTACAAGAGGTCAGAAAGAAAAAAGAGTTGCAGACAGAATTCTTACCGTGAGCACAGGTTCAACTGCTATAATGGGAGATCCAAATACCACAGTTGCACAGATGGCAGCTTATTATAAGGCAAATGCAACATATCCTGCTTTTTATGCCGACACAGATGCACCTACAATCGAAGATTTCTGTCAGATATATTATGAAGAGTGCAAGGCTGAGGGAGTAAGAGTTGATGTAGCGTTTTGTCAGGCTATGAAGGAAACCGGATTCCTCAAGTATGGTGGACAGGTTAGTATAGAGCAGTTTAACTTTGCAGGTTTGGGAGCAACAGATGGTGGTGCACAGGGAGCTTCATTTGCAAGTGTTAGAATTGGTGTCAGAGCTCAGGTACAGCACCTTAAGGCTTATGCTTCCAAGGATAAACTTGTAAATGCATGTGTAGATGAAAGATTTTCTCTTGTAACCAGAAATTCAGCACCTTATGTAGAGTGGCTTGGAATACAGGAAAACCCTTATGGTAAGGGCTGGGCATCAGGTAAAGGTTATGGCTACAGCATAATAAATGATTATATGGCAAACCTTAGAAAATATTAAACCAAGTATTTGTTTATGAACCCGGGTCAGTGACACGGGTTCTTTTTTATCCATTTTTTACTATAATTATAAAGATGAAAGACAGGATTTTCCACACTTTCCATTATTTATATGTGTTAAAAAACTGTTAAAATATTGACATGAAAATGTAAAAAATGTTATGCTGTAATCAGCTTGATTTTGTAATAATAGATAATTTGGCTGTGTTTGGTTTTATATAAACAAAAAATGGAGGTATACATATGGTTTTAAAGAAAAAAAATAAGTTTCTGAAAAGATTTATAGCTTTTACAATGTGCCTTATCATGGTGTTTGGCTATGTAACAGTAATTGAAAAACCGCTTGAGATAAACGCGGCTTCGACAGGATATAATGAGGATTATGCATGGCAGGTTCTTGATATGGTCAATCAGGAGAGGGCGCAAGCAGGTCTTCCTGCACTTACAATGGATGCTAAGCTTATAGCATCCGCTAAGGTAAGAGCAGTTGAAATAACATCCGTATTTGATCATACCAGACCGGATGGATCATCATGCTTTACTGCATTTCCATCAGGCTTAGGATGGCGTGGTGAAAATATTGCGGCAGGTCAGAGAAGCCCCGGAGATGTTATGAACGGCTGGATGAATTCAGCAGGGCATAAGGCCAATATTTTAAGCAGTAATTTCAAAAGTATAGGTATTGCCTGCTACTATGTACCGGGTTCAAAGTATGGGTATTATTGGGTGCAGTGCTTTGGAGGAACTGTTCTTGAGGCAGCATCACAGTCCAATTCATCTACAGTTTATGGTGGCGTGGATTACAGCGCAGTATATAATTATGATTATTATATCAATAAGTATTCTGATTTAAAGACTGCCTTTGGAAGCAATTCATCAGCGGCACTTGCTCATTTTGTGAATTTTGGCATGTCAGAAGGACGACAGGCGAGCGCTGATTTTAATGTAACCATTTATAAAAATAATTATACAGACCTTCAAAGAACTTTTGGAAATAATCTTAAATCATATTATCTGCATTATATAAACAATGGAAAGAGTGAAGGAAGAAATGCTAAAACTATAATATCGGGTAGTTCAGGCGGTTCAACAGCATCTACTCCGGGCAGTGCTCCGACTGTGTATAATGGTGTAGATTACAGTGCAGTTTATGACTACAATTATTATATAAATAAATATGGTGATTTAAGAGCTGCTTTTGGAAGTAATTCATCTGCAGCACTTGCGCACTTTGTCAATAATGGTATGAAAGAAGGACGACAGGCGTGTGCGGCTTTCAATGTGCAGGTATATAAAAGTAATTATAGCGATTTAAGAAATGCATTTGGCAATGACCTTAGATCTTATTATCTTCATTACATAAGAAATGGCAAGAAGGAAAATAGAAATGCGGTGACCTTGATTGGCTCAGGCAGTACCGGGTCCACAGGAAGCAAAACCTCCGTATATGATGGCGTGGATTACAGTGCAGTATATGATTATAATTACTATATAAACAGATATAGTGATTTAAAATCGGCTTTCGGAAATGATTCTTCTGCGGCACTCGCTCACTTTGTAAGATATGGAATGTCAGAGGGCAGACAGGCGAAGGAAGATTTTAATGTAACAATATATAAAAACAGATATGCTGATCTACAAAAAGCCTTTGGCGATGATTTAAAGCAGTATTATCTGCATTATATAAGAAATGGTGTGCGTGAGAATCGCAGCGCAAAGTAGGTTTTTAGTTTAGCTGATAGAAGTAAGGAGAATTGTATGTCGGCTTTTTCAATGTTAACTCTGGCAATGCCAAAAGATGAAAAAATATTTAAAGAACTGGTTATCGAATATGTAAAAGGTACCTATAAAGCTACTGATGATGATATTGATATAACCGATGAGCCTGAACCGGGATTTACTGTTATGGTAATTCCTAAGAAAGAAAATCCTGAGGCTGACGGTGAAAAGCTGTCAGATGAAAAAAGTAAGGAAAATTCAACCGGTAAATCCAAGAGTAAAGACAATAAGCAGGGAGACTTAAAAAGTAAGGATAAGGAGCCGGAGGGACCGGATAGGTGTGTTCTGGTTCAGTGCATGAATTGCAGTAAGATATCGATTGATAAGAGGCTTATAGATGCGTGGATATTGGATAATGATGAAGAGGATGAACCTTTGTTTTCAGAACTTGTGCTTGTGATAGCCGACTTTAGAGACGAGACACTTGCTGAGTATGTAAAAAAAGTATCAGAGCTAAGAAAAGAGTATGGTGAGTTTGAGGTATCGGTTATATTTTGGGATGATATCGAAAGCTTTGTAAGACGTAACTACGGTCTTATGAGAAAATATTACCTTGTATTTGTAAAAACTGAAAATGATATTAATAATTTAAAGATGACTAAAAGAAAATCATATGATGTTCATGATGAGGCAACACTTAAAAGTATATGTCTGGATGAGATGGAGGGTTATGGAGTACTCAGACTTCTTCAGATTGATCCGGGTATAGGCTTTACAGTGAGGCTTCTTATAGCGGCTGATTATTTTACTGCATCCATGCAAAGACTAAGCGAAGATGCCGTGGATATGGCGAAGTATTCGGAGATATATAGGCGTATGGTTTCATTTTATATAGCTGTCAACAGATTTGCCACAAGGATGGCTGTGTTTTGTGAACTTAACCTGGACAATAAAGTTGTAAGGGTTATACCGTCATATCGAAATGCGGAAGTTGCCGATAAGCTTGGTGAATTAAAAGCTGAGGTTATGGATAGAATGAATGAGCTTTTCTTAAGTTGGTCAAAGATATAAAGAGAAAAATTGTGCAAATTGTACAATTATCGAATTCGATAATTAGAGAATTTTTGGACGTTTGATGTATGGACTTATTTCTAAGCATATAGTATAATTCCGAAAGGAGTGATAAATATAATCATGATTTTATCAAGACTCCATTCGGTATGAGATTTTATATATGTAACCAAGAGATCAAATTCTTTTTGTCTTCTCTAGTTTGCGTAAGAACCAAAATAAAATTTCATACATGAACATTTTTCGGCGCGACTGTAACTGGGAAATGTTTCAAAAATATCCGTTGGTGCGACTGTAGCTGGCGGATTTTTTTGATAGCAGATTTATATATGGAATATTTTATATAAATTTGGATTTTTACGAAAGAAGAGGAATTATTTCTATGCTTAATGTTTATTATTGTCCATGCTGTGACCGGTTTACATATCTTCAATATAATATCAATACCTATTGTCGCTCCTGTGAAACTGATATGTATAAGCTAAGTCTTTCATTTATCCAGTTTACTAAACTGGATGAAGAACAAAGATATGAATATTTCATTACCGAATACATCGAATCGGATTATTACCATAAAATATTTGAGGAAAAGAAAAGGCGTGAGGAGATAGTTAAGGCAAAACTTCGAAGAGTAAATGATAAGAGTGACAGGAAAAAGAGAGACCGGTTATTTATAGATAGTGAAGATAAATATCATTTATAAATATTAATTGACGATAGAGGGTAAAATGATATATACTAATTAAGTAGAGCCTCTATATTTATTACATAGAGCCTCTATAATATAAGCATAGGAGGAAAATGATATGAAGAAAATGAAGAAAAAGTTATTGGCGGTTTTGGCAGTTGTTGGTTTGCTTACGGGTAGTATGTCCGTGCTTGCAGATTCAGGTGATGAAGGTGTTCTTTGTGAAGATGGCTATATAGAATATACCGAATATCCAGGTGAGGATGAGCTGGTACCTATGGAGCCCGTGATAGGACCTATATATGAGACAGATACTATAAAACCTATAGATGAATGGGAGATTGAAACAGGTCATTCGGCTACAAGTACCATCTTTGGTGCAGTCAGTGGTAATACTATAAATGTTTCGGTTGTCATAGATCCGGCAGATACTACCGTAAAGGTCGGTATAGTCCAGCCGGATGGTACCAGAAGGTATGTGACAGGTGAGACTACAGTCGGTCACAGCTTTGCACTGCATCAGACAGGTAATTATAAAGTATATGTGGAAAATAACAGTGGAGTTACGGTTATAGTTACGGGTACATATGTTTATTAAAACGAAGATAAGGCGGACAGCTTTTAAGCTGACCGCCTTGATTTTTTATGTGATAATAACTTATGAAGTTCGACAGCAATATTAAATTTGATGATTTTCTATTGATTTTTTTTTATATAACTCATAAAATCAATATAGTATAAATTATGGAGAATGATATGGATATAATATGCAGTATAGTTTTGATGATATTGGCAGCTGATCTTACGGGGACGATATTTGCTCTCGTCTGGTTTGGCATGTTTAGATATTTTGATAAATATCTAAGAGCGGATTTTATAAATTTCTCTCTTAAATTTGTGATCATAAGTTTTTATATACCAAGTATGGTTATCCTGCTATGGCTTAAAACACATCTTTTCAGTGGTTTGGAAAATTACTATGCCATATATACAAATCTAATGAGAGTGCTTTCTGTATTGGTCTTGGTTATATTTGTAGTAAAGCTTGTCAAAGAGATAAAAAAGTGGCGCCATGAAACCGATGATGTGCTTGGCAATATAATATTTGAATCAGATGCCTCAGCTGATACTATGGCTATCGTAAATGAAGTAAGAAAAGAGCTTAAGATAAGAAGAAAATTTAAGGTATATGTGGCTGTAGGAATAGGCTCACCTTTTATATATGGATTTTTCAGACCTAAGATATATATAACTGCTGACAGATATGAGAGTGAGGATTTAAAGATGATCCTTACTCATGAATTATATCATTATAAGCAGCTTGACCCTTATATGAAACCTTTGGCAGGGATAATGTGCTGTATGCATTGGTTTAATCCATTGCCTAAAAAGATTAGAGAACGCTATGAGACCTTTGCGGAAGCAGGAAGTGATTATAAGTGCATAAAAAAAGCAGGTTATAACGAAGAAGATTATTTTGACTGCCTTATAAGAACTTCAAATAATCTCTATGACAGTCTTGTAAGAATCATATCTACCTCAGGCAGCAAAGGCAAAATCTATGAAAGAGCATTTCTTGCAAGCAAATATACTCTTAGAAAGGTCAAGATGGGTGCTTTTATATCAGTTGTTGTATTATCAGCCATGACAAGCAGTATAGCAGTATATGCTGCAACAGACATAACAGAATCCATATATAATTATCTTTTTATCAAATCAAGCAGACAGTTTGAAGAAAATGCAGTAATCTGTGATGATGGATTTATAGAATATAATGAATCGATTAATAATATAGATGAAATGAAAAAAGCAGATTCATATATGGAGGTGGATTGCAGCGATGAAAAAATAATACATAAATTGGTATCTGGTGAGACTACAGAACCAATGGTTGGATATTTGATGTTTAATTTAATTAATATTGGCGAGTGTAATAGAATAGTAATTTCCATAAATGCTGATAAATCTGATTTGGATAATAATGAAATAAAACTTGAACTAGGTATAATTGAACCAGATGGTGTAAAAAGATATATAGAAGGTAGTAGTATTATTAATCATACTTTTGAAATATCAAAATCTGGAAACTATAAAATATATATAATAAATAAAAGTGAAAAATCAATAACAGTAGGAGCCTCGTTTGAGTATTTCCCACGAGAGGAGGATTAAGATGACTAAAAAAGTAATCATACTTTTATCCTCCTACAATGGGGCTGACCATATAAGGGAGCAGATTGAAAGTATTTTAAGCCAGACATATAAAGATATAAGTCTCTATGTACGAGATGATGGCTCGACAGATGGGACAGTTGATATTTTAAATGAGTATGAAAAAGAAGGAAAGCTTATTCTTTACAAGGGAAAAAATGTAGGGTTTATAAAAAGCTTTCTTTGGCTTGTAAGACATGCAAAAAAAGCAGATTATTATGCTTATGCAGATCAGGATGATGTGTGGCTTCCGGAAAAAATATCCATGGCGGTCAAGAGGCTTGATGAAGAGTCGCCTGATAAACCGCTTCTTTATTTTTCAAATTATAATCTGTGCGATGATGATTTGAATTTTATTAAGACCTGCGATGAGGAAGGTTTGATTAAGAAACCTTCATTTGCAAATGCGCTTGTTGATTGTATGCCGCTTGGATTTAATGCGGTATTTAATTATAAGGCCAAAGAGCTTATCGCAAAAGATACTCCTAAGTATAGCTGCGGGCATGACTGGTGGACTTATATATTGTGTCAGGGACTTGGTAAGGTTATATATGATAACAGACCTACAGTTAATTACAGGAGAACCGGTCACAATGTGAGTCCTGGGGGTATGAGCTTTATTAAATTTCAGATTTGGAGATTTAAAAAGTTTTTCATAAATGATTATTTTTCTAATTGCAGAAAGATGCTTAGGGAATTTGAGTATTATTATAAAGATGACTTAAGTGAAAATGATAAAAAAGTTCTGGCTTTATTTACCCATAAGAGATATAATTTTATGGCTATGATAAAAAAGCTTTTTTATCCTCACAGATTCAGACAGGGGTTGTTTGATGAGCTGGCGGTAAGGTTTTTATTTATCATAGGGAAATTATGATATATAAAATAAGCTGGGAAATTGCTGCTGAAAGGGCAAAGTATTATGGGATTTGTGGATAAATTTAAGATAAATAAAAAAATAATTTCCATTGAGAATTTTTTTCTTTTGATTGCATTATTTTTTGGAATTGCATTTGCTGTAATCGGAACGCCTTTTCAGGAGTGTGACGGATGGGATCATTTTATAAGATCTATGGATGTTTCCTATGGAAATCTGCTTGCACCGATTACACCTCTCAACCACGAGAGCGGTAAGGCGGTTGTTCCGGCAAATTATGATGATATAGATTATAAGATTACAGATCCTGCTAGCGGTGAAGGTGCAGCACTCAAAGCTCATCTTAAATCCATAAAGCCTTCTAAGGATAAAAAAACTATAGAATTTAATGAAGGAACTATGTCTTTGTTTTTCTATCCTCAGGCTATAGGCCTTTTCATCGGAAGGCATCTTGGGCTAAGCTATTTTGGATTTGTTCTCATGGGTAAGCTTGCTAATTTTTTTGTGTTTCTTGCATTGACATATTGGGCTATCAGGATAACTCCGATTTTGAAAAATTCAATGATGGTAATTGCGCTTTTACCTATGACACTTTATCAGGCAGCATCTTTTTCTCCTGATTCTATGTTAAATGGATTATGCTTTTTATTTGCCGCACTTTGCTTTTATTATGCATATGGAGATAAGGATAAAATAGGCATAAAGGATATGCTTGTTCTGGGAAGTATTTTGGGACTTATATTCTTATGTAAGTATGTATATATCATGCTTGGTATGCTGATATTTATTATTCCAAAGGAAAAATTTGGATCCAATAAAGAATATTTTAAAAAGTGTATGATTGCTCTTATTCCTATAGTTATATTGGGAAGTATAGCCATCAGCACTGTGATAGGAGTTGTTTCGACGGGGACTCAGTCTGCAGCCGAAAGTATCGCCGAATCAGGTTCGGGAACTACACCGCTTGCGTATATTATGCAGAGTCCGTTAAATATACTCAGAGTTCTTAAGTATACTCTTCTGGTTGATTTTAATACCTATGTGTATTGGCTTAATGCGCTTGGTTCGCTTAATTATATACTTGAACCACTCATTTATATAATACCGATGTTTATGTTATATGTAACAGGCAGCGATGTTTCAAAGGAACTTGAACTTGTGAAGTTTAAGGATAAGGTTATTGGATTATTTACATTTTTACTTATAGGCGCATGTATTATTATAGGTATCTATGTAGGAGATACTTCAGTTAATTCCGGTGATTCAATTTTGGTAATGGGAGTCCAGGGAAGATATTTCATAGCTGCATTTCCTGCGCTTGCTTTTGCTCTGGTTCCTAGAAAGAGAATAAATAATGATAAATATTATTCTGTAAAGGTACTTGCATTTGATATATGTATTTTGCTTTTTAGTATGATGATACTCAGGGATAATTGTTACTGATAAAATGATAGTTAAAATTATTTTAAAAGGGGCTGTCGCACTAAATGCACAGCTCCTTTTTATCTGTTTATAAAAACAAAAACCAGGCTATAAAAAGTCTGGTTTTTGTTGTAAAATATATTTATGCAACTAAATAAAATTTTACAAGGAAATTATAACCTATTTT
>JAFUGL010000029.1 GCA_017469405.1 Lachnospiraceae bacterium | reverse complement strand
TTTAGAATTATATGAGCGCTAAAAGAAAATCAAAGATTATCACGCCCGCTTATCCTTAAGATATAAAAATTATTTGGGAATGTGTAGTTTTTGAATATAGTAGTTTTTTATGATGTTATGTTCTTCGTTAAAATATAAAAAATATGATCACATATAGAAAGACTATCATTATAAAAATAAAAAGGCAAGACTAAATTTTGCACATATGCAAACAATTGTTTACATTTCGATTTGATAAATGAGATGAATATAAGTTTATGTGGTACAAATCATGATGAAAAATTCACATTAAAGCTTGTCAGCCTACTCTGTTATTTGATACTATATTAGTAATTCTATAAATTACTAATATTTTTGGAGGTAGATAAATTATGGATAATAAAGATAATAATTCCTATAGTGAAAATTTTGTCGCATTTTTGGATATTCTTGGCTTTAAAAATATAATAAATACCCATAATATTGATGAGGTGTTTTCGATTTTTTCTTCAATTATAAATGATAATCAGGCAGAGCTTGTGCTGCATAAGGCTGTGTACTCTCCGGATGAAATTATTGATATTGATGAGAGTGAGCGTGAGGAAGTTGAGTCGATATGGAGGTACAATGATTCACTTAGCAGTGCAAATATCTATATAATGTCTGATAGCATCGTTGTGGCTGTACCATGCATATATGAGGAATCCCTTGCTGTAGTTATAGATATATGCGATATTATCCAACAGCAGCTGCTAAGTCTTGATGAACCTGTTTTGCTGAGAGGTGCGATAGCAAAGGGAGATTTTTATATCGGCGATAATAAGGATAACACTTCGATAGAACCACATTTGAAAAGCACTCTTGTTTTTGGTAAAGGACTTGTGGATGCTTATGTTGCACAGGAGTATTATGCGGTTTATCCGCGAGTTATTATTTCAGATGAGGTTAAAAAAGGATACAGCATATGTACCAAAGGATGTTATTATGAGCTTCCAAGGGATAAAGACGGTTATACATATATTAATTCTATCGAAAAATTTTTAAATACTGAATTTTTATCTTGGGATAAGATTGAAGCGTCAGAACAATATAAGAAACTGAATGATAAGATTAATGATAATTTAAGCAGATATATTGATGCAGGTGTGCGTGATAAATATATATGGATAAGAAATGAGATTAATAGGATTAAGAAAAATAAATCCAATAAAAATTAGGTTTGAATTTCTAACGCTATCAATTCAAAATAATTAATCAGAATATATTACATATGCAATCATTGTAAATGATATAATAACATATTATAGATTACTTGGTTGGTATAGTGCGATTAATACTTCTGGGACTTTTTAATTTACAACAGCTATGCCATTTTAATTAGAAACCAATACATGATGGAGAGTTAAAAATAAAAAGGAACTTATCCATAGTCCCTTTTCGTTGAAGTTGTTTTAATATCCAATCCACTCCGGGAAAGGATTTCTTTGTATCCTTATTATATGTAGTATCAGCTTAAAAGTCAATATATATTGTGGCTTTTTATAAATGCTTTATGTCACTTTGACTCTGCTTTAAGGGCTTTGATTGTATCAATTATGGAAATATCATTGCTAATGCCTAATTCGGTACGAATAGTTGAAAGTTCATCTTGTGCGGCATTCCTTACTTCTCTGATTTTTTCAATGTATTGAAGCTTATCCTCGAATTTGCTTTTTATATTGGCATAATATTTCATTAAATCAACTGTCTTTGCAAGTGCTTCATCAATTAATTTCATGTCACTTGCAGGGAGGTCGCATATATAATTGCCTAGTCTTGCTTTACTGACACACGTAAGGTTGGACGTATTTGCCTGACCATCAAGAATAACATCTCCATTTGGATTGTATTGTGTGGTTATAGGGGCTATACATGACATTTTGGAACTATCATGTGTAATTGGAATAACAATGGTGTTTCCGGAACTTTTGTTGTTCGGATTATTCTGAATTACCACAGCGGGTCGATCTTTTTGCATTTCACTACCTATCCCGCAGCCAAAATTACATCGATAAACCTGACCTCTTTTTACCAATCTAGGCTTGGAGTTAATTGAGGTCTCATCAAGATAAATCTGAGTTTTTACCCATTCAAGGATTCTTTGAACACGACTTAAATCGACATTCATACACATCAACCTTTCTTATGTAAGATTTGGAAGAACTCCCCACAACAGACATGACGATTTTGGAAACTAGTTACAAAATATCTACATGTTTATGTATATATTATCATAATAAAAAAAATTGAACAGTTAAAAAAATAACCCTATAGTGTAATTCTTTTACTCTTCGTCAATAATTGCTCACAGAAGGTAACATAATTTCACACTAAGGCTTGTCAGTCTCTTTTGTATTTGGTACTATGTTTGATTTTGGATTAATTAAACAGATAAGCAAATATTTAGGTTTTAAGTATGACCGATATAAACTAATTGAAAATGATAAATTCCTTTGTTATAATTTAATGTGATTTAGATTAGATTTAAATATAATAAATTAAAAATTTTTTTTATAATTGAAGGTAAATTATGGACACAAATAACGAAATTATGGAAGAATGCAAAATATTGGTAAAGTTTTATTCTGAAGAGCCTTTGGAAAATGTTATGGCTATGATGAAATATAAGCCGGAAAAAATCATTTTCTTAGGCCATAAGGATAATATGGTTACAAAAAGGATAAATGATATAAAGCATTTTAAGGATTTAAGGTGCCCGACAGTCAATCTGGAATTTATTGAGGTGCCTAAGGATAACTTAAATGTTGCGATTTCCATGTTGACAGATATAATCAGAGAGTATCCGGATGTGAAGTTTGACCTTACCGGTGGAAGTGAGCTCATACTTATAGCTCTTGGATGTATTGCCGCGCGCATGGAGATTAGAAAGATGCGTATCGACCCATTTACAGGTAAAGAGATAGATATAAACGGTGGAGAGATTATTACTTCCGATTATAAATTTCATCTGAGTATCGCGGAGGAGATTGTTCTTCATGGAGGTGTTCTGACAAATCATACCGGAAGTTATGCTGATTGGAGATTTACGGATGATTTTCGTGCGGACATAAGAACTATGTGGGATATCTGCAGCAGGTACCGTGGCAGATGGAATAAGCATTGTGCAAGAATTGATGAACTTAGAAAGGCGATGCCGGATCAAAATGAGGGCTGGGAGGAGCTTTATAAAAAACCGCTTGGAGATGCGATAGAGCTTCTGCAGGATTTGAATAAGGTTAAGCTCTTAAAGGAGTATAGAGAAACCGGAAATAAGGTAATTTTTAAATTTAAAAATGATATGATTAAGAGAGTTGTCGGAAAAGCCGGCAATATCTTAGAACTTCATGTGTATGAAGTAGCAACCAGAGATAAATTTCTTTTTACAGATGCAATTATAGGAGCACATATCGACTGGGCAGGAGAACTTCATACCGACGATAGTCTTATCTATGATACAATGAATGAAATTGATGTAATTCTCATGAAGGATGTATGTCCGATATTTATTTCATGTAAGAGTGGTAAGGTTGGAGGAAGTGCCTTGCATGAGCTGGAAACCGTGTCACGCAAATTTGGTGGAAAATATGCAAGAAAAGCACTTGTGCTTGCTAAAGGCAGTGATGACACTACAGGTACCAGGTATTTTAAACAGCGTGCCAAGGATATGCATACCTGGATTATAGATGATGTATTTAGATTGAGTGACGAGCAGCTGCTCAATAAGTTAAAGAGGATATAATTAAAATGGATGATTTTTCATACTGTATCTAAATATGTACTGGTTATAGCATTAGGCGACAGTGTGCTATGCAGGTAAACATTAGAAAAAGTTTGAAGAATCAAGAAGGGATTAAAAAATGAAAAAGAAAAATGTAATTTTGTTTGTACTTGCAGCACTTTGTGTGGCACTTTCTTATGCCAACAAGAAGCTTGAATTTCTTCCTGACAGCAGGGGATTGATGATGGCTTTAAATGCGGTATTTATTGTGGCAGGCTTTTATCTTCTTATAAAAGGTGCGGATACATTTGTGGATGGTGCATCTAAAATTGCGCTTAAGTTCAATGTCCCACAGATTGTAATCGGACTTACGATTGTGGCATTTGGTACATCGCTTCCTGAGGCAGCGGTAAGTATAAAGGGTGCAGCCTCGGGTAATGCAGGTATTTCTGTTGGTAATGTTATCGGAAGTAATATCATGAATATCCTTCTTATACTTGGTGTGGCTTCATGCATAGCTGCACTTGCAATCAAAAAAAATACATTTAGATTTGAAATCCCATTTGTAATATTTATTACTGTACTTTTGCTTGTTCTAGGTATGATGGGAGATGAGCTTTCAAGACTTGACGGTATTATCTTCCTTGTGCTTATGGCATGCTTTATGGTTTATCTTATATTTACCGCAAAAAACGGTGAGGCGGATGACGAAAGTGGGACGACACTTTCCGAAAAGGATAAGCTGCCGATTTTATTTTTACTGGTGGTTTTGGGTGCGGCATGTATCGTTATCAGTGCAGATGTAACGGTTGATGCGGCAAGCTATATAGCATCGGAACTTGGTATGTCAACAAGACTTATCGGACTTACAATCGTTGCCTTCGGAACTTCGCTTCCGGAGCTTGTGACCTCTTCGGTTGCGGCAAAACAAGGCAAGACGGATATAGCAATCGGAAATATAGTCGGAAGCAATATCTTTAATATTCTTTTTGTTGTGGGTGTGTCTGCAACCATTCTTCCGATTACTTTTGAGAGAGCGTTTATTAAGGATGCGATTGTTGCTATTGCGGCAGTAGTCATCTTATTTATATGTGTATGCAATAAGGATAAGAAGCTTAAAAGAGCGGGTGGAATATTTATGCTTTTATGTTATGCGGGATATTTTGCTTATCTTTTGATGAGTTAATAAGTCGTATAATTAATCGCCTGATGGTATGATGTAACGGAGAAACTATATAGATTTGTAGTATTATGCAGTGATGGAGAAGTCAGGAATAGGGGAGAGATATGGCGGAAGAAATTAAAGAAGAAATTAAAGAAAAAGAAAATAAGAAAACAAAAAAGAAGAATAGAAAAAAAGAAAAAAGCTTTAAAAAGATAAAAAGAAACAGATCATGGGTTTCAATTTTGGTATTCTTAATTGCTTTATTGATTATTGGTGTTCTCGGCTATGCATTTGTAGAAGTATTTTTCCAATATGCTGTCGAAACGAAAGCAACAGCAGAGTATAATACCATAAAATATATGGCCAGGGTTTATGATACCTACGGAGATGGCGAGGAAACCTACAGTCTTCTTAATAAAGAGGGCAGGGATTATTTTATTAAAGATAAAGCTGGAAATATAATTTATCAAAACGGAGAAAATACTGCAAGCAAAGAGGGCGAGGTCGTTTATCTTGACGATGAACTTAAGGGTGTAATCGCTTATACGGATATAAATACAAGCTACATTACTATATCTGATGGTTCGTTGGAATTTAAATATAAAGATTTGATAAAAAATATTGAATACGATGATAACGAAGGTTTTCATGTAGGCGATAAGGTTATAGATAATGACAAGATAAAGGAGTACAATGACAAACTTGATGAACTTGATAAATATGATGGAGATCCGAGTTCGATTGTCTATGAAAACGGTAATGTTAGGGTTGATATAGATTATTATGGCGAAAATGTAAGCGAGCTTAATGAGATAGTAACAACCGATATTCCTTTATGGCTTTCTGTGGATTTGTCAGATGGCAATACCCTTGTTGCGAAGGCAACAGTCAAAATAAATATCAAGGATATAGCTTTATTCGGTGTCCTTCTGGCTGTTGTTTTGGCAGTTGTTGTCATCGTATTTTTCATAGTTGTGGGAAATGTTATAGGCGGTTTTATCAGACAAAGAAGGATTACCAATTTCTTCTTTACCGACCAGGTTACCAAGGGACGTAACTGGATGTGGTTTAAAGAAAAGGGTGGACAGCTTCTTAAAAAGAAGAGAAATGCCAAGAATAAATACGCTATTGTAAATCTTGTGTTTGTAAAATACAGAACCTTTTGTATGTGCCACTCCATAGAAGAGGGCGAGGAGAAACTTTGTAAGATACATGACTGGGTTGCTGCAAGTTTAGAAAAAAAAGAGCTTATCGCACATACCACCAATTCTAATTTTGCACTTTTACTTAAATATACGGATGCGGATGAACTTGACGAAAGAATAAAGAAGCTTATCAAGGAGCTTGAGCAGATAGATACCGAGCATAAATTTGCATTTCAGGTAGGCGTAAATAAGATTGATACAAGCAAGGATTCTGATGGAAGATTTATAAAGAGAAAAGATATAGATGTAGAAAAGGAATATAACAATGCCTGTACGGCAAGAGCCAAGTTTGAGGGCAGCGAGGATTCGGGAATTGCTTACTTTGATGAGAAGCTTGTTGAAGAGCAAAAATGGATTGATATGGTTCAGGAAAAGCAGCAGCAGGCTCTTGATAATGAAGAATTTATGGTTTATTACCAGCCTAAGTATGATCCGAGAACCAATGAATTAAGAGGTGTGGAGGCACTCATAAGATGGCAGTCTCCGGAGTACGGATTTGTAAGTCCGGGACGAATTATTCCTATATTTGAGAAAAACGGTTTTATAACAGAGATCGACCACTATATGATAAGCCACGTTGCAAAAGACCAAAAGGCATGGCTTGATAAGGGATATAAATGTGTGCCGGTATCTGTAAATGTATCAAGGGCACATTTCATAGAAAGTGACCTTGCAGAGCAGATAAGAGATATGGTGGATAAGGAGGGTGCGCCTCATGAACTTGTGGAGATAGAGCTTACGGAAAGTGCATTCTTTGATGATAAAAATGCCATGATTAACACTATTGAGAGACTAAAAAGCTATGGCTTTGCGGTTTCCATGGACGACTTTGGTTCAGGGTATTCATCACTTAATTCTCTTAAAGATATGCCGCTTGATGTGCTTAAGTTGGATGCAGAATTTTTCAGAGGAGAAAACAGCGGCGAGCGTGGTGAGATTGTTGTAACTGAAGCTATCAAGCTTGCTAAGAGCCTTAATATGCGCACTGTCGCAGAGGGTGTTGAGATTAAGGAGCAGGTTGACTTCCTTGCCCAGCAGGGCTGTGACATGATACAAGGATATTATTTTGCAAAGCCTATGCCTAAAGATGAGTATGAGTCGAGGATGAAGAATTAAAAACTAAAGATTAAGGTTTAAGAAATTTATTAATGAAGAGTTGACTTGAAATCAAAAGGATGGATTTAATCTATGCTGACAAGTCATCAAAGAATATGCTTATGAATATAATTGATTAAGATTTTATAAGCAGGATTGATATATGGATTTTTTAAATAACGAAAACCTTGATGCTTGTACCGAATTTATCTATTCGGAAGATTATCTGGACTTTATATTCAGATATGATGACTATATGTTTGGAATATATGAGACGTTCATTCCGGAGTGTGTGAACAATATTAACAACCGGTTTCTTATAGCCTATAAGAAATCGGTTGATTTTAATGAAAAGAGAATTTTCAGATATGGATATAATACTGTCCCGAAATGCTACGGCCTTATGGACACTTCTGTTGCCACGGTTATTGGCGCGGATTCCGTAAGGAGAATTTCGGGACTTTCTTTATCCGGTAAGGATGTAATTATCGGTTTTGTGGATACGGGAATTAATTATACCAGTGAAGCTTTTTTAAATATTGACAAAACAACAAGGATAAAAAGTATATGGGATCAGAATGAGGCTGTAGTGGGCACAGGCCCTAAAATGTTTGGTTATGGTGCGGTTTATTATGAAGAGGATATCAATAATGCACTTTTAAGTGACGATCCTTTTTCTGTAGTTCCGTCGATAGATGAGGATGGGCATGGAACATTTCTTGCATCTGTAGCGGCAGGAAATGAGATAGGAGAAAACTTCACCGGTATAGCACCAAAATCAGATATCATTATGGTTAAACTTAAACCGGCCAAAAAAAATCTTAAGGATCTTTATCTTATAAATGATGATGCTGACTGTTATAGTGAGGCTGATATTATGCTGGGTATAAGATTCCTTTTACTTGAGGCGGCAAGACTTGGAAAGCCGATTGCCATATGCTTAGGAGTTGGAAGCAATTCCGGTGACCATAATGGCAATACCAATCTGGAAATGTATTTTGATATGGTACAAAATTTAAGAGGTGTATGCGCTATTTGCTCTGCAGGTAATGAGCTTGGATTTGGAGGACATTATCGTGCAGACAGAAGGATTAACAGCACCGAAATGACTGAGAGTGTCGAGATATATGTTGGTCCTATGGATAAAGGCTTTGCCATGGAGATATGGGGCAATGCACCGGGGGTTTTAAGTATAGCCCTTCTTTCTCCGACAGGAGAAAAATTTTCCAATATTGCCTCAATAAAAAATGATAGTACCGTAATCAATTTTTTATATGAAGGAACTTCAGTTTATATAGAGAATATAGCTGTTGAAAGACAATCGGGAGACCAGATGATTTTCTTTCGGTTTGATAAGCCTTCAGAAGGAATATGGACTATCGAGGTTTCGGAAACTGTTCTTGGGATAGCGAGAGGCTTTGATGCGTGGCTTCCCATACATGATTTCCTTAATTCAAATGTTATGTTTATCCGAAGCGAACCGGATGTAACGATATGTGCTCCGGGTAATGCAAGAGGAACGATAACTGCATCAGGATATAATCACTACAATAATTCTATATATATCAACTCAAGCCGTGGTTTTACAAGAAGGGGAAGCATAAAACCTGATATAACCGCACCTGCCGTTGATGTATATGGTATATTTTCAGCAGGTAACAATCTTTTGGGTAGGGAGAGCCTCTACACGAGAAAAGACGGAACAAGCATCGCTTCTGCGGTAACTTCCGGGGCAGCTGCGCTTTTGCTTGAGTGGGGAATCGTAAAAGGAAATAATCCGGATCTTGATACACCTACCATAAAGCAGATGCTTATAAGAGGAGCTAAGGAAAATATAGATATTATGTATCCGAGTGAGTCATGGGGATGGGGACTTTTGGATATATTTGAAACCTTTGAAGCAATGCGAGAAACTAATTGACATATCACGAAAAAAAGGTATACTATAACCTGTTAATAAAATTGATATAAGGAAAATGAGCCTTGAAAAACTTAGATATTTATGCGTGAATTAATACAGGGCATAAGATAAAGCAGATTAATATACTAAGTAAGGAGACAATCAAATGAGTAAAGTAAAAGGATGGCTTAATGAGATATTTATCGACGGTTTAAGTGGAATGGCACTTGGACTTTTTTCTACACTTATTATCGGTACAATCATAGCTCAGGTTGGCGATTTGATTGGTGGAAACATAGGAGATTATCTCGTTGCCGTAAGTAACTTTGCAAAATCCATAACCGGAGCTGGTATAGGTGTCGGTGTAGCTTGCAAGTTAAAGAGTGGACCGCTTGTTACTGTATCTGCTGCAGTTTGTGGTATGATAGGTGCATTTCCTACAGTTCTTACTATAGAATCTCTGGGAATCGGCAAACCGGGAGAGCCGCTTGGTGCATTTGTGGCAGCTATATTTGCGATTAAACTTGGAAATCTTGTGGCAGGAAAAACAAAGGTTGATATACTTGTAACCCCTTTGATTGCGATACTTTCGGGTGCTGCCGTGGGCATATTTGTCGGACCATATATAAGTAAATTTATGGGTTGGTTAGGTGCGCTTGTCAATGTAAATGTTGAGGCACATCCTATCATCGGAGGAATTGTTGTATCGGTGCTTATGGGTATGATACTTACCCTTCCGATAAGCTCTGCGGCAATTGGAATATCCATGAGTATAAGCGGACTTGCTGCCGGAGCCGCAACCATTGGCTGTTGCTGTAACATGGTTGGATTTGCAGTTGCAAGCTACCGTGAAAATAAAATGGGTGGACTCATAGCACAAGGTGTTGGAACATCTATGCTTCAGGTTCCAAATATAATCAAAAAACCAATTATCTGGCTCCCTGCAATTATATCAAGTGCAATACTTGGTCCAATTGCTTCAGCTGTATTACATATGGTCAGTACTCCTGTTGGTTCAGGAATGGGATCAGCCGGATTTGTCGGACAATTTGCCGCATACAGTGCTATGACTGCTGATGGTATGGGTGGAGGCAAAGCAATGCTTCTTATAATAGTTATGCATTTCATACTTCCGGCTGCGGTTACACTTGCTATATCTGAAGGTATGAGAAAATTAAATCTCATTAAAGACGGAGATATGAAACTCGAGGTATAATACATACAATATTAAATAACCAGGAGGTATAAAGATGGTTTGTCAACAATGTAAATTTGATAATAAAGAGGGTGCAGAATTTTGCGCACAGTGTGGAGCAAAACTTATCAAAGTCCCTGATACATCAAATTTAGAAGAAAAGATTGAAAGTAAAAGTGAGGAAAGTACTACAATTCTTACAGCAGATATGTTGGAAGATACAAAAGGTGAAGAGAGCACAACGGTTTTAACAGCAGATATGCTTAATCAAGCTCCTTCAAATGGAACTCAGGGAAAAGTTCCTCAGGGTGGACAACCGGGTATGGTACCGCCTATGCAACCGGGTCAAGGCCCTATGGGTGGACAACCGGGTATGACAGGACAGCTTGGACAAAATCCTATGAATGGTCAATCAGGAATGCTTGTGCAGCAACAGGGTAAGCCTGCTAAGCCGGCAAAACAGCAAAAGGCACCTAAGCCAGCAAAGGAGGCCAAACAGCCAAAACAAAAGAGTGGAAAGCTTGGCGGAGGAATGATTGCCTATATAGTTATTTCATTGCTTCTCATCCTTGGAATGGCGGGAGCAGGTGTATGGGGATATCTTCACTATACCAAGGAAATTGATAAGATCACTGATGAAAAGGATTCAATTTCAAAAGAGCTTGATTCAAAAAATGCACTTGTTACAAGTAAAGAAGATGAGATTGCCGGACTTGAATCTACTAATTCAGATTTAGAAGAAGAGAATGCATCCTTACAGACTCAGGTAGCAGATTATGAGGCGCAGGTTTCTGAATTATCTTCAACAAATGATAAGTATGCTCCGTTGATAGACTTTGCAAACAACAAAGCCTCAGGTCAGGGCTATGATGATTTCTTTGTAAGTGACACAGTAGTTCATCTTAGCAAAGGAGCAACATCTGTAAAGGTATTTTTCTCTTCAGAAGAAGGTACAGTAAATCCGGCAGTAGCAGACGGTGGTGTAGCTACCTGCTCATGGCAGGATGCCTCAGATGAATCAGGCAATGTAGCAACTTTAGACATAACTCCTGTCGCAACCGGTATAACAACTATTTCTATCTCAAACGACATAAATGACGAAACCATTACCATACTTGTAATCGTAGACTAAACGGGGCTTTCCGCAGGGGAAGAGATATCCAAAAACTGTTTACATACATTCACACCAATTAAAGTTTTCTAATAGGAAAGTATATGAATAAGGCTGATACACAACGTGCCATCGATTTGTTAAATCAATAAGTTCAAATCCTTTTTATTTGCACGAAAACGATGAACTCACTTCGTTCAGACACATCGTTTTCTGAGCAAATAAATGCGGATTCTCACTTTTGATTTTACACAAATCGGGCAAAATGTTGTTGTATCAGCCTTTTCATATACT
>JAFUGL010000056.1 GCA_017469405.1 Lachnospiraceae bacterium | reverse complement strand
TCGAATGTTTTTTAAACTCTATGTTCACGATATCTATTATTCTGTGAATAAATAATTGACAATCATGGCTGTCAGCTCTCGTATGACAGCCTTTTTGTTTTGTAATATTTTGAGTTATATGATACTATATATGATTAGATGCAACTAACGAAGTGGGTTTATATACAGAAGATTGTAACTATTAATGAACAATCTTTTAAGAGAAAGGTAATTTGAGAATAGAAATGAATATAGTGGATAATGATATGAGCAAGGTTAATAAGATAATGGCTGGAGCCGGAATTGCGGGTACAATTATATATGCGATAGCCGATATGTTTTTATATATAGGGCAGGATGTATTATCCGATGAACAAATGGCTCTGTGGGATGTCCCGGAGTGGAGACTTATGACTTCAATGTGGATAGGTGTCATCGGCAGTCTGCTGCTTCTAATGGGATTTATAAGCCTTGGGAAGATGTATCATAATGTGTTTAATAGATGGGGGAATGTCTTAATTCTGCCTTCACTGCTTTGTATAGGTGGAGTTCTTTATATGCATTTTACACTTGGTGTATATAGTCCTTTAACATATAGATCAGCGATAAATGCGGGTGTGTCTGAATCACAGATTGTGACGCTCATAGAACATGCCCAGTCGTACCTGAATCCGCTTACTTATACTTTGGCTATACTTGGATATCTCACTGAAATAATACTGATTTATGGTATTCTGAGTGGAAAATTCGGTCTGAAAAAGAGAAATGTTTTTTATATATTCGGTGGATACTTCATTCTGGTACTGATATTTGTTGTGTTTGCAAAAATCACGGGAGAGTGGGGTGTTACGGGTTCACTGGAGAGTCTTCTTGAGATGACATTTTTTATTCCGGCATATTTATATTGGAGGAAGAAGTAAATGAAAAAGAACAGATATGACAAAATAAAAGAATATAATCCTTTATTCTTACATCTAAGTAAAGCTTATGGCGACGAACAGGCTGATAGGATTAAAAAAGAGGCAGACGCAGAATATGACCGTATGGCAGGAATTTTAGGAGACGTTGTTAAGACCAATAAAATGCATGCTACATTCATCCTTGAAAGGGCGGCTCTATATAAAGTATTAAAGGAATATTATCCTGATAAAGCCTATAAATGGATAGAAAAATGTATAAAGAAGAAAAATGAATCTAGACATGAATCATTTGCAAAAATGACCTCTACCAAAATTGGAGCAGCCTTTTTTATGAAGCTATGCGGTATTTTGACTAACACTGCATTTGGTGAAAAGGCAGGTTTTAAGGTTGAGTGGGTACGGAAGGATAAGGAAGAAGTGTCCTTTAATATGAAAGCTTGTCCGTACTGTGATTATCTTTCAAAACTGGAACTGCCTGAACTTACTAAGACCTTTTGCGATAGTGATGAATATGCCTACTGTGGTCTGGATAATGTGGACTTTATAAGAACCATGACACTCGGAACCGGTGGAGACAGATGTGATTTTATATACAGAAGATCATAAGCTTTCATATGTATGATCTTATAAGGGAAAGGTGACTAAAAACAAAATGAGATACGGATTTATGGGTATGGCTATGCCACTCATTATGGATAAAGCTGTTTACAATTTTTTAAGGGATTACGGAATAGATGTGACACCTGCATTGAAGAAGAAAATAAGGAAAGAATATAAGGAAATAGTGGCCAGAACACCGGCATTGGGTAAAGGGAATAGTCTAACCAAAATTCTTTATATAGGCTGTTACATGATATCATTTCATAAAGCGTCTCCGGATGTTATAGATGAAAAATGTTTTGAGGGACTCGTCAGGTATCTTTGTGACGAAATGCTCCGCAGACAGAAAGAGGATGAAAGTTCATTTTCGGAGAAGAATATCAGAACCCGTGAAGAAGCTGCCAGAAAATCACAAACATCCTCCTATGAAATGGATTGGAAATCTACATTCAGGAGAATTGATAAAGATAACTATGAATTCACTTACACTAAATGCGGACTTTGTGAACTTGGTAGAAGAGAAGATTGCTTTCATCTTATCAAGTATCTATGTATGACTGACTTTATTAGTTTTGATAAAGGAGGAGCTAAGCTGATCAGAAATCATACACTTGCAAACGGAGATGATTATTGCGACTTTCATGTGAGCAGGAAGGAGAAATAATGATACAGGTTGCTTTGGTTGAAGGACTGATATGGTCTGTTTTATGGATTATTTATGTTTATATATTGGTTACGAAATTTCCGTGGGAGATGCTACATGATTATCCGGAGGATATACAGAAGGCATCTACACTTCCGGAACCTTCGGCCGAACAGAAGAGAAAAGCTCGGGTTTTCTCAGCTCTATTTTCTATAGTGCTATTTGGTATATTGATCGTATTTGGAGTCCTTCAATATAGTGGAGGGAAAACATCGTTTTTGAATTTGACTTTATTTACATTCATAATAGCTATGAGCTGGAATGTGGTTGACCTTATCGTAATGGACTGGATTATCATATGCAAGCTGACGGCTAAATGGGTTGTAATTGAAGGAACGGAAGGTTGTAAAGGCTATAAGGATTATATGTATCACTTTAAAGGATTTTTGATAGGGTGTGTATATTCGGCGATAATGGCTCTGATCATATCGGGAATAGATTATTTAATACTTAAGTTTATAGTATGGTAACCTGGTAAGATATAGTTATGTCAAGCATTTTTGATTATGTCCCGAAATGATTAAAACATTTGCCCTGGATTTTCCAGGGCTTTTGTTATACTTGGGGTTCCACCCCAAACCCCGTCCTTCGCCAGGAAGGCGAGGGAACAGCTTTTGCTGTTCCAGG
>JAFUGL010000055.1 GCA_017469405.1 Lachnospiraceae bacterium | reverse complement strand
CTATTCACCACTTACCAAGGAAACTCTTGACAGTGATTTCTTCCAGGCAAATGCAAAGACTATGATACCTATGGAAAGATATGGTAACGATGGCGAGCTTGATACTACAGCAGTATTTTTAGCATCACCTACAACTACCTACGTAACAGGTGTAGCTTTACCTGTTGATGGTGGATATACAGCCATGTAAAGAAAATAAGCGCCTGTTCTGCAGGCGCTTATTTTTCTTTACATGGCTATATTAATGATGTAATAAAGGAGATTTAAATGTACAATTATACTTTTGGAGAGTGGCTTGCATTTTTTGCGATATACTGTTTTTTCGGTTGGATATTTGAAAGTATATATGTTTCGATAGAATATAGAAAGCCGGTCAACAGGGGCTTTTTATACGGACCGGTTATACCTATATATGGTTTTGGTGCTGTAACAATTGTATTTTTTACGGCACCGTTTAAGGCAAATGTTTTCCTTACATTTCTTTCAGGTATGCTTGCAGCAACTGCCCTTGAATACTTTACCGGTTATGTGATGGAAAAAATGTTTGGTGTAAGATATTGGGATTATACCTATGAGCCGCTTAATTTAAACGGATACATATGCCTTGGATGTTCCCTTATGTGGGGGATGTTTTCAGTTGTTGTAACAAATTATATTCATGGTCCTGTGGACAGGTTTGTAAAGAATTTGAATGCTACAGAGCTTTGGCTCTTTGATGTTATATTTTTGGTGTTCTTTTGTATGGATGTATATGCATCGGCGCGTGCGGCCTTTGATCTTAAGAAGATGTTTAAGGAATATGTTGAAACAAACGAAAATGTTATCCGTATGCAAAAGCGTCTGGATGTGCTCCTTGCATTTGCGGAGGATGATTATAATCATTTCCAAAGCATGATGGAAGAAAAGAAGAAGGAGCATGAAGAAGAGAAAAACAGACTTAAGGCTAAGCTTGAAGAGTTTAGAAATAAATATTATGACAATAAGGAAAAAGCTAACAAGCGTGTTATGTATGCGATGAGACGTAACCCGGGTATGAGCTCAAGGGATAACAGATTTGAGCTTGACAGCTTGAAGAATATTTTTATGAAAAATTAAAATCAAAAATATTTTTTGAAACAAAATTAATTTAGATAATTGATTGACATAAAGTATATAGAAGTATATAAGAGTATATAGAAGTATATAAGCTTTTTGAAAGTATATAAGAGTATATAAAAATGTAATATAGGAGAGGTAAATCATGGATAACAAAAATATGATAAGTCAGCAGGAAATTGAAAAAAGTAAGGGGATTATAAATAATATTAATCAGTATTATTACAGTAAGATGGTAGGTCAGTACAGACTTGGCACATCGCTCTTAATAGCTATTATGTGTAATGGACATATCTTACTTGAGTCAGTACCCGGACTTGCCAAAACTACTGCGGCAAAGACACTTACCGAATCTATGAATGGTACATTTTCCAGAATCCAGTGTACACCGGATTTACTTCCGAGTGATATAATCGGAACTCAGATTTTTAATTACCAGACCAACAATTTTGAGACTAAATTGGGACCGGTATATGCTAACTTTGTACTCCTTGATGAGATTAACCGTTCCAGTGCCAAGACGCAGAGTGCGATGCTTGAGGTTATGCAGGAGCATCAGACTACTATCGGCGGCGAGGTATTTAAGATGCCGGAGATATTTACGGTTATCGCTACTCAAAATCCTATAGAGCAGGAGGGTACTTATCTTTTATCCGAGGCGCAGCTTGACAGATTTATCATAAAGGAAAAGATAGAGTATCCAAATCAGGATGAAGAGCTTGAGATACTTAACAGAATTGAAAATAATGTCTTCGCCGAGTCACATCCTGTGGTTTCACTTGAGGATGTAAAGTATCTGCAGCAGCTTGTGGAGAGGGTATATGTTGATCCTGCGATTAAGAGATATATTATAGCAATAATTGATGCTACCAGACATCCGGACAAGTTTATAAGTAAGGAACTTTCGCAGTATATCACTCTCGGTGCAAGTACCAGAGGAGGTATCGCTCTTATGGAGGTTGCCAAGGCGGTTGCCCTTATGAACGGAAGAAATTATGTTACACCGGATGATGTAAAGGTACTTATCTATAGTGTTTTGAGACATAGAATTACACTTAATTTTGCAGCAGTTGCTGACAATATAACTGAAGAAAGAATTATAAATGAAATCATAGGAGCAATTCAAACACCATGATGGATTATATTACAAGAATTAAATCAAATGTAAGCATATATTCAACCAAGAAGACGGACAATGTTTTCGATGGCTCCTATAAGTCTGTTTATAAGGGTAACAGTCTTAACTTTGAGGATTTGAGGGAGTATGTTCTCGGCGACAATATAAGAGACATCGACTGGAAGGCTTCCTCCCGAAGCAGAACTCTTCTTGTGAAAAGATATATAGCTGAGAAAAAACATAATATTATGCTTGTCTTTGATACGGGTAAAAAGATGCTTGCAGATACTAAAGGGTTTGAAACCAAAAAAGAGGTCGGACTCATAGCAGGAGGAACCGCCGGCTATATCGCATGCAAAAACGGAGATTATGTGGGCTCGGTTTTTAACAAGAACGGAATGATAGAATACGGTCAGCTTAGAACCGGACTTGTTAATCTCGAACGACTTATTACCTTATATGACAGGGCTGTTTTTAATGAGAAAAGCGGTGATTTAAATAAGTCGCTTAGCTTTATTCTTAAAAATATCAAGCGTAAGATGATAATATTTGTGGTTACTGATGCGGCAGGTGTGAGGAGTGTGAGCGATAACACACTTAAGAAGCTTAGAGTTATGCATGATGTATTATTTATTAATATAAGTGATGCGGATTTTACCGCAGGCGCTTCATATGATTTTGACAAATCGGAGCATATGCCGGATTATTTTGCGGGCAATAAAAAGTTTAATGAGCTTGAGCTTAAGATAAAAAAAGAGATATATGATGAAAATGAAAAGAAGCTTTTAAGACATGGAATTGTGTTTACTGAGATAGATAAAAAAGAAGATGTAACTGAAAAAATAGTTGAGTTGTTGGAGAGGCATAAGTATGCAAATACCAGGAGGTAGTACCACAGGTACTACCGGTGGAATAGGTGATAAGATTACTGTAGGACTTCAGGATATGTATTCATATTCTGTATGGCTTTTCATTGTCTTGATTTTAATTGCACTTATCCCGCCGGTTATATGGCTTATTAATTTCATAAAGAAAAAGCATGAGAATATTGAAGTTGATTATTCTGAACCTGTAAAAGTAGTAGATCTTTCTGCTGCAAAGCTAAAATATACCCAGATGCTTGCAGAGATAATTGATAAATATAAGGCGGGCAAGCTAAATGACAGACAGGCTTATCAGCAGCTTAGTAAGGTTATCAGGCATTTCGTGTATGATGTGACAAAGATTAAGGTTCAAAACTATACCTTAAATGAAATAAGGCTTTTAAATATTCCTATGCTTTACTATCTGATCGACGAGTGTTACGAACCGGAGTTTTCTAAAGAAAGCGGCGGAAATATTATAGAAACATGTGAAAAGGCAAGGCAGGTAATATTCGGATGGAATTGATGTACAGATGGGTCTTATACATTGCGATACCGGTTGTTGTTATCTTACCGTTTATAGTTATTAAGAGAAGAAATAATTATAAAAACAGTATTAAAGCAGCAAATGTATCCCTTGTAAATGATGATCCGAGATTTAAGAAAAGAGTAATTGTATATAAGCTTTTAAGCATATTTGCATTGATATGCCTTTGGGCAGCGATAGCGGTAAGCTTTATTATGATTTCAAGACCGGTTGAGGTTAAGACTGTTTCAAAGACACTAAGAAACAGAGATATTTTTTTGTGCCTTGATATATCCGATTCGATGGATGAGCTTAATCAGTATATATGTGATGACTTAAAGGATCTGGTAAATGGCCTTGACGGCGAACGATTTGGCATAACAATCTTTTGTGGTAAAACTGTTGTTTTGGTTCCGCTTACAACAGACTACGATTATGTGCTCGGAGAGATAGACAAGTTGCAGGAGGCATTTGAACAGAGTACTTCATATTGGAACTGGTATAGTGACTTTGATTATGAAACCTATGAATATAAATATGCAGGAACATTAAGCGATTACGGCAGCTCTCTTATAGGTGACGGAATTGCCGGATGTTTATTTGCATTCCCTGATTTACGTGAAAATACAGACAGGGCGAGGATTATGATTTTATCAACTGATAATGAGGTGTTTGGTGAACAGATAGTAACAGTTACCGAAGCAACCGACCTATGCGCAAAGTATGGTGTAAAGATATTTGCACTAGGACCGGATTACGTGGTTGATGAAGAACAATACAAAAAAGATATCGAAAAAACCGGTGGAGCTTATTATAGGATTAAAAGCAAATCAGCTGTTCAGGAAGTAATTGATGCAATAAGTGTAACGGATGTTTCCGATACGGTGGAGATGCAGACATTTATCACTGACAGGCCGAAGCTTTTGTTTTATATACTACTTATATGTGTCAGCTTATATTTTGCAGCCGGCAGGAAGGTTAGATTATGAAGATAAATCCGATGTTACCCATATGGGCTATGGTGCTGATATGTGCATTTATGCTCCTTATGGTAAGAAAGGGAAAATTTAATTATATAAGACAGATATTGATTGTTGCGCTTTTATTTGTAATTAATCTAAGACCGATGGTTGAAGATGACAATGTACCGACAGTAACTCAAAATGTGGATGTACTGTTTGTCATTGATGACACTATCAGTATGCTCGCAGAAGATTACAATGGAAGTGGAATAAGACTTGACGGCGTAAAAGCAGATTGTAAATATATTGCAGAAAGTCTGCCTACGGCTAATTTTTCTGTTATCACTATAGGTAATTATACCGATAAGGTTATCCCATACACAAGTGATGTCAACCTTTTTTATCAGGTTATAAATTCTCTCAAGGGACAGACCAGAATTTATGCAAATGGTACTTCATTTAATGATGCTATCGAGGTTATGAAAAAGGACCTTGATAATGATAGAGATAATTATCAGATAGTATTTTTTATAAGTGATGGTGAGATTACAAACGATGAAAAATTAAAGAGCTATTCTGATTTAAAGGATTATATAGATGATGGTGCTGTGCTTGGATATGGTACAACCGAAGGCGGCCCTATGAAAACCATTTCCTATTCGGGAGATGAAAGCGAGCCGGAGTATCTTTATTATTATGACAGCCATTACAATAAGGTTCAGGCTATATCTAAAATTGATGAAAGCAATTTACAGAAGATTGCAGGTGATATGGGGGTTCCGTATATCCATATGACAAGGCAGTCTCAAATAGATGATAAGCTTGATGAGATAAAAAAAGAGGTTGAAGACTTAGAGTATGGAAAGGAAGGCAAGAAGGGATATCGCGATATATATTATTTCTTTGTGATACCGCTTTGTGCCTTGATGATATTTGATTTTATCTATTATAGGAGAAAGGTCAGGATAAAATGAAAAAGAAGATTTTGCTAATTTTATATATATTTTTTCTTGTTATAATCGGCAAGCTTATCTTTACCTATGCCTATAATGAGAGAATTATAAAAAAGGTAAAAAATAATACTTACACGGGCAGTGCTGAAGCTCTAACCTTTGCCAATTTTTATCAGCCGTATATTGCTCATTATAACAGAGGGAATATTTTCTATAATCAGCATAATTATGAAGAGGCGATAAAGGAATATAATAATGCGTTAAAATGTCATGTTCCGGATAAAAAAGAATGCTCTATCAGAATTAATCTTGCATTGTCTATAATTGGCAAGATACCAAGTGATTATGATACTCCCGATAATATAGATGCAACAATTGCCACACTCAAGGAGGCAAGGGAGGTGCTTTTGCCGGATGGTTGTGCCAATGACGAGGGTACAGGGCATAGCAAGGAAGCAGAAAAACTAAAAGAAGAAATTGATAATTTGATTAAGGAACTTGAAGAAAAAAAGAATGAACAAAATGATGATGGTGATGAGGGTGATGATGAAAACCAGGATGACCAGAATCAGGATGATCAAAATCAGGATAATCAGGACAATTCCAATGCAACGGAGACTGATGCCGAAGAGCAGCATATAGATGATCTGGAGCAACAGTTCCTGGAGCAGCAGAACGAAGCATATGATGAACGCCAGGAGGAGATGGATTCAATACAAGAGTTATACAACTATGATTACAACTTCGATAATGAAGGAATTTGGTAAGTCATTTTTAGATAGACAGTGTGTCGTGGGGGGGGGGGGGGGG
>JAFUGL010000054.1 GCA_017469405.1 Lachnospiraceae bacterium | reverse complement strand
TAGAAAATACTTCCTTGAATTCAGTGCATATGCTGCCGGTTTGGCTGGTAATGGCGCAGCTTATAACTCTATTACTATATATAAAGTAACCTTAGACGGAAACGGTGCTACAGGAAGCATAGCACCGATGGAAAAGTTTAAGGGTGAGTCTCTTGCAATCAGAACAGATTATACAGGACTTACCGTACCTGCTGACAACACCTGGTTTGCAGGTTGGTATGCAACCAGTCCGGAAACAGATTATGATAGAGTTGTTACATATTCAACTGATGCACCTACCACATTATATGCACATTGGTCACAGTTTGGTTATACTTCCCAATATGATCCTGTTGCGGAAACCGGACTTGTATATGACGGAACATCAAAGCTTTTAATTGACACAACCGGTGGACACGGTGTATGGAGAGTTAATGCTCCTACAGATGGAAGCACAAACAGCTTTACATATTGGTATAGCAAAAATGAAGGAAGCGGATATGAAGAAGGTTCAATTTATGATTCTTCAAAAACAGGCAATGTAGGTTATATTGCTGGTCTAAAAACTGATTGCACACCATTATATGAGACTAATGCAGGAACATATAATATATATTGGAACTGGAACCATGAGGCCGGAAATGCAAAAAAAGGATATGTTACTGTAACCATTGATCCAAAATCAATAAATGATGATTCAATCACAGTTACTTCGGCTCCGGATAATGGAAAATTTACATATAATGGAGAAGCTCAGGCTCCTACCATTACGATAAAGGATGGAGCAATCGGTACAGGAACAGTTTTAGTATCCGGAACCGATTATGAGATTAAATACGAAGGTGTTGATCCGACAATTTATAACTCCAGCGCGACTGCACCAACAAATGCAGGTACATATAAGGCAACAATAACAGGTAAAGGAAATTATAAAGACTCAAGAGATATAGAGTTTACAATTGAAAAAGCAGAGGTTATTGCTCCGACAATCACCGAAAAACACTATACAGGTGAAAATCTGACTGCGGATGTGGAAGAAAGCGGACTTTACAATATCACAGAAAATGAAGGCGGAATAGAGGTTGGTAACTATGATGTAATACTTACACTTACTGCCCCGTATAACTATAGATGGACCGACAATGATGAGGCTGAAAATACATTGGTATTTAAGATAGTTCCTGAAGGAACCAATATCGTAACTGTAAATCTTGAAGACTGGACATATGGCGAAACAGCTAACAAACCAACATCTACAGCTACATTTGGCAATGATACTGTAGTATTTAGCTATTCATCATCATTAAATGGAGTATACACCTCTGAAATGCCAAAGGATGCCGGTATATGGTACATAAAGGCCAATATTGACGCTACTGAAAACTATGGAGCAGGAGAGGCTATTAACCATTTTGAGATAAAAGAGGCAAATTCTGTAGCGTCAAAGGTAACAGCCAATAACAGAACTTATGATAAAACTAAAAAACCACTTGTAAGTGTTGATAATTCTTCACTCTTTGGTGGAAAAATGTATTATGCTCTTGGTAAGGATGCAACCAATGTACCGGATGCTTCAGCTTATACGACATCTGTTCCGGAAGCAACAGATGTAGGAACATACTATGTATGGTATAAGTTAATCGGAGATGAAAACTATAAGGATATAGCAGCAACGAGTGTTACAGTTACAATTGAAAAAATACAAACATCCGTAAATACCGAGGTAAAGAAATCCGATGGTGCTCCTGATATAAAAGTAGGTAATTTAAGTAATGAGCTTGCTTTAAAACTTTTAACTGATGAAGAAAAGGATGAATTTGAAAGCGGAGTTCCTGTTAATGTATATCTTACGATAGATGTGGTGGATAGAAGTAAAGTGCCTGCTGTAGATCTTGCAGTTGTTGATAAGATAATATCAGATGATGGTTATACATATGGTCAGTGCTTAGATTTGTCACTTTGGAAAAAGGTTGGAGACAATGAAGCAGTGCAGATTCATGATACAAATGGTAATCCTATTACGATGCAAATAACCGTTCCTGATTCGCTTAGAAATGTACCTGATGGATATAAACGTACTTTCAGAATTATTCATGTACATGAGGGTGTTTCAACTGTATTAGCAGAGGGAGAAGGTCCAACCTTTGATATTAGCTCAGATAAGTTTTCATCATATTTTATAATTTATAAAGATGAGAAAGTTCCGGAAAAAGGAAATAAAATAACAACAGGAGATAAGATTAATATAGGCATAATCGTTATGATTATGATGGATTCTTTTATGGCAGCGCTTTATCTTACGCTCAGAAGGAAAATGATAAAATAATATAATTGCTTATCTGATTTCACGATATGATAAGAAAATATCGGTGTCAATCCAAAGCGGTTGGCACCGATTATTTTTTGCTTGCTTTGTTAATATAACTTAAACCATAACAGATTCGTTTAATATGATGGCTTTGTATTTTTCCTTTTTTTCATCAGGAACGCTCAACGCATCCATGCTTTGATTAATGTTCCAACTCAT
>JAFUGL010000053.1 GCA_017469405.1 Lachnospiraceae bacterium | reverse complement strand
CTGCACATTTTTTTGCAGTCTATAGTTTCCAGAATAGATGTAACAGGGCTCACGCCCATGACACATCGTTTATTTATCTGTTACTTTCTTTACAGCTTCGACAACAGCATCCGTTGTAATTCCGAAGTGTTCAAAGAGCTGACCGCCCGGTGCTGATGCACCAAATGAATGCATACCCACAAACTCGCCGGCTATGCCGATATATTTACCCCAGCCAAATTCTCCGAGGGCTTCAACACCTACTCTTGCAGTTACATTCTTAGGAAGTATACGATTCTTGTATTCTTCCGTCTGATCCTCAAATAAATCCATAGATGGCATACTGACAACTCTTACATCTATATCATTTTCGGCAAGCTTTGCCTTTGCATCGATTGCAAGAGACACTTCAGAGCCTGTTGCTATTATTATGGCATCAGGTGTATCCTTGTCGGAATCTGAGATTATATATCCGCCCTTTAAAGCCTCCTGGCTGCTTCCGTCAAGCTGTGGAAGATTTTGTCTTGAAAGTACCAAAGCTGTAGGAGCATCCTTTTTGTTAAGAGCAAAGTACCATGCAGCAGCACATTCTGTTGCGTCTGCAGGACGAAATACATAAAAGTTTGGCATAGCTCTTAACATGGCAAGCTGTTCTATAGGCTCGTGTGTAGGACCATCCTCGCCGACACCGATACTGTCGTGCGTAAGCACATATGTTAGCGGAAGTCCCATAAGAGAAGATAACCTTGCCATAGGCTTAACATAATCGCTAAATACAAAGAAGGTTGAAACATAAGGTCTTAAGCCTCCATGAAGGGCTATACCGTTTCCGATAGCAGCCATAGCGATTTCTCTTATTCCAAAATGAATATTTTTGCCCAAAGGATTTTCCTTTGAATAATCACCCATATCATTCATATATGTTTTTGTGGATGGTGCAAGATCTGCTGCACCGCCAAACATATTAGGTAAAACATTTTTAATTATATTTATGATCTTTCCCGAAACATTTCTTGTTGCTTCAGGCTTGTCACAGGTGTTCCAGAAATCATCAAGGTCAAAAAGACATTCGGCACTGTCTTTATCATAATAAGTATCCCAAAGCTTTTTCATATCAGGATATTTTGCACAGTACTCATCAAAGAGCTTATTCCATTCCTCTTCATATGAAGCGTTTGACTTAGATATTTTATCAAAATTATCATATACATCCTGTGAGATAACAAATGCACCCTTATCCTCTATACCAAGATTTTCACGAAGTGCAGCAACATTTTCAACACCTAAAGGTTCACCGTGTGCAGAAGCCTTTCCTTCCTTTGCAGGACATCCGGCACCGATTTTGGTTTTGATTTCTATCATGGAAGGTCTGCCCTTTTTGGCCTTTGCAGCCTCTATAGCTTTGCCGATAGCATCAAGGTCATTACCATCTTCCACAAGCTGAGTATGAAAACCAAAAGATTCAAAACGCTTTCTTACGTCTTCTCTAAATGCGATATTGGTATCACCTTCAATAGATATATTATTTGAATCGTAAAGGACAATAAGCTTTTCTAATCCGAGAGTACCTGCAAGTGAAAATGCTTCGTAGGAGATACCCTCCATCATACAGCCGTCACCACCTAAGACATAAGTATAGTGGTCGACAACCGGATAACCTTCTTTATTAAAAGTTGCAGCAAGATGGTTTTCTGCCATAGCCATACCTACAGCCATAGCCATACCGGCACCTAGAGGGCCTGTAGTTGCTTCAACACCGATAGTGTGTCCGTATTCAGGATGGCCGGGAGTTTTCGAACCAAGCTGTCTGAAGTTTTTCATATCATCTATGGTTATACCGTAGCCAAAGAAATGAAGAAGTGAATAAAGCAGTGCAGAACCATGACCACCGGATAAGATAAAACGATCTCTGTTTACCCAGTCAGGATTTGCAGGGTTATGCTTCATATGTTTGCTCCAAAGCTCATATGCTGCAGGGGCTGGACCTAAAGGAAGACCCGGATGACCGGAATTCGCCTTTTGAATTGCGTCTGCTGCAAGAACTCTTATGGAGTTAACTGATTTTACGTCAATATTAGTCATTGTAAAGGTTCTCCTTGTGATTTAAATTGCTTATTATCTTTTCTTTATGAAAGTGATTTGCGGGATATATTAATCCCGCAATATCATTTAGCATATTTGTCTTTATATCATTAATATTTATCTCTGTGCTCTAGCAAGGATTCTCATAATTCTTAAGAAGAGATTTGCTATATCCACATAAAGCATTGCAGCTGCATCAACAGCCTTGTCTACTGTCTTTTCACCCATATTGGCCTTAGCCCAGTCATAACCGATATAGCCGCAGAAAATCAAAACTACTATATAATCAATTATTCCAAGACTTCCTGCTCCTGTGATTAGGAGAATTAACTCAATTATAATAGTAACAAGAAGTGTTATACCAAGTATTTTTCCCATAGTGTTGCTTGCAAAGAAATCAGGCAAAAATGAACTAAGAAGCATCATTGTAAGCGTTACTACTGCGGTAATTCCAAATGCCATAGGTATTATGCTTGCATAACCTGCTGAAACATAAATTGAAAGAGACATTGAAATTATCATACCTATAGGAATAACTATGAGATTATAACCTATAAAGCTTACAACAGGATTATCGGATTTATTAACCATAACACTTCCGACTATAACAAGTACAAAATAGGATATCAGAAATACGGCATAGTTTTGTAATGCAAATATAACAATTGAATCGCTAAATACGGTACAAAGTACACAGTTGATTAAAAATCCCCAAAGTAAGCAGCCTCCGAGAATAAGATTGAATTTCTGATCTGATATTCTTTCAGCATTGGCATATGAACTTTGAACCTGCTGGTAGGTTCCGTTATTGCCTGCCATATAGGTGTTATTCATGCCATTAAAAAGGTTCTGGTTTGCTGCATAATTGCTGTTGTAATTGTTATAACCGCCATTGCCCGGATTATAATTATTTTGAGCAAAGTTAGTATTTGTGTTAAAACCGTTGGCGTTATAACCATTGTTATTATAGCCGTTGTTATAAGTGTTGTTCATATTATTATAGCCGTTTGAGTAGTTGCCGTTCAAATTGTAACCACCCTGTTGGTTATAATTGTTGCTGTTATCATTTTTTAAATTCATAACATAACCTCCTCGTATAATATATTTTAGATACATCAAATGTACCTTGATAACTTAATAAATCTTTGTTCAATAGGCTTAGTAAAGCCCATGATATAATTGTTCCATAGTGTCAATCAGGTATCAGTTCTAACGCCTCCTGTTG
>JAFUGL010000002.1 GCA_017469405.1 Lachnospiraceae bacterium | reverse complement strand
ATTCACCCTCTTTGTGTTGCAATTATCTTGGCTGAATTGGAACTTGATAAGGAAACGATAGCTGCAGGACTTCTGCACGATGTTGTAGAGGATACGGTTATGACGAGTGAAGAGATTTCCAAAGAGTTTTCACCGGAGATAGCACTTTTGGTGGATGGTGTTACAAAGCTTACCCAATTGGATTTATCACAGGATAAAATAGAGGTTCAGGCTGAAAACTTAAGAAAGATGTTTTTGGCTATGGCCAAGGATATAAGAGTTATTCTTATTAAGCTTGCTGACAGACTCCATAATTTAAGGACACTTCAGTACCAGTCCCCTGCCAAGCAGATAGAAAAATCCCGTGAGACGATGGATATATATGCACCGTTAGCTCATAGGCTGGGTATATCCAAAATCAAGATTGAACTTGATGATTTATCTATGAGATACCTTTATCCGGATGTATATGAAAATCTCAAGGAGGAGATTGAAAATTATGTTTCTGCAGGTGAGGAATTTATCAATCATATGGTTGAAGAGGTAAGCAACTATATGAAAGAGGCCGGAATAGAGGCTGAGGTTGACGGAAGAGTTAAGCATTTATTTAGTATATATAAGAAAATGGTTACTCAGGATAAGACTCTTGATCAGATTTATGATATACATGCCATAAGAATTAAAGTTGAAAATGTAAGGGATTGCTATGCTGCGCTCGGTATTATTCATGAAAAATATAAACCTATACCGGGACGTTTTAAAGATTATATTGCAATGCCGAAATCCAATATGTACCAGTCACTTCATACTACACTTATCGGACCTGAAGGTAAGCCATTTGAAATTCAGATAAGAACTTATGAAATGCATAGGACTGCAGAATATGGTATCGCTGCACATTGGAAATATAAAGAAGGCGGTAATACCAAAGAATCAGAAGAAAAGAAACTCAGCTGGTTAAGGCAGATACTTGAGTGGCAGACGGATACAACTGATAATAAAGAATTTGTCAGTGCAATAAAGACAGATTTAAACATTTTTTCAGATCAGGTATATTGCTTTACACCGGCAGGTGATGTTAAGAATCTGCCTAAGGGCTCAACACCGATTGATTTTGCTTATATCATTCATACTGCAGTCGGCAATAAGATGGTGGGAGCGAGAGTAAATGGAAAGCAGGTGCCTATAGAGACAGAGCTTCATAATGGAGACAGGGTTGAGATAATCACATCACAGAACTCCAAAGGACCTAGTCTTGATTGGCTAAATGTTGTAAAGAGCACTCAGGCCAAGACTAAGATCAATCAGTGGTTTAGGCTTGAAAATAAAGAAGATAATATTCAAAAGGGCCGTGATGCCATAAATGCATATTGTAAATCAAAGGGCATTGTTACTTCTGATATAATGAAACCGGAATTTATGGATAGAGTTTTAAAGAAGTATAATTTTGCAAACTGGGATGCACTTTTGGCAAGCATAGGCCACGGCGGTATAAAAGAGGGACAGATAGTTAATCGTCTTCAGGAAGAATATAAAAATGAACTTGCCAGAAAGGTTACTGAAGATGATATTGTTGAAAAGATAAATACTCCGGGACGTTCAATCAAGAATAACCGTGAGGGAATTATTGTTAAGGGAATAGATGATGTTGCAGTTAGGTTTTCACAGTGCTGCGCTCCGGTTCCGGGAGATGAGATAGTCGGATATATAACCAGAGGAAGGGGAATATCCATTCATAGAACTGATTGTATAAATATTCTTTGTATGAGTGAGCTTGATCGTGAGAGACTTATCGAGGCCGAGTGGGCACAGGATCAGTCACAAAGCGGTAATGTATATACTGCAGAAATAAATGTATATGCGGTAGAAAAACAGGGACTTGTATTTGCACTTACTAAGATATTTAATGAGGAAAATATCAATCTTACAGGATTAAATGTTCGTCTAAGCAAACAGGGAAAGGCTACGATTTCGGTTAAGTTTGATATACATTCCAAGGATCAGCTTATGAAGATAATTGCTAAAGTTAGAAATATTGAGGGAGTTATAGATATCGAAAGAACCACAGGTTAGAAAGAAGAGGAAAAAAATGGCTAACATTATTACAGTTACCAATGTGCTTGGTCCACTTGCAACAAACTGTTATATGGTTGTGAATACTGACACAAGAGAAGCACTTATAGTTGACCCTGCCGATAAGGCGGATTTTATCATAAAAAGATGTAAGGAGCAGCAGTATAAGATTGCGGGTATTTTGCTGACACATGGGCATTTTGACCATATTAGGGCGGTTCCGGGATTAAAGAAGGAGTATCCGGATATCAAGGTATATGCAGGAAAGGAAGAAGAGGATGTTCTTAAAAATGTTCACGTCAATATGACTGTTGATTTTCCACCTGAAATGACATTGGATGCAGATGTTTACGTTGATGATAATGATGTGCTTGAATTAATAGGTGCTAAGATAAAATGTCTTCATGTGCCGGGACATACCAAGGGCGGCATGTGTTATTATTTTGAGGATAATAAGATAGTATTTTCGGGTGATACGCTTTTTGAAATGAGTGTAGGACGTTCTGATTTTCCGACCGGAAGCTGGGAAGACCTTATAGAAAATATAAGTGCCAAGCTTCTTTCGCTCCCTGAGGATGTGGTTGTATATTCGGGACATGGTGGAAAGACTACCATAGGAAGAGAAAAGATAATGAATCCGTTCTTTTCGGATTTTTAGTTTGGAGTATATGAAATGATTTTGCTTAAGCAAAATGTACAGGATTACAATAATGATTTGCGTGCCATGCTTATGGCATTTTTTCCCGGAGAAAAAATCGGGGATTATGAAAAATATATTAATCGTGCATCTGATAATCGGCATGGTGAAAATGAAGATCAAATAAGGTTTTTGCTGACTGCTTCTTATAATGAAGATGAAACAACAGTAGTATCTATTGATTTGGTAAATGATGAAGTATCAAAACCCTTAGAAAAAAGCAGATATCTTGTAAAGGGTGATTTTAAAGATAGAAAAGTATTTCGAAATCATCTGAAATTAGCAGTTTACAGATTGTTATGCGAATTCACGGGAAGGAAACTTCCGTGGGGTGATCTGACAGGTGTAAGACCGACCAAGATTGCTATGAAGAAAATCCTTGAGAAAAAGACCCGTGAGGAAGTAATAGATTATTATAAATCGATATATGATACCGGTGACAGTAAGGCAAAACTTAGCTTTGATGTTGCTGATAAGGAACTTAAGCTTGTTAAAAATATTGACCTTAAAAATTCTTACTGTTTATATGTAGGAATTCCGTTTTGTCCGAGCAGATGCCTTTACTGTTCGTTTACGGCTTATGCGATAGCACTTCATGATGATAAAGTGGACAGATATATTGAAAGGCTTTGTGAAGAGATAACATATGTCGCAGAAAGATATAAGGAAAAAAGACTTGTTTCGATTTATATGGGCGGAGGAACTCCAACTTCTATAAATCATGAGCAGCTGGACAGGCTTCTTACGCATATAGACAATACTTTTATGCTTGGTGTGGATAAAAAAGATAAGGTTGATAACTCATACGATAAAAGAAAGTCTGAAGATAGTTGTGTTAAAGAGACAAGGGAAATTCTTGAATATACTATTGAAGCAGGAAGACCTGATAGTATAACCCGGGAAAAACTGCTTGTTATGAAAAAGCATAATGTAACAAGGATTAGTATAAATCCTCAGACCATGAACGATGTGACACTTAAAACCATAGGACGTGCACATACGGTAGAGGATGTGGAGCAGGCATTTTCTCTTGCGAGGGAGTGCGGCTTTGATAATATCAATATGGATCTTATCGCCGGTCTTCCGGGAGAAGATAAACCTATGATGGAGCATACCCTTGGTAAAGTTAAGGGATTAAAGCCGGAGAGTCTTACTGTTCATTCACTTGCGATAAAAAGAGCAGCAAAGCTAAATGAAAGAATGGACGAGTATAGGACAGATATCAATCATGATATTGATGAAATGCTTGATATGGTTTCTAAAACAGCAGCAGAGCTTGGTATGGAACCATATTATCTTTACAGGCAGAAAAACATAGGCGGTAATCTTGAAAATGTAGGATACTCCGTACCGGGTAAGGAGTGCATATATAACGTGCTTATTATGGAAGAGCTTACTGATATAATCGCAGTTGGAGCGGGCTCTTCTTCAAAGTATGTAATAAGGGATGAAGAGGACAATGTGATAAGAATCGACAGGTCAGAAAACTGCAAGTCGATTGATGATTATATAGACAGATTTGATGAGATGATAGACAGAAAGAGATAGAATACGTAAAGATAATATAATTGATTTAAATAATCTGATATTTGAATTAGAAGATTAAAATCCAGGAGGATAGATAAATGGCTATGAAGAAAAAACCCGTAACGGGCATGAAGGATATACTTCCTAAGGAGATGGCGATAAGGGATTATTGTATAGGACTCATCAAGGAAACCTATAAGACCTTTGGTTTTACATCGGTTGAAACACCTTGTGTGGAGCATATAGAAAACCTCTCCAGCAATCAGGGTGGAGAAAATGAAAAGCTTATATTTAAGATTTTAAAAAGAGGCGACAAGCTTACAGGCGCAGTGGATAAGCTTATTAAAACCGGTACTAAGAGCGTACCTGATGCAGATAAAGCTGAGGCTTCAAACATTGATAATGAAACAGGTTTGGATATAGATGTCAGCACACTTTCAGACAGCGGACTTCGATATGATCTGACACTACCTTTATCAAGATATTATTCAAATAATGCCAATGATCTGCCAAGTCCTTTTAAGGCACTTCAGATGGGAAATGTTTGGAGAGCTGACAGACCCCAGAGAGGCAGATACCGTCAATTTATGCAGTGCGATATAGATATTCTTGGAGAGTCATCTATCTTAGCAGAGATAGAACTTATACTTGCTACCACAACTTTGCTTGGCAAGCTTGATTTTAAGAATTTTACAATCAGAATAAATGACAGAAGAATACTTAAGGCTATGGCTGCTTATTCGGGATTTCCTGAAAACGACTACGATACAGTATTTATCATACTTGATAAGATGGATAAGATTGGACTTGACGGAGTTAAGGAAGAACTTTTAGGTTGTGGATATTCAAGTGAAGCAGTTGATAAATATCTTAATTTATTTGATAAGGCAACAGGTGATATAGAGGGTGTAAGATTTATCAAGGATGAGCTTGGTGATTACCTTGATACCGAAGTTTCAGATAATCTTGAAACTATTATAACCAGTGTGGAAAATGCCAAGGCTGCTGATTTTAAGATGCAGTTTGACCCGACACTTGTAAGAGGTATGTCTTACTATACCGGACCTATATTTGAGATATCCATGGATGAGTACGGCGGCTCTGTCGGAGGCGGTGGACGTTATGATGAGATGATAGGTAAGTTTATCGGAACACCTACACCGGCTTGCGGATTTTCAATTGGATTTGAAAGAATCATAATGCTTTTACTTGAAAATGATTTCAAGGTTCCGGGAGAGGGTGAGAAAAAAGCATATCTTGTAGAAAAAGGCATGCCTTCCGATAAGCTTCTTAAGATTCTTGAGAAGGCAAAGGAAGAAAGAGCAGATGGAAAGTCTGTAAATGTAGTTGTTATGAAGAAAAATAAAAAGTTCCAGAAGGATCAGATGGCAGCAGAGGGATATACTGAATTTGTGGAATTTTTTAAGGACAGAGATATATAGGATATAATATAGAAAATAGATGATGTAGAAAGATGTAAGATAGCATAAATATAGAAATATTATGTGATTTATCTTAGCATAGATATAATAGAAAAAAGATAAGATGAGGGAGATTTAAAAATGGCTGAGTCAATGAAGGGACTTAAAAGAAGTCACAGATGTACAGAGGTAAGTAATGCACTTATAGGTAACGAGGTTACAGTTATGGGATGGGTGCAAAAAAGCAGAAATAAGGGTGGTATCATCTTTGTTGATTTGCGTGACCGTTCAGGTATACTTCAGGTTATTTTTGAGGAGGCAAATGTCGGCTCCGAAAAGTATGCCAAGGCAGAAAAATTAAGAAGTGAATTTGTAGTTGCAATTACCGGTAAGGTTGCAAAAAGAGCCGGTGCTGTAAATGAGAATATTGCAACAGGTGATATAGAGGTAATAGCTTCAGATATAAGAATACTTTCCGAAGCAGATACACCTCCATTTCCAATTGAGGAAAACAGTAAGACTAAAGAAGAATTAAGATTAAAATACAGATATCTTGATTTAAGAAGACCTGATCTTCAAAAGAACATTATGCTTAGAAGCAAGGTTGCAACTCTTACAAGAGCATTTCTTGCTGATGAAGGATTTTTGGAGATAGAGACTCCTACACTTTGTAAGTCTACTCCTGAGGGAGCAAGAGATTATCTTGTACCGAGTCGTGTGCATCCGGGAACATTTTATGCGCTTCCACAGTCACCGCAGATATATAAGCAGCTTCTTATGTGCTCAGGCTATGACAGATATTTCCAGATAGCACGCTGCTATCGTGACGAGGATCTTCGTGCCGACAGACAGCCGGAGTTTACCCAGATAGATATGGAGCTTTCATTTGTAGATGTGGATGATGTAATTGATGTAAATGAAAGACTTCTTGCAAAGCTCTTTAAGGAGACCATCGGTGTGGAGGTTTCACTTCCTATCCAGAGAATGACATATAAAGAGGCTATGGAGAGATTCGGCTCAGATAAGCCTGACCTTAGATTCGGTATGGAGCTTAAGGATGTAACAGATGTAGTTAGAAATTCCGAATTTGTAGTATTTAAGGGTGCTATAGATAATGGCGGAAGCGTAAGAGGTATCAATGCCAAGGGACAGGGTGCTATGCCTCGTAAGAAGATAGATGCTTTGGTTGATTTCGCAAAGGGTTATGGTGCAAAGGGACTTGCTTATATAGCTATCCAGGAGGACGGAAGCTATAAGTCATCATTTGCAAAATTCATGACTGATGATGAGATGAAAAACATCGTTTCAGCAATGGAAGGCGAAAACGGGGATTTATTATTATTTGCAGCCGATAAGAATAAGCTTGTATATGATGTGCTTGGAGCACTTAGAGTTGAGCTTGCAAACCAGCTTGGACTTCTTGACAAGAACGAGTACAGATTTGTATGGATTACCGAATTCCCACTCCTTGAGTGGAATGAAGACTTAGGCAGATATCAGGCTATGCACCATCCGTTTACCATGCCTATGGAAGAAGACCTTGAGTATATCGAAAGTGATCCGGGCAGAGTTCGTGCAAAGGCATACGATATCGTATTAAACGGAAATGAAATAGGTGGAGGAAGCGTGCGTATCCACCAAAACGATATACAGGAAAAGATGTTTAAGGCGCTTGGCTTTACTATGGAGAAGGCTTACGAGCAGTTTGGATTTTTGCTTAATGCTTTTAAATATGGAGTTCCGCCACACGCAGGACTTGCATACGGACTTGACCGTCTTACTATGCTTATGGCTAAGGAAGATTCAATCCGTGATGTAATAGCATTCCCTAAGATCAAGGATGCATCCTGTCTTATGAGTGAGGCACCAAACATAGTAGACGAAAAGCAGCTTGAGGAGCTCGGTATAAGCATAATAGCTTCTCAGGATTCTGAGCAATAAAAGAGGATTTTAAGTTATGAATAAAAGAAGTCTGCGTGTACTTGAATTTAATAAGATTTTAGAAATGCTAACTGAGTATGCGGCTTCGGATATGGCAAAAAGGCGCTGCGACAGGATTAAGCCGCAGCGGGATATAAATGTTATAAATACCCATCAGGAGGAAACAAGAGATGCATTGCTTCGTCTCAACAGACAGGGAAATGTATCATTTTCAGGTCTTAAGGATATACATGCATCCATAAAAAGACTTGAGGTTAAGGGTGCGCTTACTGCAGGTGAACTACTTGATGTGGCAGGAGTAATTAATGCTGCCATAGAGGTTAAGGCATATGGTGACGGTTCGGATCTTGCCGATACGGTTACCGCAAAGAATTCAAAGAAGAGTGAAGCAGAGGAAGAAACGGGAATAGTCTATGATTCACTCACCGAAAGATTTAATCAGCTTGTGCCGCTTTCTTATATATCTTCGGAGATAAGAAGATGCATACTTGCTGTAGATGAAATAGCGGATGATGCTTCCTCCAATTTGAAATCTATAAGGAAAAAGATAAAGCTTACCAATGATAAGCTTCATGAACAGCTTCTTAAGATAGTAAAAAATGATGCTTCAAAGGATAAGCTTCAGGATAGCATAATCACTATGAGAAACGGACGTTACTGTATACCTGTTAAGCAAGAGTATCGTTCACAGTTTCCGGGTATGATACATGACCGTTCGCAGTCAGGCTCCACACTTTTTATCGAGCCTATGGCGGTGGTGAATCTTAATAATGAAATAAAAGAGCTTGCCAATGAAGAGTTAATCGAGATAGAGGAGATACTTGAAGGCTTAAGTAATCTGGCAGCAGAGGCAGTAGAGGATATTAAGTTTAATCTTGATACTCTGGTGGATTTGGATTTCATATTTGCAAAAGCAAAATTTGCGCGTTCATATAACGGAAGCCAGCCAATATTTAATGAGAACGGAATTATAGATATCAAGCAGGGCAGACATCCGCTTTTGGAAAAGCATAGTGTGGTGCCTGTGGATATAAGGCTCGGAGAGGGTTATAATCTTTTGATTGTAACCGGACCAAATACCGGCGGTAAGACGGTATCGTTAAAGACACTCGGATTATTTACCCTTATGGGACAGGCAGGACTTCATATACCAGCCATGGAGGGCTCAAGACTTGCGGTGTTTGATGATGTATTTGCCGATATAGGAGATGAGCAGAGCATCGAGCAAAGTCTATCCACATTTTCATCGCATATGAGCAATATCGTTTATATAGTAAATCATTCTACGGAAAATACGCTCTGCCTCTTTGATGAGTTAGGCGGAGGAACCGATCCTGTAGAGGGTGCGGCACTTGCGATTGCCATACTTAATCATCTTAAAAATATGGGCGCAAGATGCATGGCAACCACCCACTACAGTGAGCTTAAAACCTATGCACTTTCAACAGAGGGCGTGGAAAATGCTTCGTGTGAATTTGATGTAACAACACTTCAGCCTACATATAAGCTTATGATCGGCATACCGGGTAAGTCAAATGCATTTGCTATCTCAAAAAAGCTTGGACTCCCGGATTATATAATCGATGCTGCAAGGGACAATGTGGATTCCGACAGCGTGGATATGGAAAGCCTTATTGCAGAGCTTGAAAAAAATAAAAATGCCATTGACGAAGATAAGAAAGCAATTGAGCAGTATAAAAATGAGGCTGAGGAACTAAAGAAAAGCCTTAAGGAAAAAGAGAAAAACCTCGATGATAAAAAGGCAGAAATACTTGCTAAGGCAAGAGAGGAAGCTTCTGATTTGATAGAAGAAGCTAAAGATATAGCCGACAAGACAATACGTGATTATAATAAGTGGCGCAACAATCCTGCCAAGGCTGATATGAAGCTTATGGAGGAAAAAAGAGGTAAGCTTCGTGATAAGCTTAAAAGCTATGATTCGGGTAAGAAAGAAAATATACCAAAGCGGACCTCCAATCACAAGGCCAAAGATTTTCATATAGGTGATACGGTGGAAGTAATAAGCATGGATTCAAAGGGAAGTATTACATCCCTTCCGGATGCAAGCGGCGTCGCAGGAGTGCAGATGGGAATCCTTAATTTCAGACTGCCTATAAGCGATCTTATTATCATACCGGATGTCGAGCCTGCAAAGGAATATATCAAGGCTAAAGGAAAGAGCGTATCTGCCGGCAAAGCGATGTTTATATCACCGGAGATAAATGTCATAGGAAAGACTGTGGATGAGGCCGTTTCATTGATAGATAAGTATCTCGATGATGCTGCACTTTCACATCTTGAAAAGGTGACTATTATCCATGGAAAAGGAACAGGAGCATTAAGAAACGGTATTCATCAGTTCCTAAAAAAGCATCCGCTTGTCAAGACATTCAGGTCAGGCGAGTACGGTGAAGGAGAATACGGAGTAACAATAGCTGAACTTTAATCAGGATATTATTTTTAAGCTTTTGGCAGGTAGTACTATAAATGTGTATAATTAAAAAAGGATTATTTAAAAGGGGAAAGAAAGAATGGATAAACAAAAAATATTGATAGTTGATGATGATGAAAATATTGCAGAGCTTATATCCTTATATCTTACAAAGGAATTCTTTGAAACTGAGATTGCATATAATGGTAAAGATGCTTTAGAACTTGTAAAATCATTTAATCCAAATCTCGTTCTCCTTGATATAATGCTTCCTGATTTAGATGGATATGAGGTTTGTACTGAAATTAGAAAAACTATGCAGATCCCTATAATAATGTTATCAGCAAAAGGAGAGGTTTTCGATAAAGTTTTGGGGCTAAAACTTGGAGCAGATGATTATATGATAAAGCCATTTGATTCCAATGAACTTGTGGCAAGAGTAAAAGCGGTTCTCCGTCGTTCAAGTTATGCTCCCGAGAGAAATAATCTGGCTTCTCAGACAGATCATAATGGAGAATATGTTGAATATGATGGATTACTTGTCAATATTACAAATTATACTGTAATATTTGATGGGGTTCAGGTTGAGATGCCGCCTAAGGAATTAGAATTATTATATTTTCTGGCAAAATATCCTAATCAGGTCTTTACCAGAGATCAGTTGTTGGATAAGCTATGGGGATATGAGTTTGTTGGAGATTCAAGAACAGTTGATGTTCATATAAAAAGACTCAGGGAAAAGATACATGACGGAAGTAATTGGGCTATAACTACTGTTTGGGGTAAGGGTTATAAATTTGAGGTGAGATAATAGTGAAGCGTTCATTATTTGACAAAATCTTTTTAGGTTTTTTGTTTTTATCAATTGCTTTATTTATTTCGGTTGTCGTATATTCGACTTATACTACAAGACGTATTATGGTTAAAGAAAGGTCGAAGGTTCTTACAAATGAGGCTCTTCTTATAGCAGACCAGACCGTTGCTGATTACATGCAGGGAAATATAACGCATAGGCAACTTATAAAAAATCTTGAGTATTATAGTGAGACACTTGCAACCAGTATTTGGATTACAGATGAAAAAGGTATTGTAATTGCGTCATCGAAAGCAGCAACACATCCTGAGGCACCGAAAAATATATTTTTTCTAAATCAGGATTTTGATATGTTGACAGCACAGACCTTTTCGGGAAATTTTTACGGACACTTTGAATCGGATGTTGTTACGGTAGCTATTCCTATTCGAATTAATAATATATCCGACGGAATGATCTTGATGCATTCCACAGAAGAGGAACTGAAGGATTTGCAGGGTAATATCATTCAGGCAATATATGTGCCGTTTTTGATAATACTTATAATATCTTTTGCAGTACTTGGTATTATTTCCGGAAGGATTATGCGGCCTATTAAAAAAATAAATGCCGCAGCAGAACAGTATTCAACAGGAAATTTTGATGTGAAGCTTGATATTAAATCCGGAGATGAAATTGGCCAATTGGCTTCATCACTTGAATATATGGCATCTGAACTATCAAAGCTTGAAGAATATAGAAAAGATTTTATTTCAAATATATCACATGATTTCCGTTCCCCGCTTACATCCATCAAAGGATATGTTGAGGCTATTCAGGATGGAACTATTCCAATTGAAAAGCAGGACAGATATCTAAATATTATAGTAAATGAAACAAACAGACTTTCAAAGCTTACAACAGGATTGCTCGAACTCAACAAATTTGATTCTTATGGAATCTGGCTTGTAGCTAAAGATTTTGATGTGCTTGAACTTGTAAGGATGGCAATGAATTCTTACGAAGGTAAATGTATAGAAAGAGGCATAAAGATATGGCTCAATAATCACTGCGAACATACCATGGTCTATGCCGATAAAACAAAGATTCAACAGGTTATATATAATCTTTTAGATAATGCAATTAAGTTCACTCCTGAAGGTAAAAGTATATATATTACACTCACTGAAAAGAATGAAAAAGTATTTATATCAATAAAAGATGAGGGCTGCGGTATTTCAAAAGAAGATTTACAAAAGATATGGGTGCGTTTTTATAAGGTCGATTCTTCACGAGGAAAAGACAAACAGGGCACAGGACTTGGTCTGTCTATAACAAAGGAAATCATTAAGGCTCATAATGAAAATATAAATGTTGTAAGTACAGAAGGTGTAGGAACAGAATTTACATTTTCACTGGCAAAATCTGTGGTTGAAAAAGAATCATCAGGTGATGATTAATTAAAAAATCAATTAATTTATTTTTAATATTTTAAACGTAGAAAGGGTTTCATTATGAATTATATCAATGAGCTTAGAGAAGGAGAAAATATTTCGGAGGTATATCTTTGCAAAACGAAGTCGACAGCTACAACTAAAGCAGGTAAATCCTATTATTCACTCATGTTGCAAGATAAGTCGGGATCGATAGACGGCAAGGTATGGGAGCTAAATAATGCTATTGATCACTTTGAGGCGATGGATTATATTCGTGTAGATGCACAGGTTACTTCATTTAATAATACTCTCCAGCTTAACATCAAGAGAATTAGAAAAGCTGATGAGGGGGAGTTTGAGCCAAGAGACTACCTTCCTTGTTCTGATAAGGATATAGATACTATGTATAAAGAACTCATCGGTATAGTTGAAAGTGTTAAGGATGAACATTTAAATAAGCTTTTGAAAATGTTTTTTGTTGATGACGAATCTTTTATTAAGAAATTTAAAAATCATTCTGCAGCTAAATCTATCCATCATGGATTCATAGGTGGACTTCTTGAACATTCATTGTCTGTTGCAAGGATTTGTATATACATAGCTGATAATTACCCGGCGGTCAAAAGGGATTTGCTGGTCAGTGCGGCTTTACTTCATGATATTGGTAAAGTTGATGAAATTTCCAACTTCCCTGAAAATGATTATACTGATGAAGGACAGCTTATAGGACATATTGTAATGGGAGCAATGATGGTAAGCGAAAAAATCAAGACTATAGAAGGATTCCCACCTGTTTTAGCAAATGAGTTAAAGCATTGTATCTTATCACATCATGGAGAACTTGAATTTGGTTCACCTAAAAAACCTGGGCTTATAGAAGCTCTTGCACTTGCACATGCTGATAATCTTGATGCTAAACTTGAAACATTTACAGAACTGATTAACGCCAATAAAGGAAAAAAAGAGTGGCTTGGTTACAACCGCATGTTTGATTCAAACGTACGTATAACCAGTGACTAACATTAAATTCCGGTTTGTCGGGGCAAGGGTCGGCAGGATATAGAGGGTGTAACTTCCGGCAGATAAATTAAACGGGTGCGAAATCATATATAGGTCTTTAGAAGGACCATTTAGAGACGCGTTCACTTAGCGAAATATAATGAAGAAAAAGGGATTAAAAACATTTGCATTTATGCAAAAATGATTTTAATCCCTTTTTCTGAAATTATATTGAGGTT
>JAFUGL010000052.1 GCA_017469405.1 Lachnospiraceae bacterium | reverse complement strand
TATAAATCCCGGAACTCTTAAAACGTTGGTCTTAATTAGTTCCTGTCTTTACTGTTTTGTGTTTCTGTTCTGAAACTTAATAAAGGATTTTCTCAAAATCCTCCGAAAAATCTTTTTTAAAAGAATCTTCGGGGTTAACATGTTATTAATTTTTCAAAGGTTCGTTGCTGTCTGTCTCAGCGACAGCTTTTATAATATATCACAGTGAATTTTAAATGTCAACACTAAATTTTAATTTTTTTTACATTTTTTTAATGCCTGATTTTTGCTGTTTTTTTACTGTCTTTGTTCTGTTAAAACTACAGTTTTTCAAATATCCTATTAGTGTTTAAATGACGAATTTTTATTCTTTCTAAATATTATTTTAGCTCTGTTCCATTGTCAGATTTAAGCTTTATTATTTCTGTAGCATTGTCATATGTAACAACATATTCCAAGCGGTTTCCGGTTGGAACCACATTGATTACTCTGCCATTCATGTTACCCTTATATTTTACATTTCCATTTTTTCTCATAATCAATATATCAGATCCACCGGATATTATAAATTCATTTTTTCCTGCATAAACATTATCGTAATTAAAGTCAAGATCATACTCGAACTTTAACTTTCCCTTTAAATCATATACCTTAACCTTATAGATGCTGTTATCGTCAGCATTGTCATTTTTTACAATTACACCAATGTATTTTTCACTGTAAAATACACTTTGAATCTCTACATCAAACTTTATCTTTGCCTTTTCTCCCGGCTTCTCCTTCATTGCATATATGTTTATTTCATCTGTTCCAAATGCAACAACAATATCATTATTTACAAAAGAAACCTTAGGTATGACTTGTGAATCAAACATATATCCGCCAACCATTCTGTCAGCATTGGCATTTTGCCCTACATCGCCAAAATTGTATGCAGCCAGACTGTTAGTTATAGTTGTCCCATTCATATTTATATAACTTGTAAAAAGTTTCTTTCCATCTTCTGATATCGCAATATCTATAGGATATCCACTTTTATCTATAGTTGTTTGAATTTCATATATGTCATTTCCGTTTTTATCATACAACTTAATATAATTCGTCTTGTCGCTTTCCAGCACAACAGCAAACGCTCCCTGTTTGGCAACATCAACATCACATATGGTATATGGCATTGTAAGACTGCTAACCTGACCTTCATTGCTAAAAACGCTTACTGCATTTCCATTCAAGTCCGCAACAACAGCATAGTCTCCTCTGGCAACTGCAATCGGCATCTTCATATTAATACCTGCTGACCATACCGTATCACCATTTCTGTTTATATACGAAACTCCGTCAGGTGTATATTTCAATAAATTACCACTAAACTGAATATATGAAGCCGTATTTTCGTAATTAGTTTCAGTACTGCTGATAACCCTATATCCCTTATACTCCTTGTTCATCATCGAATTGATAAAAGCTGCCGCTGCCACAAAAACCATAAGAGCTAAAATTGCAATAATAGTTTTTGTTCTCAAATTTCTTGTTCTGGAATTATTCTTATTATTATTTTCAGCTTCTTTGCTTCCACCAACATATATAACGTTATCTGTACTTTGCTTTTTATTATTCTTTTGCTTCTTATCTTTATTATCTTTTTGCTTTTCCCGCATATCCGTTACTCCAAACATAATGTAAATCCAATTGTAAATATGTCACAAATCGTATTGTATCACAATTGGAAATTTAATTCCACATCATTCTATATATGGAATAACTATTTTTTGTCCTTCATAAATTTTATCACCATCTTCAAGATTGTTGGCCTCAGCTATATTCTTTGCAAATTCTATTGAGCCATATCTGTCATAAGCTATAGAACTCAAAGTATCTCCATAAACAATGGTATAGTATTCCGGTTCACCGGTATTTACAACAGGCAGAGACTGCTCTGTGGAAATGTTTTCTAAAGATTCACTTTCAGTATTATCATTAATGTTTTCATTTATTTCACCTTCATCAGATTCTACCGCCTGATTATCTGTCAACGAATTATTCAAATTTGCATCCATTTTCGTAGCAGTATTTTCATCTGATTTATTATCCTCTTTTTCATCTGCAACGCCATTAGTAGCGCCATCTGCAGTGCCATCAGCCAAGACATCTGTCACCATTTCCTCAGTAGCTGTGATTTCAAGTCTGTTGATTGAAACTTCCATATTTTTCATTTTATCATAATTACTTATTACCGTGATTCCCATAGCAAGAACAGCCAATACTACAAATGAACTCGCCACATATAAAAGACTTATATTATTGGAATTTTTCTCTTCAGCCTTCTTGGAATTTAATTCATTTTTCTTCCTATAATTTTTTATAAGTTCCTCATCTTTTCTATGTATCTCTGTATTTTTTTCTCCTGACATGCCTCCTCTTTGCTTAATTATATAATTTTGCATCGCTTCGTTTTTAGTATAATAAACAAAATACCCCCTTTGTCTGACAAGTTGTCCATGTTCATGCATATAAAATGCATCCTCACTTTCAAGGGAGTCTGTGATATATAGAACCTTATCATTTCCCGGGAAATTATCAAAATGGAGTTTTTTTATTTTATCATTTATGGCTGTCGAAAAACCCATTCTCGAAAGAAACCATCCAACAACTGAAAGTTTTGGAAAATTTTCTTTAATCTGTTCATAAATATCTGCCCATATTTCTTGTGTAAATTCACACTCATCCATATCAAACTCAAGGTTCTGTGCATCAACCGCTCCACTTATGAAAATTACATCCCCAACATCGGATTTTTTCATTTCTCCTAAAAGAATAGCGCCCCTTGCATGTGTACTTCCCGGTCTTGCTATATAATTCAGATATGTTATTACATAATCTTCTATGTATATTCTCTTATTTCCTGCCGGACTTCCTATCTGTCTTATGTTTTTAGGTAATTTCAAGCCTATATTTTCTATTTTTTTTTCGCTTTCCTCTTCCTTTGGTATATCATTTTGATTTTCCTTACTGCTATCATAGATTATTTCAATCATTTCCATCCACCTTTCAATATATATTACACATAACAGGCAAAAGCAAATTTCCTAATATGCTTTTACATATATTGAAAAGATAGCATTATTTTTATATACGATTAGTCTAATTATGTCGTAGAATTATAGGTTTTCATCGCATTTTTCTTCTATATTTCAAAGTCGATTAAAATCTTTATAACCTGTTAATAATAATTGCATAAATTAATATTATATACAGATAAAAGAGGTAAATATGACTAACACACTATCAAATAGATGCATTACTGAATATTTTGGGGTAAATAATGAAAATTCATATATTGAATTAGGACGATATATAACAAAGAATCTTATAGAACTTAATATAAACGAGTATAATCCGGTCATTTTATGTATAGGAACTGACAGAGCAACCGGTGACTGTTTGGGTCCACTTGTTGGAGAACAGCTTTTAAATTACAATCGAAATTTCAACGTACTAGGAACTTTAAGTTTTCCTGTACATGCTTTGAACCTTAGACAGGCAATAAATCTTATTAATTCTGAAATCAGAAATCCATTTGTTATCGCAGTTGATGCAGCTTTAGGTATACGTTCTCATGTTGGTTATATTTCAGTCAGCAACTGCCCGATTGCTCCCGGAAAGGGTGTAAATAAAAAATTACCGGCAATAGGAAATATATCTATTACCGGTATCGTTAATATGTTAAGCAAAAATCCGTCACTTCTTCAAAGCACAAGGCTTCATACTGTGAAGTTGCTCGCTGACTGCATAGCAAATGCCCTTAAATATTCAATTGACTATCTGGAAGATTTTTGACCTTTGTACAGGTTGATAGCCTCTGATACGGTATCAGCCTGTCCTTCTTCCATAAGTGCTATCAAATCAGAAAGCTTGTCTTCTTTACACAAATCCTCTCCTATATATTTTGCATATTTATTAGATATATAGAGAACCATTTCTGAATACTTCTTTTCACCCTGTGCTATCTTTTTTTCAAGTTCTTTTTTCTCATCCTTGAGTCTTTCAAGTTCAGGAAGCCTTCTTTGATTAATCTCATCTGTAATTATATTTTTTGTATCAGATTCAAAAAGTTTCAAAGCATCCTGCTTTTCATCACTTATACTATCAGCCTCTTTATCCAATTCCTTTAGTTTTTTATCATAAGACGAAAGATTATAATAGCTCTCATCCTGATCCTTGCTTATAGAATTTTTAATAGCATCTATATGCTTATCATTTGCCTTTATTCTGTCTCTTATAGCACGTGTTTCCTTTAACACCTCGATATTTCTCATCTTGACCGAACTGTAAATCATAAAATAAATAACCAACAGAATAATAAATACAATTGCCGCTATAAGTGTACACCAAAATGCCATATTAATATCTTTTTTATGAGACAAAACAGCTTTTTTAAAAATAAGCATCACTACCGCAGGTATTCCGGCAAAGAATACTAAAAATTCAAAAAGCATAGCAATTATTTCGTCTGTTCCTTTAGGCATAAACATAGTATAAAAAAGTTTCGATGCGCAAAACGAAGAAACCTTATTCTTTTTAAGTATTGTCTTCATTTCAACCTCAAGTTCACGGCTATCATCTCTAATATCTTTGGTTTCATCCTGAATACGTTCATTCATTTGCTCATTTTTCTTTTTTCCGCGTTTTGCTTCTACCTTTTTTCTTCTTGAACGGTTATCATCAATTCTCTCATCATAAATATCTGATAGATCCTGCTTTCTCTTTTTAATCGTAGAAGCTATCTCATCAGAAATAGACTTATCCTCTGATGCAATATTCTTTGTTATTTTCTTCTGGTATGTACGCATCTTTTCAAGCTCTGCTGCCATAGCATCACGCTTCATTACCTCTTCTCTTATTTCTATAAGGTAATCCTGTTTTTCAGCAAAGACATTGTCTGCTTGTGACATATTAATGTACCTTTCCCTTCCGTCATATGTAACTAATTCAATTATTAAATATTTATCTTTGTCATCATAAAACAAGTCAAAAGCGATAATCGCAAGGCAATTATCGCTTATTCATATATTCTGCAAGTGTTTCTTTATCGACCTTGATACGATTATCCATCGTCTTCATAATATCAACTATCTGATATTTCCTATATACACCATTATTGCTCAGGTCATATACATTATTGGTTGTAAAGCCAAGAACTACAGGTCTTAAAATATTTTTAGTATTCTCAGATAAAACCAATCCTTTTTCATGATTTGAAAGTTCGATACAAACACCCGGTGTAAGGATATTTATACTCTTAATCAATGCCCCAACAACTTCCTCATCATATTCATCCTTATTTAAAAGAAGATGCTTTATAGCTGCAATTTCCGATATAGGTTCCTGAGAAAGTTTCATACTCGTCATTGTATCAAAGAGATTTGATACTTTAAGTATCTTTGTACTCTTTAAAATTTTACCCGGATCATCTGTCCTTTCTCCATACTCTATCCTGTGCATCTGAGCAACTATTCTTCTTACTCCACTATCTATTCCCAATTCAGGTCTAAGCAGCCCAAGACCATCACTTTGGAATTTTCTGACTATAATCAAATCATTAGTATCATAATCATCATACTTTTCTCTTATCTTGTTAGGAAGAAGCAGTTTTCCTATATCATGAAGAAGCGCTGCCATTACAGCCTCTTCCTGCTCACTAGGTGTATAATACATCTGAGCGGAGATAAGAGCACAAAGAATTGCTGTATTTATAACATGCTTATACACATAATCTGTCGTGCTTCTTAAACTCTGGGTAAAAGTAATCTTATGATCCAATCTTCCGTAATTTGTGATTATAGCATTAGTAAGTCTTTTTAAATTAACAGGCTCTCTTCCGGCTATCAGATTATCAAGCTCTTCTCTAATGCTGAAAACAGCCATTGTCTGAAATCTCTCAAAATCCAGATCCTCCTCAGTCATAGGCGGAACCGGCTCAGCAGGCTCAAGAATATATAAGCCAAGAAGTTCAAAGTTCTTAACACTCTCTATACCCTGGAGCGTAAGTCTGGTATTACGTTCATACAAAAGTACACCTGACTTATTATATATCGGCTTTGCCAAACGCATGCCATATTTTAAGTCCTCTGACTTGACAAATATCATACTTATAACCTCCTTACCCAAAAAATCCCCATAAAAAACTATACCAATTACATTTTAACACAGTAAAGTGCAGAATACAAGCAATAATGCGAATAATCTCGCTATTATCCTGCTATTTCACAACCTTGTGTGATCTGTTTAAGGCACTAAATAAAGCAAATACCGATGCATCAATTATATCATTTTTAATACCTGTTCCCCAAACAGTCTTGTCAACACCCTCAACATCTATTCCAACATATGCACATGCCTGTGAACCTGAACCCTGTTGAAGAGCATGCTCTTCATAACAAACAACATCGAAATCTATATTGAAATGTTTCATAATAGCATTGCTTACAGCATCAAGGCGTCCATTTCCATGTCCATGATAAACCTTCTTTTCTCCTGTTGCCTTGACTATTATCGTAATTTCAGCATCAATTCCGTCAACCTGTTTAAAGTGCGACTCAAGAAGCTTAACATCATCTTCTCTATTTACATACTCTTCCTGGAAAATATCAAGTATTTCTTTTGGAGAAAGTTCCTTATGTTCATGGTCAGATACATCCTTAACGGCATATCCAACATCCTCTCTCATTTTAGCAGGTAAATCAATGCCATACTTTCGCTCAAGGACAAATCCAATTCCACCTTTACCCGACTGGCTGTTTATTCTTATAACATCACCATCATATTTTCTACCCACATCTTCAGGATTAAGCGGAAGATAAGGTACAGTCCACATACCGTTTCCATCTGTCTCACGATACTTCATACCCTTTGCGATAGCATCCTGGTGTGAACCTGAAAATGCTGCAAATACAAGCTTTCCTGTATAAGGAGAACGTTCATAAACCTTCATACCTGTAACTCTCTCATATATTTCAGTCGTAAATGGAAGATTGCTAAAATCAAGGTTAGGATTTACACCATGTGTGTACATATTCATAGCCAGTGTAATTATATCTACATTTCCTGTTCTCTCACCGTTTCCGAAAAGAGTTCCTTCTATACGGTCTGCTCCGGCAAGTAAGCCAAGTTCAGCATCAGCCACACCTGTTCCTCTGTCATTGTGTGGATGAAGTGAAAGAATTACATTTTCTCTGCAATGCATATTTTCACTAAGATACTCTATCTGGCTTGCATATACATGAGGAAGTGACATTTCAACGGTTGCGGGAAGATTGATTATAACCTTTCTTTCCGGTGTCGGCTGCCATATATCTATAACAGCATTACATACCTCAAGTGCATACTCCGGCTCAGTACCGGTAAAGCTCTCCGGTGAATATTCAAACGGATAGTTTACATTGTATTCCTTTGCTAAATCATTTAAAAGCTTAGCACCGTCTGTTGCTATTTTAAGTATTTCCTCTTTTGACTTTTTAAATACCTGAACTCTCTGAGCATATGAAGTAGAGTTATAAAGATGCACTATAGCATTTTTTGCACCCTGAACTGCCTCAAAGGTTTTCTTGATTATATGGTCTCTGGCCTGTGTAAGAACCTGTATAGTAACATCATCAGGTATCAAATCCTCCTCAATAAGGGTACGGCAAAACTGATACTCTGTCTCTGATGCAGCAGGGAATCCTACCTCAATCTCCTTAAATCCAATTCTCACAAGCTCTTTAAAGAATTCTATCTTCTCATCCAGACTCATAGGTACGATAAGTGCCTGATTACCATCTCTTAAATCCACACTACACCAGGCCGGAGCCTTATCAATATACTCCTTATCAACCCACTTTGTACTCTTTACCGGCGGCATATAATAGCCCCTTTGATAATTCTTGACATTTTCCATCATAATTCTTTTCCTCCATTCACATAATTTTTAGATTTGTCAGCATACGCTGTCCATCTGTGATTTATATAAATGTGATACTTATATTAAATATTTTATTGGCATTTTTTATCAATGCCCCTTAAAATAAAAATAAACCTGCTCTCCAAACAAACCTTAGAGACGCAAGTTTTCGCGCGGTACCACTCTAATTCATACATATCGTATGCACTCTCACAGATACGGACATCACTGTCTTATATCCTCCTGATGTAACGGTCAGGACCCGTTCGTGTCTACTGATATCTTTCTAAATACCGTTCAACCGACTGCTCCAAGGCGAGTTCGAAAACCCTCCGGTACTGTCTCACACCAACCGACAGCTCTCTTAAACTTTCAGAATTTCTACTACTCCTCTTCATCGCATTTACATGATTACATTAACACATTTCTCATTACATGTCAATTAAAACTTCGGTTGGTTCGAGTATGGTCGGCAGGATTTATAGGGTGTAACTGCCGAGGTAGTTTCCTAAAGGGTGCTTATCATATATAAGGTCTTCGAAGGACACGCTCTCGCATAAAGTACAACAGAGACTTGCACCTTGTCGCTTTCAAATGATTGTTTTACCTATAAAGCAAGCAGTATATAATGAACTTATAGGTAAATTATGAACTATATCAAACTAACGATTGGAACATTTACCTATAAGACAAATGCAAATAAGGTAATTTTATAGGTAAATTAAGTATTATTTCAGATAGATTATTGAATATTTTACCTATAAGATTGGATAAATCTATCATGCTTATAGGTAAATTACGAATTAAATCAGATTACTCATCGGTTATTTTACCTATAAAATGAGCAATGTCTTGCAGTCGTATAGGTAAAACAAGGATTTTGCCATTCTGACAGATATCTTGCCCTGCTTATGCTATGTTCTATAATTGCCTTTTTTTCGATGAACTGAAATTTACACAACTGTAGCAAATTGTGTTATAATGTTGGGGATAATTATTTCAAGAAAGGAAATGTGATATGCCACCTATTAGCAATGATTGGGCGAATGCTCTTGCGCCTGAATATAAAAAGGATTATTACAGAAAGCTGTTTGATTTTATCGGTCAGGAATACGCTACAAGGAAGATTTTCCCACCCGGCGATGATATATTTAATGCGTTTCATCTTACACCGCTTAGCAAGGTTAAGTGTGTAATTATCGGGCAGGATCCTTATCACGATGATGGGCAGGCACATGGTCTTTGTTTTTCCGTCAAGCCGGACGTTGCCATACCGCCTTCTCTTGTAAATATCTATAAGGAGCTCAATGATGATTTAGGATGTTATATCCCTAACAACGGTTATCTTGTAAAATGGGCCGAGCAGGGTGTTCTTTTGCTAAATGCCGTACTTACTGTAAGAGCTCATCAGGCGGCTTCCCACCAGGGAAAGGGCTGGGAAGAATTTACGGATGCAGCCATACGTGCAGTAAATGAGCAGGACCGGCCTATAGTATTTTTGCTTTGGGGTGGCTTTGCCCAGAAAAAGGCAGCTATGCTTAACAATCCCAAACATCTTATACTTAAAGCACCACACCCGTCACCGCTTTCGGTTTATAGGGGATTTTTCGGATGCAAGCATTTTAGCAAGGCCAATGAATTTCTTGTTGCAAACGGTTTAGAGCCTATTGATTGGCAGATAGAAAATGTTTAAAAATATAAGGTAAAACAAATAGATTAAATACATAAAATAACAGGATAAAAAAATGGAAATTTATATAGTAAGGCATGGTGAAACACCATGGAATAAAGCCAAAAGATTACAGGGCAATGTAGATATAGAGCTTAATGATTATGGTCGTGAGCTAGCCATCAAAACCGGCGAAGGTTTAAAGGACACAAGAATAGATATAATATATTCAAGTCCGCTTAAACGTGCTTATGAAACCGCAGAGCTAATAAGAGGAAATCGTGATATAGAAATTATAAAGGATGACAGAATCCGGGAAATAAGCTTCGGACATTTTGAGGGAAGCAATTTCTCCGAGCTTATCCGTGATGAAAATCTTACCTTCAAGCATTTTTTTAAAAAGCCTGAATGTTACGTACCTGCCGATGATGCAGAGACCTTTGAACATCTTATAGCTCGCGCCGGAGATTTCATGCAGGACAAAATTGAGCCGCTTGAAGGTTCCTGTGAAAGAGTTATGATAGTTGCCCATGGTGCAATCAATAAAGCCATAATGAGCTACATTAAAAAACACCCAACCAGCGAATTCTGGTCAGGTGGTCTTCAAACCAACTGCAACATAATAGTCGTAGACTACACAGATGGTGTATATACTGTAATAAACGAAACTATGTTGATGTACAGTCTATGATGCGTATCAATAAGGACACCCTCATCAACATACTTTTAGGTGCAAAGCAAATCGTTAGCGTCAGCGAGATTTGCGTGTACCTATAAAGTGTGTTGATGAGGGTGTCCTTATTGTCACATCAACTTAAGAATTTCTTCCTTCGTTGCCAGAAACTCTGAAAATGCGCTTGCCGAGCCTGCTGCAATGCCCATTTTAAAGGCATGCTCCATATCTTTATCATCAAGATATCCGGCTATAAAGCCTGCGACCATGGAGTCTCCGGCTCCGACTGCATTTACAAGAGTGCCGCAAGGAGCCTCACTCATATACACGCGGTCATCTTCACAGACAAGCACTGCTCCTTCACCGGCAAGAGATACAAGTACATTCCTTGCTCCCTTTTTTATAAGCTCCTTCGCATACGGTACAACATCTTCTCTTTTATCAAGCTTTTTATCAAATATTTCGCCAAGCTCATGATTGTTCGGTTTTATAAGAAACGGTCTGAATTTCAAAACATTCAAAAGCAAATCCTTTGATGCATCAACAACAATCTTTATATCTTTTTCCGAAAGTCTTTCCATGATATCCGCATAAACCGTGGACGGTATCGATGCCGGAATGCTTCCCGCTAGAACCAATATATCTCCGTCATTAATTAAATCAAGCTTACTAATAAGTTCGTCAAGCTTTTCTTTAGAGATTGACGGACCTGCTCCGTTTATTTCGGTTCCGTCAATATTTTTAATTTTTATATTAATTCTGGAATTACCTTCATCAACGGATATAGAATCTGCATTTATTCCAAGTTCATTAATTCTTCTTGTAATCTCCTCACCGACAAAACCCGCTGCAAAATAAAGTGCGGTATTATCAATGCCAAGATTACTCAATACCGTAGATACATTTATACCTTTTCCTCCCGGCAAAATCAACTCGGAAGAGGTTCTGTTTGTAAGACCGGGCTTGAAATCATCAACCGTAACTATATAATCAAGAGACGGATTAAATGTAACCGTATAAACCATTACCCATCCTCCTCTTATTCAAGCACAAGTTCTTCGCCCGGCTCAATAATTATTTTATTTGGCGCAGCAAAACTTTCTGCTGCATTTTTATCAAAGTCGCTTCCCGGTGCCATGTGATATGGGATATTGTGCTTTGCATTTATGGTTTTTGCACATTCTGCAGCCTCTTCTAATCCCATATTGTATACACCATCGCAGCATATAAAAGCATAATCAAGGTTTCTTTTTGAAAGCTCTGACATCTGCGGCGTAGTTGAAGTATCTCCTGTGAAATATACCGTTACGCCGTTTGAAAATGTAAGGATATATCCTACGCAGCTTGACGCATCATGGTTTCTGTTGTATCCGGCTTCAACCGCTTCAACCTTGACATATCCAAGGTCAAAACTTTGATGTTTTCCGCCTTCCAAAGCTTCCTTCCATGTTATGGTTACGCAATCAGCATTTTTCTTAGAGATTAATTCTGTTTTAGTATGGTCATAATGTTCATGTGTAACAAGTATAAGGTCAGCCGGAAGGTCATAGCCTTCGCCCATATACGGGTCAATGTATATTACATTTCCTTCACCTGTAACAATTCTTGCACTAGCATGTCCCTGATAAAAAAGTGTAGCCGCCATAGTATCCTTATCCTCCGTATCTGTAATTTCATTATCATTTGTTTTATCCGTTTTCGCCTCTTGTTCTGTTATATCCGTTTGTATTTCTTCGTCAGTTTTATCATAATCCTCTGTATCTTCTTCTGTCTCATATTTGCCCTCCTCTGTATCGATTTTAGCCTCTTCGCTTTCTGTTATATCTGTTTTCCCCTTATCCTTTTTAGTCGAACAGGCTGTTACAACAGCAAGCATCATCAAAAGAGCAAATATAAAAAGTATACTTTTTTTATTCAAAACGTTCCTCCGTTATCATATATCTTAATGTTTTCAACATGCATTTATTATATCATAACAGATATTTAACAGCCACAAATATTTAAAATCTTTGTTTTGTTCTATGTCTTCTGAAGAAGCCTCTCTCCCTGGTTGCTGCTGCCTCTGCATTTGCCCTTTGAAGCTCACGAAGATATTCATCCAGCTTTTTATATCTTTTTTCTTCTCTTTCTTCCTTTTCCCTCATCACTGTATCAAACTGTTTCATAACATCAGCGGTTATCTCTTCTTTAATGGATGAAGTTATTATATCTTTATTTTCCCTTAACGCATTTGCCACAACTCGGTTCATTACACTCTGCAGCTGTGCCATCTTAAAATCGACAACCTTTAACTCTTCATCATTCTTATTCGAAACAGCCTCTAAGTGTTTTTCTACAATGGTCCTTCTTTCTTCAGTATCAGTTTTATTTAAAGCTTTTGACAAAGGCACAAATTCCTTTTTACCATCATCTGATTTATCACTTATCTTTTCATCGGAAAACAGAATATCATTATTTCCACTATCTGTACCATTATATGATTCTTCATCTATAATTTCATCCACATTCGAATCATTTAATTGTCCTGCTTGTCCGCTCCTTGCCTTTTCTATTCCATCCCTTATATCCTTAAGCGAAAGGCCTCTTTTCTTTAACTCTTGGACATTCTTAAAAATCAATATATCCTTCTCGTCATAATATCTGTGTCCCATGGAATTTCTCTTTATAGCAAGTCCAAGTTCCTCCTCCCAATATCTAAGCACATGAGCCTCCACATTAAGCTCCTTCGCAGCATCCTTTATCATATAAGTTTCCATCCTGATACGCTCCCTTCAAAATCCTGACATATTTGACTCTCAATTAACTTTAACATAGATGGAGACAAAAATATTCATAAAGTGTGTACAAAATAAGTACATCATTCGACAAAATAAGCAGTTATATTAATAAAAAGAGCAGTTGCTATAACATTTTGCCCGATTTGTGTAAAATCAGCAGTGAGCTTTCGCATATGTTCGCTCAGAAATCGAGTGTCTGAGCGAAGCAAGTTCTCGATTTCGTGCGAAAACATAAAGAAAGCGAACGCACTGATTTAACAAATTGATGGCTAGTTATAACAACTGCTCTTTTTTATATATAACTGCTTATTTTATTGATCTTTTTATAACTGAGGACCTGCAGATACTAAAGCCTTACCTGCTTCATTTCCCTCATATTTTGCAAAGTTCTTAACGAATCTGCCTGCAAGATCTTTAGCCTTCTCATCCCAAGCAGAAGCATCTGCATATGTATCTCTTGGATCAAGAATCTTAGGATCAACTCCAGGAAGTTCAGTAGGAACCTCAAAGTCAAATACAGGAATCTTCTTAGTAGGAGCATCAAGGATAGCACCACTTAAGATTGCATCGATGATTCCACGAGTATCCTTAATTGAGATACGCTTTCCTGTTCCGTTCCATCCTGTATTTACAAGGTATGCCTTAGCACCACTCTTTTCCATCTTTTTAACGAGCTCTTCAGCATACTTAGTAGGATGAAGCTCAAGGAATGCCTGACCGAAGCAAGCTGAGAATGTAGGAGTAGGCTCAGTGATTCCTCTCTCTGTACCTGCTAACTTAGCAGTAAATCCTGAAAGGAAGTAATACTTAGTCTGCTCAGGAGTAAGTATTGATACAGGAGGAAGTACTCCAAATGCATCTGCTGAAAGGAAGATAACATTCTTAGCTTCCGGTGCAGATGAAATAGGTCTTACAATATTCTGAATATGATTGATAGGATAAGATACACGAGTATTCTCTGTTACACTCTTATCTGTGAAATCAATCTTACCATTTGCATCAACTGTTACATTTTCAAGAAGAGCGTTTCTCTTGATTGCGTTATAGATATCAGGCTCTGAATCCTTATCAAGGTCGATAACCTTAGCATAGCATCCGCCCTCAAAGTTAAATACGCCGTTGTCATCCCATCCGTGCTCATCATCACCGATAAGAAGTCTCTTAGGATCAGTTGAAAGTGTAGTCTTACCTGTTCCTGAAAGTCCGAAGAAGATTGCTGTATTTTCACCGTTCATATCTGTATTTGCTGAACAGTGCATAGAAGCAATACCCTTAAGTGGAAGATAGTAGTTCATCATTGAGAACATACCCTTCTTCATCTCTCCACCATACCATGTATTGATGATTACCTGCTCACGGCTTGTAATGTTAAATACAACTGCAGTCTCTGAATTAAGACCTAACTCCTTGAAGTTCTCAACCTTAGCCTTTGAAGCATTGTAAACTACAAAATCAGGCTCAAAGTTTTCAAGTTCTTCAGCAGTTGGCTTAATGAACATATTCTCTACGAAGTGTGCCTGCCAAGCTACTTCCATGATAAAACGTACTGCCATACGAGTGTCCTTGTTAGCACCACAGAAAGCATCTACTACATAAAGCTTCTTATCTGAAAGCTCCTTAATAGCTATCTCCTTAACTGCATCCCAAGCCTCTTTTGTTGCAGGATGGTTATCATTCTTATATTCATCAGTTGTCCACCATACAGTATCCTTTGAATTTTCATCAACAACTATGAACTTATCTTTAGGTGAACGTCCTGTATAAACACCTGTCATAACATTAACTGCATCAAGCTCTGTAAGCTGTCCCTTATCAAATCCCTCAAGATCTGCTTTAGTTTCCTCTTCAAAAAGGTACTCATATGAAGGATTATAAACTATTTCTTTGGCACCGGTTATGCCATACTTACTTAAATCAACATTTGCCATTTTGTCTTACCTCTTTTCTATAAATTTTAACGATTTCATTATACAAATCAATCGTTTAATAGTATAAATTCTAAGCTAAAATAAGTCAATATCTTCTTGAAAATTTTTGTGAACACTTTTTCATAATAAAAGTATAAAAAAAGGGGAAGGTATTCATCACCTATCCCCTTATCATCTTATTTTACACTTTCAACATACGCCTCAACCTTATCGCGAAGCAGCCAGAACTGACATGGTCCCGCATCAAGGATAACTTTATTGAATTCCTTTTCGTCAAATTTATCTCCGAGTTCTTCTTTTGCATAGTCCTTCAAGCCTTCAAATTCCAACCATCCGGTACAGTACATCTGGTAGTTACCCGGTTCTGCAACAACATAATCTATGATATCCTGAGCGACCTCCGGCATAAATCCGTTATCACTAAGGTACTTCTGGGTATCCTCCAAATCCCAACCCTCATAATTAACACCTATCTCTACACGTGCACTTACAAGAAGATTAAGTTTATTGTTGGCAGCTTCAAAATCTGCGTATGCAGGATTTTCGTATTTATCATAGTAGTAGAAGGACTGCATCTCAACATATGTTGCCCAACCCTCCTGATAGCCATTGAAGTCAAGCAAGGTTCTCATTGGCTCAGGATCACTTGAAAGGAAATAAACAAACTGATACATATGTCCAGGTACACCCTCATGTGCAAGTGTACTCCATATAGACTGTGAGCTTTCAGTTCCCTGATTAATATATATTGAATTGTGCTCATAATCATCAAGAGGCGGTGTCATATAAAATGCCGGACTGACTATATTTTCCAGTGATTCATGAACAGGTGTAACCTTAAAATCTATATCAGGAATTTCCGGAAATTTATCATCAACCACTTTTTCATAGTATTCTATAGCTTCTTTATAATCAATGTCCTCATAGACACTTTCATCCTCCAAAGCCTCATAGTACTCCTGGTAAGCGGATGAGTCTGCAAAAAGCTTAGCATAAAGGTCTGACATTGTCTTATCGATAGCGTCGTCAAGCATATCTATTACCTCTTCCGGAGTTTTATCCGTACCGGTTTTGCTTCTTAAAAGATATGCATAGTATTCCTTACCACCATCGAGATAGCAAAGTCCCAGATCATTATTGCCGGTATTTTTCAAAGCTTTAAAGGTTTCAATTACATTTCTGTAAGATGGAATTATATAATTAATAACATTATCATGATTTATCTGTATATAGTTTTGGATTTCTTCTTCGGTAAGTCCGTCAAATTCTCTGATTCTGTCTTCAAAAGTTTCCAAAAGAAGATTTTCTTCAGGAACCGCTATGAATTCGGTACACTGTCTTATAACCTCATTTGCACTGTTTGAAGACATAAAATAGCCCTTTTTCGATTTGACCTTTTCAAACGCAAGACATTCTTCAAAATACTCCGGTGTCAGCGTAAGGAGTGTCAAATAATCCTCTATATCCTGTCTGTCATAAAATGTGTATTCAGCAAGTGTTATAGGCAGGTTAGTCTGAAGTCCGCTTGTATATGCAAACGGTTCATAAAGATACATATAATCATATGAGGTAAGGCTTGTTTCCTGAACGTCATATATTATATCATAAGTAAACTTCTGATCATCGGTAAGCAGTGAATAATCAAATTCTTCCAATTCATCTATGCAATCAAGAGTTTCCTGCTTGTCCTTTTCCATTCCTTCTTCAGACATATCAAGCTCTCCATAGGTTGCATCTGTAGGAGTTACACCGTATTCCTCCGGATTAGCAAGACTGTAGTTAAGTGTTATACTGTCCGAATTTACACTTTCCACAAAAGAATCCCAAAGCCAGTCATCAAATTTTTCCTGCTCAGCCTTTGCCTCCGGCGAATTAAGATCAACATCCGGCTTTTCTGTTGTTTTTTCTGTATTGGTTACATCAACACTAGGTTCTTCCGTAGCATCCCCTGTGGCAATTTCTACGGTTGTTCCTTCTTCGGTAGTATTATTCTTATTCTTTCCACATCCCACCATGCTAAAAAGCATAACTGCAGAAAGTGCAAGAGCTATTATCCTTTTATTATTCTTCTTTATCATATAAATCTCCTCATCCAATAAAGCAAATACAATTTTTACGTAAACAATGACATTATATACATTATAAGCAAAAAAATCAAATATTATTAGAAATGTATTACATTTAACTAATTGTGTTATAAAAGCAATTAAAAAGAAGCTGCTGCATTGGTCAGACAATACAACCGCTTCTTTTATTAATTATATCTATCAGATTTAAAGTTTGTTTAATAAATTAAACTTTTAGTAAATCGTTACTGTAACAGTTCTGCTGCTTGTATTAACGGAAATCTCGAAAGTAATATAATTATTTTCAAGAAGATAGGATAAAACATTATCATTACTATATCCAAGATTATTTGCCAGAGCTCTTGATAATGCAGTATGTCCGTCGCTCAACTCACTACCATATATGTAATATGAACTTCCAAGAGTCTCAGCTTCAGTGATTATTTCATCCAGACCACACGCATCATCTGCCGCTTCCTTGATTTTATTATTCAAACCATTTACATAGCTCTTATCTATATCCACGTCAAAAGTTTCTTTTGAATCATTTGATTCAAATAAATATCCGTATTCAACTGTATCAGCCTTTTTGTCATACTTACCGTAATCGGTTTCACCATTTGCACTCTTGAAGGTTATTTTATCTCCCTTAACCTCATAGGTTCCAAATTCGTAACCGCCGCCGGTACCATATACGGCATAAACTCCATCATCAAAGAGTATGTATCCTCCAAAATCACTGTTTGCATACTCACCCTTAGGTTCTCCTTTAGACAGCTTTGGTAAAACAAATATTATAAATACTGCTGCCAGTGCCGCTATTATTACAAATGCAACCAGACCGATTATCAATCCCTTGGAAGACTTTCCATTTTTTATATTAGCACCGCCCTGTTGCTGTGCCTGTACCGGTTGCTGCTGATTATACTGCTGCTGTGCCTGTACCGGTTGCTGCTGATTATACTGTTGCTGTGCCTGCACCGGCTGCTGCTGATTATATTGTTGCTGTGCCTGCTGTTGTTCGTACAGTTGCTTATAGTACTGCTGCTGTGCAGCATTTTGAGCAGCATTATACTGCAGTTGATTTTGCTGTTGTTGCTGCTGATTATACTGCTGTTGTCCCTGCATCGGTTGTTGCTGACCATACTGCTGCTGTCTTTGTTGCTGTTGCTGTTGTAACTGCTGCTGCATCTGCTGTGCCTTTTGCTGCTGCATAAGTCTTTGCTGCTCAAGCTGCTGTTTTTGTGCCATCTGCATTTGCTGTGCCTGATTAATCTGCGGATTTACCTGTTGAACCTGTGGCTGCGTCTGATTATAAGCTATAAGAGGTGCCCCGCAATCATTACAAAATTGAATACCCTCCGAATTATTTGCTCCACATATTTTACAAACCATATTCTTCTCCTATACCTTTCATATAAATCGAGTAGGGAAGATGAAATCGCCCCCTACTCGCCGTGCGAGCCGCCGGTCAGCATCAGCTGACATATTCCTTTCGGCGGCTCTGTACATAATAATTGCGAAACCAAAGCTTCGCAATTATTATATATTAATTATATTTTAGTAAAAATCTACAGTTACGGTTCCGCTTGATGATATATCTACATCAAAGCTTATAATATCATTTTCAAGCAGATATTGAAGTGTTGAATCACTGCTATATCCGATATTCTTAGCAAGAGCCTCCTCAAAATCAGTATATGGCTCCTTTAAGTCTGTTCCATATACATAATATGACTCCCACCACATTGCTTCTTCCCATACGTCTTCATCTGCAAGTGATGTCTGGGCCGCAGATATTATCTTACTCTCTAAACCTTCAAGATATTCTTTTGATACATTGAAATCAAGCTTTGCTTTTTTATCACCGGATTTAAATGTTGTTCCGTAATAGGAAATTGTATTTTCTTTTTTATCAAATTTAAATTCTTCTGTATCTCCACTTATATCTGTTAATATTACCTTATCATCTTTTACAGTATAAGTACCTATACCATAGTAATTCTTGGTTGTACTGCCTTCTTCAATATCATAGTATACCCAGATTCCATCATCAAATACATAATAATCAGTATAGTATGAACCCTTTTTACTGTATGAACCACCAAGCTTTGCCCTTGTAAGTATAGGAAATATAAAAATGAAGAAAATGCCTATAAGAAGTGCAGCTGCAAGTCCGGATATAATACCTATCTTTGCACCCTTTGATAGTGGTTTCTTCGGTTTTGAAGGCTGCATACCATAAGGTTGCTGATTACCTGCCATACCTTGCATTCCTGTCTGTCCATACGCAGGCTGTGTTGCTCCCATTCCCTGCATTCCTGTCTGTCCATATGCAGGCTGTGTTGCTCCCATTCCCTGCATTCCTGTCTGTCCATAGGCAGGCTGTGTTGCTCCCATTCCCTGCATTCCTGTCTGTCCATACTCAGGCTGGGTTGCTCGCATTCCC
>JAFUGL010000051.1 GCA_017469405.1 Lachnospiraceae bacterium | reverse complement strand
CGTCCGTTACTGCTTGATTTTATTAGTTTATCAATAGTTATCAACAAGTTTTCCACAACGCTTTTCAACTCCTGTGGAAACTCGTCCAAAGAGTAATTTTCAGGGTCATCCAAAGCAGATTCAATGTAGGCAATATTATATAATAGCTTTTCTCTCATGTCTGCTATAATGTCCCTTAAGCCACCCTGTAATTTTTTAAGGGATGCTTTGGCAGCAAATTCATTTTTGGAATTAATAAGATCCATAACAGCCTCTGCCTGAGACATATCAATTCTTCCACCAAGAAAGGCTCTTTTTGTAAATTCTCCTCCTTCAGCCGGTCTTGCACCGAGACTAATCACAAGGTCAAGGATTCTCTTTAAGACAGTGATACCGCCATGGCAGTCAAATTCAACTACATCTTCAGTTGTATAGGTGTGAGGTGCACGCATAACAAGAGCAACTGCCTCATCATATATTTCATCATTATATTTTATATGACCGAAAGCAGCGGTGTAGCTTGCCATGTTGCAGATTTTTTTATTATTGTTCTTTGGCACAAATATCTTATCAGCTATCTGTATAGCTTTTTCGCCGCTTATTCTTATAATTCCTATGCCGGAGCTTCCCATACCGGTAGCTATGGCAGCAATTGTATCATTCATAATCGTCTCCTAAATAATTATTAAGTACATAGTCTTCAAAGCATGGAAGTGTAAATTTTACAATTCCACGTTCATCACCATTTATAAGGCCCCTTTTAATAAGTCTTTCTCTGTAGGGACTGAATTCATTTGGCTTAAGGTTAAGTAATTCTCGTATATCAATTATTTTTCCGTCTTTGGAAGAGGCTATTGCATACATTATTCTTTTTTCTTTTTCAGATAATTCAGACCAAATTTTATTATAAACATATTCATCCAGATATTCACGGTATTTATCTATAATTGATTTATAATCTCCGTTATTTTCAAATGTAAAATATCCAAGTACCTGGAAGGCAAAAGAATAACCTCTTGTAAGTTTTGCCATTTTCCTTGCGTTTTCATCATCAAGATGAAATGTATTTTTATATTGATTAACTATACTTCCTATATTTAAAGGTTTTAAAAAAATCTTTGGGGCACGATGTAAAAATGTTAAAGTCTGTTCATTTTGAAGAGCATCAATATTTTCGTATAAGCCGGTCATTATAAGATATAAAGGTAAATCCTGTCGTATAAATATTTGAAATGCGCTGGCAAATTCTCTCATGGTTTGAGAATTGACAGCTTCGTCTATGGTTATTAATACTCTTTTATTTTGCTTTTTCAGACTTTCAAGCATGCGTGACAATGCTACTTCGATATCAGTTATCTTTTCAGACTTGGCAATTTCTACACCTATACCCCAAAAAGAAAGATTAATTTTTGCATCGCGTATTATATCTGTTGCATTTTTTTCATTGTAAAGTTTTGCTGCAAAATCCAGCAAAAGGTCTTTAACCGGATTTAATTCAAGAACAATCCAATTTTCTTCTTTCTTTATTCTTTTTGAAATTTCAGTCATTTGAACAGTCTTACCTGATCCCCGTACACCGGTTATCATATATACCTGTTGAGGTGATACTTCAGAAAGAAAATTTCGATATATATCTTCAGATTCACTTACTCTTGATATCATTTGCATAGGTTCTTTTCCAAACATTAAAGTATATGGATTGGTTGTATTCATAATTGTCACTCCATTTATATTCGTTTATATTTTTTAAATATTTTTATAGTTTTGATATTATTTTATAGTCGTTTATAGTTATTGTCAACATAAATTTATTTTTAAGTTGAGTAACTATGATAAGTAGTGTTATAATATCAATCGTGAGCATCGAAGATGCGTGCTTGTGAGATCGTGCAAGCAAAAAATGAAAGGTCAAAAAAATGAACGTTAATTCAGTAGTTGAAGAATATGATGTGGTAGTTGTAGGTGCAGGTCACGCAGGTTGTGAGGCTGCGCTTGCTTCGGCGCGCATGGGAATGAATACAATTTTATTTACGATAAGTATGGACAGTGTGGCGATGATGCCGTGTAATCCAAATATCGGGGGAAGCTCCAAGGGACATCTGGTTCGCGAGCTGGATGCACTCGGTGGAGAGATGGGTAAAAATATCGATAAGACCTACATACAGTCCAAGATGTTAAATGTATCTAAGGGTCCGGCGGTTCATTCTCTAAGGGCACAGGCTGATAAGGTTGAGTACACCAAGCAGATGAGACTTACACTTCAAAATCAGGATAACCTAACCTTAAGACAGGCGGAAGTTTCTGAGCTTTTGTATGAGGTTGATATAAATGAAGAGGATGATTTCAAAAAGGTTATCCGTGGAGTGAGAACCTTTTCGGGTGCGGTTTACTATGCCAAGGCAGTTATTCTTTGTACCGGAACATATCTTAAGGCGAGATGTATATACGGAGATGTGGTTAATTATACCGGACCTAACGGACTTATGGCTGCCAATCATCTGTCGGATTCAATGAAGGAAGCCGGTATATTTATAAGAAGATTTAAGACTGGTACTCCTGCGAGACTTGACAAGAAAACCATAGATTTTTCCAAGATGGTTGAACAAAAAGGTGATGAGCATATAGTTCCTTTTTCCTTTACTAACAAGGAGGAGGATATAAAGCGTGAGCAGATTTCCTGCTGGCTTACTTATACCAATGAAGAAACTCATGAGATAATTAAGGCAAATATTGACCGTTCACCGCTTTTTTCAGGATTCATCGAGGGTACGGGACCGAGATACTGTCCATCCATCGAGGATAAGGTAATGAAGTTCCCGGATAAAAATAAGCATCAGCTTTTTATCGAGCCGGAGGGCGAGTTTACCAATGAAATGTATATGGGCGGTATGTCTTCCTCTTTGCCAGAGGATGTCCAGTATGCCATGATCCGTACGGTTGCGGGACTTGAAAATGTTAAGATTATCAGAAATGCTTATGCTATCGAGTACGATTGTATAAATGCCATTAACCTTAAGGCAAATCTTGAATTTAAAGAGATTGACGGTCTTTTTTCAGCAGGTCAGATAAACGGAAGTTCAGGCTATGAAGAAGCAGCTGCCCAGGGAATTATGGCGGGTATAAATGCAGCAAGAAAGCTTCAGGGTAAGGATGCAGTTATCCTTGACCGTTCGCAAGGATATATCGGAGTATTGATAGATGACCTTGTAACCAAGGAGACTCAGGAGCCATACAGAATGATGACTTCAAGAGCAGAGTACAGACTACTGTTAAGACAGGATAATGCAGACTTAAGACTTACGGATATCGGCCATGAAATCGGGCTTATAGATGACGAGCGTTATGCGGCATTTTGTGATAAGAGAGATAAGATAAATAATGAGATAAAAAGACTTAATGAAGTAATGGTCGGCGGTAATAAAAAGGTACAGAGCTTTCTTGAAAAGTATGAAAGTACTCCTTTAAAAACCGCAGTTTCACTTGCTGAATTAATAAGAAGACCGGAGCTTGATTATGACAAAATTGCAGAGATAGATGAAGGAAGAGCTGAAGTTGAAGAGCTTTCACCTGAAATAATCGAGCAGATTAACATTGATATAAAATATGAAGGATATATCGTAAGACAAAAGCAGCAGGTTGAGCAGTTTAAGAAGATGGAGAAAAAGCTTATACCGGAAGATATAAACTATGATGATGTATCCAATCTTCGTAAGGAAGCTAGGCAGAAGCTTGCTGCCATAAGACCAACGTCTATTGGACAGGCATCTCGTATCTCCGGAGTTTCACCGGCGGATATCTCCGTACTGCTTATCTATATTACAGCAAAAAATTAAGTTTATTGAAGTTGTCTGTGGTTATATAAGTATATCGCAGGCACGCTCTCGCTACTCTCGGACGCAGCAGTACTAAACTCTTTTTCTGCAAGATATAAGTACATTTACTTCGTAATGTACTTATATCTTACAGAAAAATCGTTAAGTACCGGCGTCCTCAAAGTACCTGCTTATATACTTATATAACCTCAGACAACGCCAAAGTTTATAGAATAAAGTAATTAATATTATTTATTTGAGGACAATATATATGAAAAAGTTAAAGGAATTTATGGATAATATAGATACAGCATTAATGGATGATGGAAAGATTGCTCAGTTTGAAAAGTACTATGAGATGCTTATTGAGAAAAATAAGGTTATGAATCTTACTGCGATTACGGACAGGGATGAGGTTATCGTGAAGCATTTTATCGATAGTGCTGCACTTCTAAAGTTTCATAGACTTTCGAATGAAAGACTTATAGATATTGGAACCGGTGCTGGATTTCCGGGTATTCCACTTAAGATTATCTGTCCCGGTATTAAAGTTACTTTATTTGATTCACTTAATAAGAGAGTTTTATTTTTACGTGAAGTTATAGATGAGCTTGGTCTTTCCGGTATAGAAGCAGTTCATGGGAGAGCTGAAGAGGGCGGTCTGGATAAGTCGATGAGAGAGACTTATGATATAGCTGTTTCAAGAGCAGTTGCGGGTATGGCAGTTTTATCAGAATACTGTCTTCCTTTTGTGAAAACAGGTGGTTATTTTATACCATATAAGACTTATGAAATTGAAGATGAATTAAATGAAGGAAAAAAAGCTGTTTCTATACTTGGTGGTAAGCTTGAACGTATTGAAAAGCTTGATATAGAAGGAAACGGAAGAAGCTTCATTTTTATAAAGAAGGAAAAGCCTACTCCAAAAGCTTATCCGAGAAAGGCAGGTACTGCTAAAAAACAACCGATTATATAAAATAAATATATGTATAAAGTATGTAAAAAGTAGCCGCTTATAAAATAGTATATATGTATAAACATTGGTATAAAGCATGAAAAAACAGCCTCTGTTTTAAGAGGCTGTTTTTTTACGATTATGGCGTTTTTCCTGACGTTTTTCCCGAAGTTCGATTTGTCTTTCTTTTATTGCTTCTACGCCTTTTTTATTTTCAGGTTTAACTGTTTTTATTACGAAAAATTTCCCTTCTTTAGTTTGTTTAAATTTTAATTTTGCTGATATATATCCGTGATACCAGCATTTGCAAACACATACATATGAATTAGGAGTATTTGCAAACCACTTTACTTTTTTAGATGTTTTTTTATTACATTTATAACATTTTACAGTCAAAAGATCTTTGTCTTCCATAGCATCTTTTTTGCTGTCATATTCCATGGATATGTGTTCCATATAGTTTTTGTGATATGAAATAATCTCATCATCTTTATCTTTTGGATTATAATATATATCAACGCTATATCTATCTTCAAAATCAGATGGATGAAGTTTCTTTAACACATTTCCTGTATAATAAGCATCATTTAGAGCAGAATGATAAGGTCTGTCTGATTCAATTCCTAAAGTATTGACAGCAGTTTCAAGCTTTGCTATAAGTTCATCACCCTGCATATCAGCATATATCTTTTGAAGATTATAATATTTAAGAGGTGTTTCAAAAGGCTTCATATGATAGTATTCCATGTTGTTCTGGAGATAATTTAAATCCATCGGTCCCCAAGTTACAAAAGAATAATCATTTCCGTTATTACACCATTTTAAAAACTCCCTGCATACCATATCAAATGGTCGACCTTTTTTAAGAACCTTTTCATCATAATTAAGTATTTCACGTATGTGAGGTTGAAGTCGCTTATATAATCTGGGTTTAATTATACTGGAATATTGGTCTATTAAATTGAATTTTTTATCGAGTCTTACAGCACCAATCTCGATTATCTCAAATGGCATACGTGATTCCTCAAATTCACGTGAACCATAGCATTGGTTCCATTCAAGATCAAATACGATGTAGTCCATAGTGTACTCCAAAATTAGTCAACATTTGTTTTCATAACACGAAGGTGGGAATAATCTTTATTACCGGAACCTTCGCTTCTTTTTTCAAGTTCTTTACATATGTCATTTAATATTTCAATAGCTTCGTCAGAAGATTTAGCATTGGCAGTAGCCATCTTAGCAATAAGGATTGCAAGCTTCTCGTTGCTGTTTACAACCTGAGTTGTATTATCTATATTCTTCTTAATCTGAAGCTTATTAATAACTTTATCCTGTTCAAGTAAATCATTCATAAGCTTTGCATTTTCATTTTTCATGCTTGTTAGTGTTTCAACAAGAGATGAAATATTTTCACTTCTTGAAATTTCTTCACGTTTGGCAACAGAATAAATACCCTTTTGAACCTTTGTAAGTTCATTTTGTTTATCAATATTTATGGAGGCTATATCATCTACAAGTGAAAGAATACTGTCAACAAGAAAATAAGTATCAATTACAACAATCAAAGAAATTGCAATGATTATATTTAACTTTGACGGATAAGCAATTATCATATAAAAATCAACCAATAAAGCAGCTACAAAAGCAACGGCACTTACTGTTAAGGTTGCACTTTTTTTATGCTTCATAATGTTAACCTCCTTATTAATTATTATAATAAAAATTGTCTAAAAAAATTTCATTATATAGTGTTCCCGAGGCGATTCGAACGCCCGACCTACCGCTTAGGAGGCGGTTGCTCTATCCTGCTGAGCTACGGAAACGAAATTTGGCTTTATCTGTAACAAAATTAAATCTGTTTATCATCGTTATGTAAGCCAATTTTTTAAATTATGCTCATTATATTATACAACTTAAAGACATAATTCACAAGTAAAATTACATCAACAAAATATGGTATAACAATTATATTTTTACATAGCCCTGAAGCCAGATTTCACCTCTGAATCTTCTTCCCGGGAGAGGTTCTCCCTCGAGGTCAATACTGTTAATACCTACGTTTATCAGTAAGTCATAGGCTTCAATTAAAAGGTTATATACAATTTCATCAGTATAAGAATTCTTTTCTTCTCTAACACTTAAAATGTTACCTATGACTGAGTAGTGGTCACATTCTATACCGCAAGGCATGATAGAGGTATCAATTATAGAAAGAACATCTTCATTTTTTACTCTTTTGGCTATACTTTCATAAGTAAACATCTCATCATGTGCGAAATAGTCAATTGCATCCTTATTACCTTCACGAATGGCATAAAGTAAATTATCACGATAGCTTTTTTCAATGGTGTCGGTTATTTTTTGAATCTCATTTTTCTTCACACCTAAGAGTATGATGCCATGTATTGATAAAGCGGAAAACCTGACTTTTGAAAAATTTTTATTGGAATAATTAAACCATTTTGACTTTGCATAATCAGATATATTTTGAAGGTAAAATATAAGTGACATACCAAGACGTGTGTCTTCACATACTCCCGCATAAGATTCCTTGTCAGTTTGTTTTTCTATATAGATTCGTTCCATTTCCGAATTTGAACTGCCTTTTATATAAGGATAATAATGTTCAATGGATAAATCACCATCTATACCATACTCTCCTATAAGAGAAAGACCAAAGGATGGACCGAAATCTTTTTCAAATTGTATAAGAGAGGTATCTATACTTATAGTGGTTATCATCTTACGATTAGGATTACGCAAAGCAGTTGAGTATATATTTTCTAATTGTTTTCTGGTTTTGCATTTGCTAAAACCAACCGCTCTAAGATAGGAATGCATAAAATCTCCTTACATAACT
>JAFUGL010000050.1 GCA_017469405.1 Lachnospiraceae bacterium | reverse complement strand
TTTATAAATTATGGATTCTTTCTTATCACGCTTTAATTTGCCTTGTTTTATAAGTTCTTCTTTCTCCGCACGTATGCGTTCAAGAAGAACTGAAGCAGGTTCATCATTTGGATCTTGCGGGACTAACTTACCTTTTATAGCCATATCAAGAATCTTTGATTTTGTTCGATTAATTAAAAACTCTGTTTCTTCTTTGTTGGATTCAAGATCTTTTATATAAGTAAAAAGCTTGCTTATATAATCTATTATTCTGATTTGCTCTTGCATGGGTGGAAGCGGAATAAGAATTGAATTCATATTATCCTGATTCATCTTGGGTTGAGCAGAGCCTGTCACATATTTTTCTAGATTTATTGCATTTATATATATACAAATATAATCCAATATTTTTTTATCAGTAGCATCTATGCAATGTGCGTGATTATTTACCCAATATTTTCCTTCTGCAAAAAAAGCAATGGGTTTACTTCTTGTTACAAGATTTGCACCATCTTCTCCTATAAGCAATAATTTTTCATTAAATAAATAGCTATCAATTTTATCTATTACGCCAGATGCCCCATAATAATCGTAGTATTTTTCTACAGAAGTTCTTTTCCTTGATGATACAGGTTTTCTTTCAGAATCTCTATTAATTGTGATAGCTCCAAATCTTGTCCATACCCAATTATTAGGTATTTCGAATGGAATGTCGTCAATAATTTCAAAATTTCCATCCTGAAACTTCTCATAATGTAAATTATGTAGTGGAATAGATATATTACAATTATTAAGTTAAAAGTATATTTAGAAATATGAAAACATATAAACATTGATTGAGGATACGTAAGCTATATGTTACAATATAATAAATATTTTATAGAATATTTTAAAATTAGTATTGGAGTGAAGATATGTTTAATAGTATTTTTGGGATTGATGATTCTAATGGTTTGTGTCAGAAATATCTTAACAATCCAGAATTAATGAAAATGGCTGATGAAATATATTCTGAAATGGAAAAAAGGATATTTCCGATAAAAAACAGCTCAAATGGGGTTTTTAGAAATAATGAAAAAGAATTGACAGTTTATGTTTTACTTGTACCTTTGAAAAGTAATTGTGGAAAACAATTTGGAATGGATGGAGTGCAATGTGAGGCATTTTCTTTTGATAAAAGCAGTTATACTGTTCAAGTTGGATTTGCTCAAAAGGAGTATTTTACTCATCGTGGCTATTCTCCAGTCATGGATAATGAGAGTAATAAGCAATTTGCATTGGTAGATTCTTTTACTGAAAGATTTTTATTGAATTTAAAAAAATCTAAAAATGACTCAATTTTGTCTGTTCAATTATATAAAAAAAGAGTGAAAGTTAATAATGAACCAACACAAGTGAAAGGTTTTTCAACGGCGTTCAAGGATCATATTTGGGGAATCCTTAAATTAAAAGGAAATATTATTTCAATAAATTTGAATAATCCTAATTATGAAATCCCTAAGCCTTTAAAGCAATTATAGAATTTGAGATAAATGAGTTTTTTATTTAGGTGAAAATATGAAATCAAAGCCAGTAGATGTTATATGCCAGCATTCAAAAGATGGAACGATTATTCCGTTAAGAATAAGGTTTGTAGATGATAATGGGGAAGTTCAGGAAGTAAACCTATCATCATATAAAGATATGTCACATATGGGTACACGAACTATGCCTGACGGAAGATTTGTTACAGATAAGGATATTATATATGAGTGTAAATTTGTTCTTTATAACCGGGAGCATAAAATCAACTTATATTATAACTATCAAACTATGATATGGGAAATGTCTCCCACAGCATAAATTTGATTAAATGAAATAATAAAGGAGCTTTTGGCCGTATTGCTAAAAGCTCCTTTTAGGTATCAGCTATTAACTTCATCATCAATAGAGTAAAGTTTTTCAACCGGAATATCAAGAACCTTAGATATTAATAAGACAAACCTTATTGAAGGTATGCTTTTTCCCTTTTCCCAGTTGTAAACGATTTTTGAAGATACACCCAAGGCATCTGCTAAATCGCATTGCTTTAGTTTTTTAGCTTTTCGTTCCTTTTTTAGATTATTAATCAAGCAATCGCCCCCTTATATGATGAAAATAACATAAGTGTATAGTAATAGCTTTTAAAGGCTAACTATCTTTCATAAGATATTTCTTACATAATAACCTTACCTAAGATTTTAAAGTTGCTTGTTTCTTTAACTCTTATAGGTTCATATTCCTTGTTAAGTGATACAAGGAATAAACCCTCATTAGTTATATGAAACTGCTTACAGTATGCATCACCGTCAAGATAAAAGATTCCTATGTCACCCTCTGTAAGTTCTTCCGTCTTTTGTATCCATATTAGCTGTTGGTCTTTAAATTTAGGATGCATACTGTCACCATGTATATGAACAGCATATTGTATATCTTTTTTTGTTACTCCTTCAGGTAAGTTTTCCGGTATTTCTATCATCTCATGGGTATCATTATCCAAAAATTCACCTGTTCCGGCAGATACAGCAAGATCGTACATCGGCACTTCGTATCTTTTCTTTGGAAACTCAACCACATTGTTTTTAGTGCTTTTCTTATATAATCCTGAAGCAACAAGAAGATTCCTATAGTCTTCAAGTTTAGCCATACCCTCACTATTAAGTGAGTTATCATCGTTATCATCTAAAAATAAGGCGTTTATGTTTTTTATATTATAAATCTTACATAGTATAATAAACTGGACACCGCTTATATTAGTTAGTCCGTTTTCCCATGAATTAATAGTATTTAGTTTACATGATAGTCCGTAAGTAGAAAGTATCTTTGATACATCTGCACATGTATAACCTAACGCCTTTCTTTGTTCTTTTAGGATAGCACCTATCTTTTTGTTTAAATCTTTTGCATCTTTTGTTTTCATAATTTTTTCGTTCCTTTCCAGTAAAGTCTTGACCGCAAAGGTTTTCTCCTTAGTATAATGCCTTAATTACTATATGTAATTGGCATATATTACTATATACTACCTAAATGAAAAAATCAAGCAAAAAATCAGTAAGAATGAAAAAACGGAACAATAATTCTATTGACGCTGAAAATATGCTGTGCTATATTGATAGCGTGGAAGGGATAGAGGAATAACCTTCCAAAAGGGAAAAGGCATATATATAGTTTCTCCCGAAGAAAATGTTACGCTATATTATGTAATCCCTTGCACCTTCAAAAAAATATATCACAAATTGGCTTGTAGGCAGGTTAAATGCTTCCTTTCCCTTGACATTTTTCTTACCTATTAAGTATCAATAATAAAAAAGGAGGAAGATAAATGAGTAGAAAGGACTCAAGGGTAATCCGTAACATTACCCGACTTTGTTCAATAAATGAAATGGATGAAAATGTTCTATATAAAAGATCGCTTACATTTTTAAAACTCTTTCAGGAAATGGGGTGGAATGTAGCGATATTTAACGGTAAGAATATTGAATCCGACTTGGTAAAAAGTGAAGATAGTATAAGGGTTTCCCTTGACTATCTAATGCATCTTCCGGAAGATGACGAAGACTACATTATCGAAAAAAACTTAAAACCGCTTTTTGATTCTGGAATAGTTAGGGAAATTATGAATTATTCACTTAACAAGGTAAAAGAATATCCTCATGGTGGGGAAATTTACTATAGGTGTATAAATTTATGTTTCCTTGACGGAGTAAGGCATACTTCTGATGACATAATAGAAGCCCTTAATTTATCAAGGGGTACATATTATGACAAAAGAAAAGAAGCAATAATACTTTTTGGAGTGACACTATGGAGTTTTGCTATACCTTATTTATTAAAGCATCTTAATGATTCGCTTTTAGAATTTAAGCAGTTAATAAAGGACTCAGGGAATGAAAAGTAGTTGTGTGATGTAGTTAAAAAACAAAGAGAGTTTAAATAGGAAAATAATTCCCGACATATTCCCTATAAAAAAGATATAATGGGAATGATGAATGTCAGACATATCAAGGTTATTATATGAAAAAGCTACCGCACATAGCTTTAAAAATGATATGTCAAAGGGTTTAATAAATTATTTATTGGAGATTAAAACGGGTAAAAGCGACAGGGCATATCAAAGATATGTTACCTGTCGCTTTTTTGAAAAGGTGTATTAGAAAAAAATTATGGGTTTATTAATATTATGATGTTTGCTTATTTCAATTTCTTTTATGGCAGTTAGGGTAGAAGTATCAATTAAAATAAGCGTTAAGTTTACATTAAGGTTATACGGGATTTTTGCTTTATATAGGTTAAATTCTTCTTTTTGGTTAGTAACGAAGCTTATTTTTTCATCTGGGCTTATCTTACTAAAAAGTAAACTTATGTAATATCTATAAAGCCTGTTTTCAAGTAAGGATAATTTTTCTTTATCAAGAAAGATGAAGCTCCATTTATCATATGGCATATCCTTACAGTCAATGGATAAAGAAAATTCCTTGTTTTCCTTTTTAATGCTCCATGTAAGGTCTTTTTTAGAAAGCTCTGAAAGAATACATGCATTAAATAAAGAATTGGTCGAAAGAAAAGGGCTAATACCTATTAAATCCATATCAGAAGAATTTTCCGTATAACCGGCTGCATCCATAAGATCATTATATGAAACATTCTTACTTACGGAAGCGATCTTTTGAATGGTAGGTCTTTTAGGACGGTTATCAAACTTTCCATTAAGAAACCTTAAAACATAATCATATGAAAGACCGGTTTCTTTGGAAAAAGACTTTATATCACGGTCGCCTATCGCTCTTTTAACAAGTGATATGAACTTTTCTTTATTATATTCTTTCATATGACATTTCCTCCAAATATGATGATAGCATTAATTATACTATGTGTCAAAGGAATATAAAAAAGATTTAACGGAAAGAAAAAAATAAGACTTTAGATAATAAAAAAAGATTTTAAAAAACGACTTTACAAATTGATAAACCGACTTTATAATAATATAAAGTCGACTGTGTATAGCGTGTATTGTGTAAGAAAAGAAGGGATAACTTATGAATAGTTATATAACAGGAAATGTATCAGAAGGTAATACAACCTATTATTATGTTATTAATTCCTTGGATATGGAAATAGTTAAAACAGCAACGAGGTATTTAAAATATAGGGTTAGGGCAAATTACTCACCAAATACTATAAAAAGGTGTGCTTTTTCCATATCATATTATTTAACATTCCTTGATAAGAATGATCTTACATTGGGTGATGTTATGGAACTTTCTTTTGATAAGCAGCATGCACACTTTACTGACTTTTTATCATGGCTTAAATGCTCCGGGCATACTGAAAAAGAGTTTACACGTATTCCTACAAATAAAACCTGCAATGACTATTTAAGGGATGTCTTTGGGTGGTTTTCATATATGGAAGCAGAATATGAGGATTTTGGTGATTTGAAGGTACTTTTTGATAAGATAGTTACATTTTCAGGAAGAGCAGGGGTTAAGTTTTCAAAATCCTGTAAGAGCTTTAAGGGATATTTAAAGGAAGATGAAAGTGTTGGTAAAAGCATTGATAAGGAAAGTATAAAGACACTTGTTTCATCATGTACCAACTGCCGGGATAAACTTATGTTACTTTTGCTTTCCGAAACAGGATTTAGAATCGGTGAAATGCTCGGAATTAAGTATGATGAAGATATTGATTATAAAAATAAAAGCATAAAAGTAATGTTTAGGGATGATAACGATAATAACGCAAGGGCAAAAAATGCTGAATATAGAAGGGCAAAGGTAAGTAATGAAACATTTGATATACTGCTTTATTACTTATCTGAATATAAAGAAATAATAAAAGGCGGAAGATACCTTTTCGTAAAGATAAAAGGTGAAAGAAAAGGTGAGCCGGAGGATATAGGCAGTGTATATCAAATGATGAAGGAACTTACTGAAAAAACAAATATAAAGGTTACTCCGCATATGCTAAGACATTACTTTGCTAATGAAAGAAGAAAAAGCGGATGGGATTTGCTTTTAATATCAAAAGCCTTGGGGCATAAGAATGTATCAACAACGGAAAGGTATCTAAATATAGATATGGAAGAATTATCCGAGGCAAGTGAAGAGTTTTACAGTAATAATCCGGCACTCTTTAATATAAGTGATATTTTATAGGACTACATTTAAGCAGTTTGGAAAGGAGGAATTAATCATGGCTAAAATATATAACATATCAGGTGCAGTAAGTAATAAGGAAAATGAAGATTTGCTGTTAAGTAAACTTTATGAATTCTTACCGCAAAAGTCAGGAATAATAAATAAAATCCGTAATAACCTATATTTTGCTATGACTAACTCCTTTTGTTATTCCTTATCCGAAACAGGATTAAATACCCTCGTTAGTATAAAGGAATATTTAGAAAGTAACGGATATTTAGGAAGTTTATTATCACAGCATATATTTTATTTAGAAGATGTCCTCTTATCAGAATATATTTATGAAAATAACCAGATCGTTAAGGAAATATTAACATATCACAAAATGGATAAATATTATAAAAGGACAGCCGTATTTTTAGTTATGGCAGGTGTCTCTTCGTTAAAGGGAATAGACTATGATATAAGGAATACGTATTTATATTATTTAAGAAATGTTTACGGAGTTTATGAAAAAAACATATCTGCATATAAAAATGCTCTTGATTTTATAAAGCATAAAAGCATTGAAGCAAACTGTGTATCATTTAATAAACCTGTCCTTAGATACGAAGATAGTAAAATATTTCTTTTATATCATCCGGATATTGATATAGCAAAGAGTTTTTCTTTTACTCAGGATAAACAAGAACTGCTATTTGATTTTTCATTAAACGCACCAAAAGTATTGAAAAGACAGATTTTTGATATGCTTAATTACGTTTTAACTAATAAACCATATCAAACAATAAATGAAAGAAAAGACAGAAGAGACCGGTTTATATCTCCGCTAAATTATTTATATAAATTCTGTATAGAAAATGATATAGAAGACATATTCCAAATGACAAAAGAGGATGATTTAGCATTTATAAATAAAATGGATGCACTTGGTAAGACTTTGGCAAAAAGGAATAAACAGATACTTGATAATACTAAGAAGTTTTTATTTATGCAGTCTGAAAGGATAAACTGGGAGGCGAATGTTTGGTATATGGATAAACTAACTATTGATGAATCAAGGAACAATCCGGCAGAACCGGTTATAAGACTAAAATTTGATTATATAAAGGATGAAGAAAACAGAACCCTTGCAAAGCTATATGCAAAATACTTAGTAGGTATAACTGACTTTGCCATAAATAACATAAGACAGATGCTTTATGATATAGCAAGGTTACTTGAGCATTGCGACGAATTTATGCTTTCGGTAAAGGAACTTACTGAAATAGACATGGATGCCTTTTTTCAGATAATAGATTACGGTATAAAAAATGAAGCCTATAACAACAAGGTAATAAATATACATAAGTTTTTTAGTTACCTTTTATCAAAGGAAAAAATAGATAAAATACCATTTAAGCCTGAATTTTATACTAAAAAGGTTCATCCATATCATAGAGAAAGAGCTTTAGGTGATGAAATAATAAAGGAAATGCTGCTTAAGATAAATTACTTTCCTGAGCATTTAAGGCTTATGTATTTTAATTTACTTGGAACTGGGCTTCGTATTAATGAAATATGTATGTTAAAGGGTGATGCCTATTTTGAAGAAAAAAATGATACTTGGATTAAGGTATATCAAAATAAAATGTATGCTGATAAAGTAATCCCCATACCAAAGGCTTTATATGAGCTTATGAAAGATTTTATAGATAAAAATGGTATAGGCAAGGATGAATACATATTTAAGAATGAAAAGGGTGGGGCATATAACGTAGGCACATTTAGAAAAAGAATGATTATATGCTGTGCTGAATACGGAATACGCACAAATAACTATATATTCCGTCCACATGATTATAGACATACCATTGCAAGTAACCTTTTTGACAGTGGGGCTACTTTGCAATCCATACGTGAATATTTAGGACATAAGACAGAGGAAATGTCAAAACAGTATATTGACTTTGTACCTAATAAGATTGATAAGGCAAATGAAGATTACTTTAATGATAAGGAAAATATAATTAAGGCTGATATATCAAGAACGGTAAGCATGAAGATATACTTAAAAGATTTGCCAAATTATGATAGTGAAGCCGACAAAGAAAGAAAAAGTAAGTACGGAAATAGGGCATATAACTTGTATAAGATAAAAAGTGAAACATTAAGAACGGAAGTAAAGGACTTTATAATGTATAGAGCAACAATAGTATCAACAAAAACAATGGTTGAAGACCTTACCTCTTTCAATATGCTTTGTAAATTCTTTCTTGATGAAAGCATAGATAGTGTCAAAAATATAGATTTTGAGACAATTTATGATCTATTAAAGAAGTGGTTACTTAAAAATGGTTATAGCATCATTATAAAAATGAAAAGAAATTCCTATGGTGAGGAATATAACAGAGAGCATTTTTCTATAAGCTATCTAAGAAAAATATATGAATTTATAAATGATAGTGAAGATATAAACGAATATGAAAAAGATAAGTGGGAACTTACTAAACTTGGGATAACCCTTAAAATGAATGAAACAAGACCAGTAAATACAATAGATTTTACAGGTATTAGACAAAATAAAATGAGAGAAGAAACAAAGCGTATTGCTTTTATGGAGCTTGGATATAAAGCGGTTTCTTCTGTAGTACAAGATGTTGCTTCCGTAAGGTTTATGTCAGAGTTTTTATATAAGGAATATCCGCTTGTTAATTCTTTAACGGATATAAATAGGGATATAGTAGAGGAATACCTTATATATATGAATACGGAATCGGGCAGGGGAGGTCATCAGCCAAAGGATGTTGCCTTACTTCGTGAAATAATGAATATAGCAGGAAGAATGTTTGAATGTAACAAGCTAAAAACCGTGTTTTTAAGTTCTGATGTTCAAAAAAAGAAAAAAGCAATTTATAGGGCTTATTCGGATGATGAACTAAAAAGGATCAATGAAGCCATTATTACAATGGATAAGCAAATGGCAAGGGCTTTAATTTTACATCAGCTTTTAGGCACAAGAATATCTGATCTTTTATACTTAAAACAAGATTGCATAAGTAAAATTGATGGAAAGTATGTTATAAACATTTATCAAACAAAGACCGGAAAGACATATAGAAAGCCAGTTACGGAAGATATAAAAAATATTATAGATGCTTCAATTAGGTTTACCTGTGAAAATTACGGAGCTTCATCATATGTATTTGCAGATAGTAAAAACCCTGAAAAACCTATGTCGGCAAATAAGGTATCTTATCATTTAAGGAAAATGATATATGAAAATGATTTAAGGGATGATAAGGGCGAAATGTTTACAGCAAGTACCCATATATTTAGGCGTAACTTTGGTAAAAAACTTGTTGAGCTTAATATAGATGATGAAAAGATAGCAAAGTTACTTGGACATAGCGGTACTTCTTCCGTAAATAATTACAGAAAATTAAGTAATGAAAACCTTGCAAAGCAGACAAAGAAAGTAAGGGATGATATAGATAAGATGATAAGAATGACTTATAAGGAAGGGGTGTAACATATGAGTAATTTTTCTAAAATGCTTGAAGTAAATAAGGAAATTTCTACAAAAAAGGAAGAAAGAGCTATAAGGGAAATAACAAAGATGCTTGATAATAACATTCAGGTAACGGTAGCTGAACTTGTTAAAAGGACAGGTTTATCAAGAGCATATTTTTATAAGAACCCCACTGTATCAGATTCACTTAAAAAGGCAAGAGAAAAGCAAAGGGGTATTTCCTTTAATCATCCGACTAAGGTAATACTTGATAAGGCTATGGAAAAGCAGATATATGTGCTTAAAAAAGAAAATGAAAGATATAAGGATAAGATAAAAGAACTGGAGGCGGAAATAGAAGTATTAAGAAAACAGGCAAATAAAAATATGCTTAAGGTAATAAAAGGACTATAAATTATAAAATAAAAATACTATGAGACTTTTTTGGCAAATTTGTTGCACCTTATGTGTTATAATACTTTCTGTGATAAGAAATATAAGAAAATTGCATAATTATTTTGAAAATATGCTATTATATTTTAGCAATATTTTTGTATAAAAAACTGTTGACAAATAAGCAAATTTATACGAAACTTTTTAAAAGAAAGACCTCAGAGGCGAAAGACCTCAGAGGCGAAAGACCTCAGAGGCGAAAGACCTCAGAGGCGAAAGACCTCAGAGGCGAAAGACCTCAGAGGCGAAAGACCTCAGAGGCGAAAGATTGTCTCAAGAGGTTATAAGGCGAAAACCAAAATCCTTCGAGATGATCGAAGGATTTTTTTTATAGGGATTACTATGTTATAAGACATAAAATGATAAGGAGGCTTTTGAATGAAGAATAAAAAAAGATTAAGAAAGAGATTACTTGGCTTTGTGGTTGCGCTTTTGATGACCATTGAGTTGTTGCCGGGCATGAGCCTGACAGCATATGCAGATACTACCGAAGGACTACTTACTACTATTACAGCAACTGGAAAAGAACAGGCTGATTACAGCGTAGAGAATATTGCAACTTTTTCGTTCAGTTATACAGCGAACGGTTCCTCAGACTATTATAACAATGGCAAGACAAACTGGGGCTGGTGGGGATATGGCTGGAAAGTAACAGTCACCCCTGTAGATGGATATACCATTACCAAATGCGTATTCTATGACGATAAAGATCGTACAGCAACAGACAGCGAAGCTCCATTTGTAGTAGAAACTACAGAGAAAGATAAGGAACCGCAAGTAAATGGAACGCCTATTCTGGCATATCAATCTAAGGGTATAACAAAGATTGAGGTATATGGGTATGCTAATCCGACAACCATCACCTCTTCGGTTACTCTTAACACTAATGGCGGAACAATTAACAGTGGTAATATTACAACCTATGAAGAAGGAACAGGAGCAACATTGCCAACCGATGTTACAAAGGAAGGCTATACATTTGCAGGTTGGTATGATAATGATGGTTTAACTGGGAATGCAATAACAAGTATTTCTACAACCGATACAGGAGATAAAACATTTTATGCTAAATGGATACCGATAACATATACAATAACATATGAAAACTTGTTGGATGGAACAAATCCAAATACAATAAATTCATATACGATAGAAAGTCCGACAATCACATTTGAAAATCCAACAAGAACAGGTTATACAGGAAGTTGGAATCCGTCAAGTATTGAAAGTGGTTCAACCGGTAATAAAACAATAACTGCTGCATGGGGAATTAATAAATATACTGTTACATTTAAAGACTATAATGGAACAGTATTAAAAACTCAAAACGATGTTGAATATAATACATCTGCAACAGCACCGACTGACCCAACAAGGGCTGGCTATACATTTACAGGATGGGATAAGGCACTTACAAACATAACAGAAGATACAACTATAACAGCAACATATTCTATTAATAGTTATACAGTTACATGGACTAATTATGATGATACTGTTTTAAAGACAGATACTGTAGATTATGGTGAAACACCGGCATATACCGGAGCTACACCAACAAAGCCTGCTGATGCACAGTATACATATACATTTGTTGGATGGACACCTGAAATAAATACAGTAACAGGTGATGTAACCTATAAGGCAACATATACTAATGCAAAAAACAAGTATACGGTCAAATGGTTAAATTATGATAATACTGTTTTACAGGAAGGAACTGTAGATTTTGGCGTTACACCGGAATATACGGGAATCATACCAACAAAGCCGGCTGATGAACAGTATACTTATACATTTTTAAGTTGGACACCTGTGGTTGTTCCGGTAGTTGATAATGTGGTTTATATTGCAACATATAATAATACTGTAAATAAATATACAATTAAGTTTGTTGATGAAGATGGAACAGAGATATCAAGTGCAGAATATGACTATGGAACATCTGCAAATGATATTGTAAAACCGAACGATCCAACAAAGGATGCGACAGCAGAGTACACATATACATTTGCCGGATGGGATTTGGAAGTAACTGATGTTACAGGAAATAAAACCTATAAGGCAACATATACAAATGCAAAAAATAAGTATACAGTTAAATGGTTAAATTACGATAATACTGTTTTACAGGAAGGAATTGTAGAATATGGCGTTACACCGGAATATACGGGAACCACACCAACAAAGTCTGCTGATGAACAGTATACGTATACATTTGTTGGATGGTCACCTGACGTAAATACTGTAACAGGAGATGTAACCTATAAGGCAACATATACTCAAACCGAAATTAAAAAGGATGACGGTGAAAAGGCTGTTTCAACAGAAGTTAAAAAGGACGAAAAGTCACCGGAAGTAAAAGCTGCAAACCTTACAAATGAATTTGCTGAGTCAACTCTTTCAAATGAAGAAAAAGCAGATATAGAAGATGCTATTAATAACGGTGAAGACGTTAAGGTAGATGTATATCTTGAGATAGAGGATATAAGCGATGCAATCAGCGCTTCAGATAAGGAAAAGATTAAGGCATCCGCAACAAATGCAGACAATATCGAATATTTTGATATATCCTTATTTAAGGAAATATCCATAAGCGGACAAACTCTTGGTGCAACATCTGTCCATGACCTTACTGCACCGCTTAAGCTTACCATGGGAGTTCCAAAGAGCTTTCCTGCTGTAGCTGATGGATATACAAGAACGTATAAGGTATTAAGACTTCATGACGGAAGTGTTACTGTACTTCCGACAACTCTTAATGCAGATGGAACATTATCATTTGAAACTGATAAATTTTCTACTTATGCATTAGCTTATACTGACACAAAGAAGGAAGAAGTAACAACGGAAACACCTACAACAGAAACACCTACAACAGAAGCACCTACAACTAAGGTTGATACACCAACAACCGAAGCTCCAAAGGCAGATACACCAAAGGCACCGACAACAGGAGATAAGATTAATTTAGGTGTAATAGTTATGTTGATGATAGATTCTGCTTTGGCAGGACTTTATCTTACACTTAGAAGAAAAATGACAAAATAATATTAGGTAAAATAAAGGGCTGAGCATATGCTTAGTCCTTTATTTTTTGACGGTTTATATAAAAATTGGATTTTTTCTGGGAAAAATTCAAAAATATATATATACTTTTTAAGTAACTGTTGTCGTGATATAATATTCTATATCGTTAAGGGGAGATAGGCTTTGTATAAAGAACAGTATAAAATAATAGGTATAAATGAAAAAGATAGGTGGATATCAATAAGAAGTAAAAGTAACCTTGATTTATATGATTCGGAAGCATTTAATGAGCTGCTTAATATAATTGCTAAAGATATTAATGGTGATATAGTTGATATAGGCGATTTCAGATATAAAATTAAAGGTGATAGACTTGATTTAACATATCAATGGGATGGTGTTTTTGGAATTAATATTATTTATCCACAGAAAAGCTCTGAAATTGCCATAAAATTTCTTGAAAAATACATGAGCGATTATGAAGAGTGAATAATAGGACAGCCTATATGTTATAGTTAATATGACATATAATCATTATATTTTGGCATAGTTGAAGGGAGGCATTAATTATGATTAAGGTTGGTAAGAGTGAAGAACATATTGCTGATGAAATGCTATATGACAAAGAAGCCACACTTAATTTATGTGGAATAAAAGATACAAATATAGAAAAGTATGAGACAGGATATTTTTGTGATAAGCACAGCTTCTTTTATAAGACTAATAAGCCTATTGCAAAGGACGAGTTAAAACTTATATTAAAAAGACTTGGCAAAGAAGGAAAAGTAACATTAATAGATGACTTGGAAGATGTTGATTTACTAAGACTTTCTGCATCTATGAAAATTGCGGTATGCGAAGAAAAAGAAGATGATTTTATTATTAGCTTGCCGGAAGATAAGGTAAAAATAATAAAAAGAAAAGATTTATTGGTTATTTCATAAGAAGGTGATTATTATGTTTGGTAGCAAAAAAAGGGCATTATCTGAAAAAGAAATAAAGGCAATGATTAAAAATATGTCGCCTTCAGAAAGAAAAGCCTTTATTAAAAAAATGGAGAGGGAAAAGACAGAACACGAATATGATATGATGGCGTTTTTTGAAGCTTTTATGGACGACTAAGGAGGTGTTTTTATGCTTAACTTATTATTTGGGTTAGCTGCTGCAAATACAACTTATCATGTGGCTAAAGATAAAATGACAAAGAAGTTGTCGGCTGAACATTGGAATAATGAGCAATTACTGCATGAAGATCGAATGAATCCTTACGTATCCGGGGAAGACATATTAAGAAATGCACATAAGGGAAAATATTATAGTCCGCATGTTATACCTGTTAATACATCAAGTAATATTGTTATAAACGAAAACGAGACAGATATGCTTAGTTATTATAGTGCTCTTGATAAACACAGTCGTGAATATGCTAATTTAATGTATAAAGCAGGGGCTTTTAGAATGAAAGATGACTCTCCAGAGTAAAAATATTAGGGGGATAGTTATTATGGAAACAATAGAAAACTTAAGGGAAAAGGCAATAAAAGAATATGAAGCCGTATATAATGAAATATACGAAAGATATAAGTTTAAAGATGAAAGATTTTTAAAAATGATTACACAGACAAACGGACATACAGAGATTGCTGAAAGAGTTGCAAGTGACATATTAAGTAGCGATAGGGAAGAGTATAAAAAGGAAATGCAAAGGAGGAAAGAGTCCATAATAAAAAAGAATAAGGACTCAATATGTATATAAAACTATTTGCGATGTTTTATAAATTATTGTATAAAGTAAATAAGATTTTGCTATTTTGATTTTTAATCAAATTATTGTAATTAAGGAGCATTAGATAATGGATATTAATAAGGCTATTGATCTGTTTCTTGAAGAAATAAGAAGTTTTAGAAGTGAATATGAAGATATGACAAAGGGACTCACTTCTGCAAATAAGGAAAGTGCCCAAAAGGAGTTTCAGGATAAATTTCTTAAAAAACACAACATTACAACTGAAAAAAGAGGAACATTATCAGTTCCTTATTATATCAAACAATATTCTGGAACGATAAAGCTGACTGTAAGGGATGTATCAAAGCAATTTACAAATAATAAAGTGATATTGTTTAATCATAAAAAGGAAGTCAGAAGAATTGATACGCTATATAAATATAATAATAAAAATATATGTATTGATATATGGACATCAGATATAACAAAAGCAGATCAGTTAAAAGTTGGTTCAGCTATAGAATTGACAGGTGATTTTGAGATTTCGTATTATAAATATGATGGTGATGAAACCGTAAATATATCCTATAAAGGTTCAAAACCTGATTTTACTATTGTCAGCATTTAGTATTAGTTATTCTTAATTTCAAGGTTGGGGGGTTCGAATCCCTCTGCATTCTTTTTGATATACTACAGGTATATTTACAAATAACTTTAAAATGATATAATCAAAGTATCAAGATAAGAAAGGAAGTAAAAACGATGAATACATTTAGAAACTTATATCTGCATAGTGAATATTCACTCCTTAGTTTGGAATCAGAGTCAAGCGAAGGTATATTTGTTGTGCATGAAGATATAAGTGGAAAATGATTAAAAAGATAAACTAAACCGCTTATGCTTGATGCATAGGCGGTATTTTTTATAGGCATTACGCTAT
>JAFUGL010000049.1 GCA_017469405.1 Lachnospiraceae bacterium | reverse complement strand
TATTTGAGGCAATAGGTATATCCAAAGAGGTTATAGACGAGTACTTTACGGGAACCGTCAGCAGAGTCGGAGGAATTACCCTTGATGATATAGCTAAGAAAGTGGATAAAGAACACTCTAAAGCCTTTGATCCTCTTGGCTTAAACAGTGACCTCACACTTTCATCTGTGGGAAGACACAAGATGAGAAGTCAGGGTGAGGCACATAGATATAATCCACAGACCATACATATGCTGCAGACTGCAACCAGAGAAGGAAATTACGATAAGTTCAAGCAGTACACAAGCATGGTTGACAGTGAAAAGACAGGCTATTTAAGAAGCCTTATAGATTTTAATTATCCTGAAAACGGCATACCAATCGATGAAGTAGAGTCGGAGGATGAGATTGTAAAAAGATTTAAGACAGGAGCTATGTCCTACGGTTCCATATCCGAGGAGGCTCATGAGGCACTTGCGGTTGCCATGAATCACCTTCATGGTAAGTCTAACAGTGGCGAGGGCGGAGAAAGTGATGAGAGGCTTGCTTCGGCAGGAACCTCACATGACAGAAGCTCTGCGATAAAGCAGGTTGCGAGCGGAAGATTTGGCGTAACCAGCAAATATCTTGTAAGTGCAAGAGAGATACAGATTAAGATGGCACAAGGTGCTAAACCGGGTGAGGGTGGACATCTTCCGGGTAAAAAGGTTTATCCTTGGATAGCTAAGACCAGACATTCAACTCCGGGTGTTAGTCTTATATCGCCACCGCCTCATCATGACATTTACTCTATCGAGGATTTGGCACAGCTTATATATGATTTAAAAAATGCAAATAAAAATGCAAGAATATCCGTTAAGCTTGTTTCGGAAGCCGGTGTCGGAACTGTAGCAGCCGGTGTTGCCAAGGCGGGTGCACAGGTAATACTTGTGTCCGGCTATGACGGAGGAACAGGAGCTGCACCACTTAGTTCCATTCACAATGCAGGACTTCCTTGGGAGCTTGGACTTGCAGAGACACATCAGACACTGCTTTTAAACGGACTTCGTAATCAGGTGGTTATCGAGACAGACGGTAAGCTTATGAGCGGAAGAGATGTTGCCATAGCATGTCTGCTTGGAGCAGAGGAATTCGGATTTGCAACAGCGCCGCTTGTAACTCTTGGCTGTGTTATGATGAGAGTTTGTAATCTGGATACCTGCCCTATGGGTATCGCAACTCAAAATCCAAAGCTTCGTGAGAGATTTATCGGCAAGGCAGAATATGTTGAAAACTTTATGAGATTTATAGCAAGAGAGCTTAGAGAATATATGGCTAAGCTCGGTGTAAGAACCATAGATGAAATGGTCGGAAGAACAGACCTTCTTAAGAAGAAGGAACATCTAAATGAGAAGGAGGAGAAGATTGATTTAAGTAAGATTATAGTTAATCTTTCGGATATAGATCATGAGCTTATGACATTCCATGCAGATAAGGCATATGACTTTAAGCTTGAGGATACAAAGGATGAAAAGCTTCTGCTTGATAAGAAGCTTCAGACAGCAATTAAAAAGGGAACAAATATAAAGCTTGAAACCAATCTTACCAATATTGACAGAACCTTTGGTACGCTTATCGGTGCCCAGATTACAAGAAATCATCCGGACGGACTTGATGATGATACCATAGTTTTAGATTGTAAGGGCGCAGGTGGTCAAAGCTTCGGTGCATTTATCCCTAAGGGACTTACGATTAACCTTACCGGTGACAGCAATGATTATTTTGGTAAGGGCTTATCAGGTGGAAAGCTTATCGTAAAAGCACCTAAAGAGGCAGCCTATAATTCTGAAGAAAATATCATTATCGGAAATGTAGCGCTTTACGGTGCAACCTCAGGAAAAGCATTTATAGCAGGTATGGCAGGTGAGAGATTCTGCGTAAGAAATTCCGGTGCCATTACCGTAGTTGAGGGTGTCGGTGAGCACGGCTGTGAATATATGACAGGTGGTGTTGCGGTAATCTTAGGCCCAACCGGAAAGAACTTTGCCGCAGGTATGAGCGGCGGAGTGGCATATGTTTTGGATGAGCATAACAGCCTTTATAAGAATTTAAATAAGCAGCTTGTTATAACAGAAAAGCTTGACAGTAAGATTGACCGGGAGGAGCTTAAGGCTTTGATAGAAGAACACGTTAAGGCAACAGGTTCAAAGAAAGGTCAGGATATAATTGATAACTTTGACGATTACATTCCTAAATTTAAAAAGATTATAGCAGGTGATTACAAGCAGATGTTAAGACTTACCGCTAAGTATGAGGAACAGGGACTTAGCAGGGAAAAGGCACAGATAGAAGCCTTTTCTGAGTTTATGAATTAGGAAGGAGGATAAAAGTATGGGTAAAGCAACAGGATTTATGGATTTTGAAAGAGTTGACGGACCTGTGGTTACAGAAAAAGAGCGTATAGCTAATTTTGAAGAATTCCACAAGCTTCTTCCTTCCGAGGAACAGTGCAAGCAGGCAGGAAGATGTATGGATTGCGGCGTGCCTTTTTGTCAGGCGGGAGTTATGATATCCGGTATGGCATCGGGCTGTCCGCTTCATAACCTCGTTCCGGAGATGAACGATATGGTATATCAGGGTAACTGGGAGGAGGCTTATAAAAGGCTTGCAAAGACTCACAGCTTTCCTGAATTTACATCAAGGGTATGTCCTGCACTTTGTGAGGCGGCTTGTACCTGCGGACTTCATACTAAGCCTGTATCAACCAAGGAAAATGAGCGTTCAGTTATAGAATATGCTTATGAAAACGGATTGGTGGAAGAAGCTGCACCTTCGGTAAGAACCGGAAAGACAGTTGCCATAGTCGGAAGCGGACCTTCGGGACTTGCGGCAGCACAGCTTCTTAATAAGAGAGGACATAAAGTCACTGTATATGAAAGAAGTGACAGGATAGGTGGATTACTCAGGTACGGCATACCAAATATGAAGCTTGATAAAAAGATTATAGACAGAAGAATAAAATTAATGGAAGAAGCAGGCATTGAATTTATATGCAATGCCAATGTAGGCGTTGATATAAAGCCTTCTGAATTGGAGAAAAAGTATGACAGAGTTATCCTTGCCTGCGGTGCTTCAAATCCACGTAACATAAATGCTCCTGGCAGTGATGCAGAGGGGATATACTTTGCGGTTGATTTCCTAAAGCAGGTGACTAAGAGTCTCCTTGACAGTGATTTTAAGAAATTTCCTTATGAGCTTGCCAAGGATAAAAATGTTATAGTAATAGGCGGTGGAGATACCGGAAATGATTGTGTCGGAACATCTATACGACTAGGCGCAAAAAGTGTTATCCAGTTAGAGATGATGCCTAAGGCACCGGATACACGTACCGAAAGTAATCCGTGGCCTGAGTGGCCGAGAGTCTGTAAGACTGACTATGGTCAGGAGGAGGCTATATATAAATTCGGTCATGATCCGAGACTTTACTGTACAACCGTTTCGGAATTTATCAAAGATAATAAAGGTAAGCTTAAGGCTGTTAAGACAGTAGAGCTTAAGTCTGTTTTTGATAAAAAGGCGGGAAGATATAATATGGTTCCCGTGGAAGGAAGTGAAAAGGAACTTCCATGCGAATTATTATTAATTGCAGCAGGATTTTTAGGAAGTGAACTTTACGTGACCGATGGTTTTGGTGTAGAATGTGATGGTAGAACCAATGTTAAAACTCTTGCCGGCTCATATAAAACCAGCAAGGAAAATATCTATACGGCAGGTGATATGCACCGCGGACAGTCTCTTGTTGTCTGGGCAATAGCAGAAGGCCGTGCTGCCGCACGAGAGGTCGATGAATCCCTTATGGGTTACACGAATCTTTAATACTTTTTGAAAAGCCAAGAAACTTTATTGTTGAAAAAATCTTACGCAAATTGTATTAAGGATTCGTGAGTTAATGTTTTATATGGAAAGGAGCAATTATGCGTACTAAGCAGGAAATTTTGGATTTGATAGAGGAAGAGGATATTGAGTTTATCAGGCTTCAGTTTACTGATCCACTAGGTAACTTAAAGAATGTTGCTGTAACAGCACGTAAACTTGAAAAGGTGTTGGATAACGGTTACGCTTTCGAAAACGAAAAGATATTTAAAATATGTGAGGATGAGTTATATCTTCGTCCTGATCTTGATACATTTGCAATACTTCCGTGGAGACCGCAGCAAAGTGGTGTTGCAAGACTTATATGTGACGTATGTGACGGAGATGGTAACGAGATTAATTTCAGCCCAAGAACCATTTTAAAGAATACTATTAAAAATGCAAAGGATAAGGGATATGATTTTTACATTAATCCTGAGTGTGAATTCTTTCTTTTCCATACAGATGAAAATGGTCAGCCGACAACACTTAGTCATGAACATGCGGGACTTATGGATGTAGGACCTGTAGATCTTGGGGAAAATGCCAGAAGAAATATTGTGCTTATGCTTGAAGAGATGGGTTTTAATATTAATTCTTCTTATCATGAGAGTGCATCTGCTCAGCATGAGATTGATTTTGAAGAAGGAAGTTTGCTTGGAATGGCAGATGATATGATTACATTTAAATCATCTGTTCGTTCTGTTGCTAAGACCTTCGGACTGCATGCTACATTTATGCCTAAGCCACGCCAGGATCAGGCAGGTTCAGGTATGCATCTTAATATATCTGTTTATAAAGATGATAAAAATATTCTTAAGGATTATGTAGGCGGCGATAAAGAAAATCCGGGTGCATGGTTTGCAGGCGGTGTTATGAAATATGCAAAGGAAATGTGTGCCATAACTAATCCTATAGTTAATTCATATAAGAGAGAATTTGATAATTTACCTAAGCTTCACAGCAGAAAGGGAGAGGATGTGAAGCTTGAGTTTTCGTTTGCAGATCCATCCGCAAATCCTTATCTCGCATTTGCAATGTTTGTAAATGCGGGTCTTAGAGGTATAGATGAAAAGCTTGTACCTGATAAAGACTTGTATACTGATGATTTACCGTCAAATCTTTGCAAGGCTGTAGATTTATTTAAAGCTAGTCAGCTTGCAATAGATACCTTGGGGGGAGATTTTGTAGAAAAGTATGCCTTAGCCAAGGAAAATGAATCGAATGAATATATGAGACAGGTTTCAGACTGGGAGCTTTTTAAATATCTTTATAGAATATAAGGAGTGCAAAATAGATGGGCAGTATTATTATAGCATTGCCTAAATTAAATGATTCTAAAAAAATAAGTGCTCTATTGGGAAGATATGGTTTGGAAACTTTTGCAATATGCTCTGCTGCGGCATCGGTTCTTTCAAATGTCAATCAGCTTGAGTCGGGAGTGGTTATATGCGGACATACGTTTCCGGATATGCACTCATCTGAACTTATAGGTTATCTTCCTGAAAACTTTTCTTTGATTTTGATGACTTCAAGGGATAATCTTTCAAGGTGTCCCGATGGTGTTGTCACACTTGCTATGCCCTGTAAACCGGCAGATATAGTCAATACGGTTAACATGCTTTTAGAACAGCAAAACAGGCATATCAAGAAGAAAATTGAAGAGCAAAAGGGCAGGCAGAGAGGCGAGCATGGTAAGAATTATATTAAAAACGCCAAGCTTTTACTGATGGAGCGCAATAATATGACTGAACCGGAGGCTCATCATTATATACAAAAGTGTAGCATGGATTCCGGTAATAGTATGGTCGAGACCGCCCAGATGATTCTTTATATGGCGGTGGCTGATTAAGGAGTAGAAGGTGAAAAAGATGGAACGAAAAGAGTTTGACAGGAAATTGATTTTGGAGGATGGAAGTGAGTATTTCGGATATGCTTTTGGAGATACATCTGATAAGGTAACGGAGATTGTTTTTAACACCTCCATGGTTGGTTATCAGGAGATTATTTCCGATCCGTCATATACATATCAATCTGTTGTAATGACATATCCGCTTATCGGTAACTACGGCATAGCTAATGATGATTATGAGACTGATATACCAACGATTGGTGGACTTATTGTAAGAGAATATAATGATTTTCCATCCAATTTCAGATGCAAGAGAACACTATCTGAGATTATGGAAAAATTTCATATAACCGGTATTTCCGGCATAGATACAAGAAAGCTTACACGTTCCATAAGAGACCTTGGCTCAAGGAGAGTTCTGATAACAGGATTGGATACCTCAATAGAAGAGGGACTTAAAATCATAGAAGAAAACCCTTATGAGCATGATGCAGTTAAACTGGTAAGCTGCAAGAGTAAATGGAAATCTAATGTTTTTGATGCAAAGTATCATATCGTCGCTATTGATTGCGGTATCAAGCAAAATATCATTCGTTCATTAAACAATAGAAAATGTAATGTAACTATAGTTCCGTGGAATACATCTGCTGACGATATAATGGAGCTTAATCCTGATGGATTATTTATATCAAATGGTCCGGGTGACCCGACGGATGTTAGTGAGGTTACTGAAAATATAAAAAAATTAAGAGGCAGACTTCCGATATTTGGTATATGCCTTGGACATCAGATTATTTGTCTTTCCTATGGGGCAAAAACCTATAAATTAAAATTTGGGCACAGAGGAGGAAATCATCCGGTTAAAAACCTTCTTACAGGCAAGATAGAGATAACATCCCAAAATCATTCATTTGCTGTTGATGCTGAAAGCCTTAAACATACAGAGCTTGAAGCAACTCATATAAATATCCTTGATGATACTATCGAGGGTGCAAGGTGTGAAAAGGATAAGGTTTTTTCAGTTCAGTATCATCCGGAGAGTGCACCCGGACCACAGGACAGCTCATATCTGTTTGATGAATTTATAAGACTTATTGAAGATAAATAGATAAAAAAACATTTCATAAAATAAATTTGTGTTTAGATGATTTGTCGTCTTATATATGACAGACAATTGATTAGGAGGACAGAAAATGTCTAAGAGAACGGATTTAAAAAAGATACTCGTTATAGGATCAGGTCCTATAGTTATAGGTCAGGCAGCAGAATTTGATTATGCCGGAACTCAGGCCTGTCTGGCACTTAAGGAAGAGGGGTATGAGGTTATACTGTGTAATTCAAATCCTGCCACGATTATGACTGACCCTGCCATAGCTGACAGAGTTTATATGGAACCTCTTACTCTTGAGTATATGGCAAAGATAATTCGTTATGAAAGACCGGATGCCATAGTTCCAAGTTTAGGTGGTCAGACCGGACTTAACCTGGCTATGCAACTTGAGAAAAAAGGTGTTTTAAGAGAATGTAATGTTGAACTTTTGGGAACAAGCAGTGAGAGTATAGAAAGAGCAGAGGACAGAGAATTATTTAAGGAACTCTGCGAAGAACTTGGTGAGCCGGTGCTTCCTTCACTAATTGCCAATTCCATGGAAGAAGGAATTAAAGCTGCCAATGAAATAGGTTATCCTGTTATCCTAAGACCTGCCTATACATTAGGCGGAACAGGAGGCGGTTTTGCAAAGGATGAGGAAGAATTCAGAGAGATAATGAAAAATGCTCTTATGCTCTCACCTGTGCATCAGGTGCTGGTGGAAAAGAGTATAAAGGGCTATAAGGAGATAGAGTATGAGGTAATGCGTGATGCAAATGACACCGCAATTACCATCTGTAATATGGAAAATATTGACCCTGTCGGCATACATACCGGTGATTCCATAGTTGTGTGTCCATCTCAGACACTTACTAACAAGGAATACCATATGTTAAGAGACAGTGCACTAAAGATTATAAGAGCTCTAAAGATAAAAGGTGGTTGCAATGTTCAGTTCGCACTTGACCCTTATTCATTTCAGTATTATCTGATAGAGGTTAATCCTAGGGTTTCCCGTTCATCGGCTCTTGCATCAAAGGCAAGTGGATATCCTATAGCAAGAGTCTCAGCTAAGATAAGCATTGGTATGGATTTGGATGAAATCATGCTAGCCAATACGCCTGCATCATTTGAACCTGCACTTGATTATGTGGTTACCAAGATGTCGCGTTTTCCATTTGATAAATTTGCTGATGCCAATAACCATCTTGGAACACAGATGAAGGCTACAGGTGAGGTTATGAGTGTCGGTAGAACACTTGAGGAGAGTTTGCTCAAGGCTATTCGATCACTGGAAATAGGAGTTTATCATCTTTATATGAAGAAGTTTGATGAGTATTCAAAGGAAGAACTTCTTGATTATATAAGTGATGGAACAGATGATAGAATATATGCCATAGCAAAACTTCTTCGAATTGGAACTTCTTTAGAGGAAATAGCTGCAAAGACTCAGATAGATATGTTATTTTTAAGAAAGTTTAAAAATATAGTTGAAGAAGAAAATATACTTGCCAAAGCACCGTTTGATAAAGAGGAAATGATATTTGCAAAGAAAATGGGATTTTCCGATAAGATAATAGCTGACCTTTGGAGATGCGATGAAGAATCGGTGTTTGAATATCGTAAAAAAGAAGGCGTATTTCCTGTTTATAAAATGATAGACAGTTGTGCTTCTGAGTTTGACAGTTACATACCATATTTTTATTCAACTTATGAGGATGAAAATGAGTCGATCATATCAGATAAAAAGAAGATAATAGTTCTCGGTTCAGGACCTATACGTATAGGTCAGGGAGTTGAATTTGATTATTCAACTGTTCATGCAATTAAGACAATAAAAGAATATGGTTATGAAGCTATTATAATAAATAATAATCCGGAGACGGTTTCAACTGATTATACCACATCTGATAAGCTTTATTTTGAACCGCTTACGGTAGAGGATGTTATGGATATCATTATCCATGAAAATCCTGAGGGTGTTATAGCATCTTTAGGTGGTCAGACGGCCATAAACTTAGCAGAGCCTCTTATGAAGAGAGGAGTTAAGCTTATCGGAACAGACTGCGATGCTATCGAAAAAGCCGAAAACAGAGATGCGTTTGAAAAAGTATTATATGAATTAAATATACCGCAGCCGAAGGGGCAGGCAGTCACAAGTATAGAAGCCGGACTTAAGGCTGCTAAAGAGATAGGTTATCCTGTACTTGTACGTCCAAGCTTTGTACTTGGTGGAAGAGCAATGCAGATTGTTGCTAAAGAGGAGCATCTTACACATTATTTAAAAAATGCAGTTGAGATAGATGAAGATAAGCCCGTACTTGTAGATAAATATATACAGGGCAAGGAGGTTGAGGTGGATGCTATCTGTGACGGAAAGGATGTATTTGTACCCGGCATAATGGAATTGGTTGAAAGAACAGGAGTGCATTCCGGAGATTCCATAAGCGTATATCCTCCTTACAGCATATCTGATAAAGTCAAGGAAACAATACTTGATTATACGAAAAAACTTGGACTTGGAATCGGGATAATCGGACTTTTCAATATACAGTTTATAGTTGATAAAAATGATAATGTATTTATAATTGAGGTAAATCCACGTTCATCAAGAACTGTGCCGTTTTTGTCAAAGGCAACAGGATACAGTCTTGCAGATATAGCAACTCTCGTCATACTTGGTAAGAGCCTTAATGAACAAGGGATAATAAAGAAAAGTGACGTTTGTGATTTTGGTAAGGGAAGAGATATAGCTTTATATCCTAATGAGAAAAAACGTTGGTATGTAAAAGCACCTGCATTTTCATTTTCAAAATTAAGAGGTATGGATGCCTATCTTTCACCTGAGATGAAATCTACCGGTGAGGCCATAGGTTATGACGATAAGCTTCACAGAGCAATGTATAAGGCACTTGTAGCTTCCGGCATAAAACTCCAGAACTACGGAACGGTTATGGTTACTCTGGCCGATGAAGATAAGGAGGAGGCACTTCCTATAGTCAGAAGATTCTATGATATGGGATTTAACATAGAGGCTACAGTTGGTACAGGAGTATTTTTAAAGGAACACGGCATAAAGACAAGAGTGCGCGGTAAGATGAGTGAGGGCAGCGAGGATATATTAAATGCAATCCGTTCGGGTTACGTAAGTTATGTAATAAATACTCGTGCCATTCTTTCGGGAATTCACTATGGCGACGGAGTATCCATAAGACGCTGTGCCAGTGAGAATAATGTAACGATGTTCACTTCACTTGATACAGTAAGAGTGCTGCTTGATGTATTAGAGGAAATTACAATAGGTATTTCTACTATTGATGCATAAGTATATGAAGCTGCATCCTGAAAATTGATTTATCTGTCAAGACGCAGCACACAAGTTTATCAAATATAGGTGTCGAAATATTATGAAAAGGAGAATATGTTATGGTTAAGGTTAATAAAAATTACGGCAATCTCAAGGAGAATTATCTTTTTGCTGATATAGCGAGAAAGGTTGCGGAGTATCAGGCTGCACACCCGGAGGCAAATATTATCCGCATGGGTATCGGAGATGTAACACTTCCTTTGTGCAGTGAGGTAATAAAGGGTTTGCATAGCGGAGTAGATGATATGGCTAAGGCTGAAACCTTCAAGGGTTATGGTCCGGAGCAGGGCTACGGATTCTTGCAGGAGGCAGTTAAAGGATACTATGAAAGCTACGGTGTAAGCCTTGATAAGAATGAGATATTTATATCTGATGGTGCAAAGAGTGATGTGGGAAATATCCTTGATATATTTGATAAGGACAATACGGTGCTCGTTCCCGATCCGGTTTATCCTGTATATGTAGACACCAACACCATGGACGGAAGAAATATAATATATATCGATGCCAATGAGGATAACGGATTCCTTCCTTTACCTGATGAAGAAAAGAAAGCTGACATAATCTACATTTGTTCACCTAACAATCCTACAGGTGCAGCATATAACCGTGAGCAGCTTAAGAAATGGGTTGATTTTGCAAATGCCAATTCATCGGTCATCCTTTACGATGCGGCATACGAAGCATTTATAGTTGACGAGGACGTTCCAAGAAGCATATATGAGATAGAGGGGGCAAAGACCTGTGCTATAGAATTTTGCTCCTTATCAAAGACAGCAGGCTTTACCGGAACAAGATGCGGATATACAGTTGTTCCTAATACGCTTTCCTTTGATGGATTTAGCCTTAACAAGCTTTGGCTTAGACGTCAGACTACCAAGTTTAACGGAACCTCATATATAGTCCAAAAGGGTGCCGAGCAGGTATTTACAGAGGAAGGACAAAAGGAGATACGAGCAAACATAGATTATTACAGAGAAAATGCTAAGATAATTATGTCAGCTCTTGATGAGCTTGGAATAAATTACACAGGCGGAAAGAACTCACCTTACATCTGGCTTACCTGTCCTAACGGTATGAAGTCCTGGGATTTCTTTGATTTGCTGCTTGAGAAAGCCAATATCGTCGGAACTCCGGGGGCAGGCTTTGGTGAAAACGGTGAAGGACATTTCAGACTTACTGCATTTTCCAATCATGAAAAGACAGCTGAGGCAATGGAGAGGCTGAAGGGGATATTTTAAAAAAGGATAATATAAGACCGATATCATTTAATACTGATATCGGTTTTTATTTTTTTGATGAAATTGTTTTTATATAGTGTTATTATATTTGTATATTTTAGCGGATTATATATAGATTTTTTGCTATAATCTGCTGAAATATATAAAAAATATATAAATTCAGCAGATTATAAGAGGATTAACACATGAATACACAGGACTTTTATACAACTGAACACTCTGATTTGGAAGAGTCGTACAAAAAATTTATAAGGCAGATGTCGAACTGGTACAACGGAGGGGAACTTCCCGAACTTGCAGGTCAGGATTTACGATTTGCTTTAGAGCTGCAAAGACAGAAACTGCAATCGCTTGGTCTTGATATGCAATGCAATCTTAAAAATACGGGCTCACCCGAAATCCATGTCGGGAATATTTTTTTCAACGACAGAATATTCAAAAACAGCTTCATCGGTGGAAATATGAATATGACAAGAAGTATTGGCAGTTCTCAGAGCTCACTCTATGAAAATACATCAGATATCAGTCTTAGTACGGTAATACAGAACTTGAAAACTGATACCCGTCCGAGTGCTTCCATGGCATTATGCTGTCCACACTGCGGTGCACCGACAACTCTTGGTGAACTCGAAGCCGGCTGTAAATACTGCGCTACGAAATTTCTCATGAGCGAGCTTTATCCGAAAGTCATGAACTTTTTTATTTATAAAAAAGAGGATAGAGCTGAGAATGACGCAAGAAATAAGCGTGAACTGAAGAAATATTTAACAGTGAGTATCATACCGATGGTAATATTCGGGATAATATCCAATCTGTTTGTACATCAAACTCCAATCATGATAGTGAATATTATCTACGGCATTTTGGGCGGTATCTTAGCCGGAGGAATGATTGGCGGTATGGTGTTCGGGTTCAAAAAGCTGTTTGAGACCTTAGCACTTATGGGTAACAGTTTGAGAGGCGGAGGAAAAATAGCTTCAACTCTGTTTTACGCGAATAAGATAAAAAAGAATGATCCTGAGTTTTCATCTGAATACTTTCGTGATAAAATAACGTCTCTTTTCAGAATGGCTGTTTACAGCAATGACGCCTCACAGCTTGCCTGCTGCAAGTGCCGGTGTCCGGAAAAAGGGACAGATATCATTGAAGCACAGCTTTACAATTTCAGTATTACCGATTGTAAAATAAAAGACATGGTATGTGATGTAGATGTAATACTTTATCTTGATTGCCTTCATTACAATAACGGAAAAATCGAAAGCAAAACGGATAAGTTCAAAATGCTTGTGAGAAAGCACATAAAGAACGAAACCGATCTTAGCTTTTCTTTTGCAGCCGTAAGCTGTCCGTCGTGTGGTGCAAGTTTTGATGCACGAAATGTAAAAGCGTGTCCGTACTGCAATAATGAGTATTTGCTCGAAGAACATGACTGGGTAATTACTGACATCAGGTGATTGAATAAAGGAATTGCTTTATAAAAATAATTGGAATAAGAAACGGGAGGAAAATTTTCCTCCCGTTTCAATTTATACTGCATTATCTACCGGAACATTTTGCCTAGCAGCATCTTCATAAAAATCCGGTTGAATGGATACAAAGTAAACAATATCAGAAGATGTGGCATTGGGGTTATCCTTTATATATCTCAATACAGCATCTAAACGTGATTGCTTTTTTTGAGCATAATGTAATATGCCTGTTACAAAATCATAGTATGTATCACTTACATTGTTTAGAAATAATTCAAGCTCTTTCATTTGATAACCTCCTATTATTTAACTTACATCATCATAAACAGCGTCATCAAAGAAACCGGGTTGAAGAGATATAAATAATAAAATATCAGATGAATTTGCATAAGGATTATTATTCATATAATTTAATATTGAATTTAAATTAGATTGATTTTCATTGGCATAATCTAATACTGCTTCTATAAAATCAGGATAAGCATCGCTTACATTATTTAAAAGATTTTCTAATTCATTCATTTTTTAATCGCTCCTTTCATTTTATTTCTTTCTTCATATAGATATTGTAATTAGCATAACCAAAATTTTCAAAATAATACCGATATGCTTTATTATCAGTACCATAAGATTTGTGAACACAGATATATTTGCCTTCGTATTTGACATGATTTGTAGTAATTTCACTATAAATTTTGGCATATTCTTTACGATTCAATATATATGTTTCAAATCGAAATCGCATATAAATCACCTTCCTCTAATAGTTATTAATAATTAGAGAAAGTCAATAAAGACCTTCCTTTATCAAAAGGAGAAATCTTATATTGTTACAGATATTGTAACATCGACAATATTTATTTACAACAAAATAAAACCTATAAAGAATCCTCCTTTATACGTATAGTCTTAATTATTTTTATCTTTGGTAAGTAAACAGGAAAACAGAAATTGAAAGGATGGGCGTCCAATTTATAGAAATAACCTGTTTATGGCTTTAATATACAATAATAGAGGGAAAATGTAAAGAAAAATATACATATTTCGACAAGAGATAAAAGAAATATAAAATAAAGGTTATGTTAGATTTTACTTTGTCTTATTTAGACGACTAATAAGTGTCAGTATAACAAGAATATCATCATCATCAAGATTTTTTATTTCACTCATAGCTTTAGAAATAAGCTCCGGTGTTTTGTGTTCAGTATCAAAAAATTCCTGTGGAGTAATTTCAAAATAATCACATATATAAAAAAACTCACTTAGAGATGGCAGAGATTTGCCAGATGAAATGTTGTTTATATATCCGCGACTGTGTCCGAGGTCATAGCTCAATTGGTATTCTGAGATACCTTTATTTAATCTTAACTGAGTTATACGGTTTCTTACAAATTCTTCCATAGGCTTTTCCTCCTTTGTATATAACATATTATAGTTGATTATCAGAATATATTAGCCTATGGAAAAACTATAATAACTACATAAAGACTATGTTTTTATTGCAAAAACTGACAAGAAATGATACTATATGTTAATAGAAGTTTTTTTCAGTAAAAAAGCGTTTTTAAGTAGTTTTTGCTTGATTAATTCAGATAGAAGGAGTTTTTTATGATTACTTATAAAGTTTATACAGACATAGGAAACCGTGAGGTAAATGAAGATTCAGTAGGAATGTTGGAGATAGATGGAAGGTTCTGCTTTGTTCTTGCAGATGGGCTTGGAGGACACGGAAAAGGTGAGTGCGCATCTGCTATGGCTGTAGAAACTGTCCTTAGTTTGTTTGATAAAAACTATAATGGGGATTTTCTTGATACTGCTTTTAAAAACTCACAGGACAATGTTTTAGATGCACAAAAAACTGATTATGAACTTTCTGATATGAAGACTACATTAGTAACTCTTGTTATCGATGATGGCAAAGCAATCTGGGGGCATATCGGAGATTCAAGATTATATCACTTTAATAAGAATAAAATTATAAGCCACACTTTAGATCATAGTGTGCCTCAGATGCTTGTTATGAGTGGAGAGATAAAGGAAAAAGATATAAGAGGACATGAAGACAGGAACAGATTACTTAGAGTTATAGGAAGTCCTTGGAGCAATCATTCATATGAATTATCAAAAGAGACTGACTTGAAAAAATGTCAGGCTTTTCTTATGTGTTCAGATGGATTTTGGGAATTAATTGAAGAAAAGACTATGATTTCTTTGCTGAAAAAATCATCATCGGTAGAAGAGTGGATGGATGAGATGGTTGCTGAAGTAAAGAAAAATGGAATAGATACTAATATGGATAATAATTCAGCTATGCATCGGAAGGAACAGGCAGTTCATCATCCGGCAATGTAACCCAAACCGGAGCATCAGATAAAACAACAACCGAGGAGGAAGAACCAACTTTAGAACAGCTTCGTTCTGAATACGATAAAAGTAAACTTAATGAAGAAGATAGTAGGATAGAGCAGATACAGGTAAATAAGCCGTATGTAAGAGCGTACTTTTATTATAATAATGAAAAACCGTTAAAAGATGCTGTAGAAGTAACTCTTGGAGAGAATATTCTTACAATTGAAGATGTGGCTATGTGGAGTCAGAAAGAATTGAAAATTAATTATTTCTTTCTTATCGATGTTTCCGGTTCTATGACAACCAGCAATTTCAAAGCAACCAAAGAGGAGGTAAAGTATTTTGCAGAAAATAATATGAATGCAAATGATACTCTTACCATATATACAGTTGGTGATGATGTTGAGTGTGTTGTTGATAGAAAAACGAGGGATGATAATGAAGAAATAGAAGAAATCGTTGATTCAATAACAGGTGATAATAATGCAACATATCTTGATGATGCCATTTCTGAAACCGCAGATAATATAATGAAATATAATATTAATTTTAAAGATAGTCTTCCGGATGGAAGAGATATAATTGTGGCTTTTACTGATGGTGAAAATTGCTCAAAGGACGGAAAAACTCAAAATGATGCTAAAGAAAAATTAAAAGAGTCAGGTGCAACAATGTACGGCTTTTTACAGGACAGTGTTGCATCCGGAGAAGCAAGAAAAAATTTTGATGAAATGTCAAGAAATAGTGGTGGTAATTCAAGGATTTTTACTGCTGATAATTTAAATGAAGAACTCAATTCATTGGTTAATGAATTAAATGAAGTATATGTAGTTGAATGTAAGGATATAAATAACAAAATAGATGATGAATACAAAAAATTATCATTAACAATATATGATGATACCGAAGAAATAGCATATTTATTTAATTCTAGAGACGTAATGGTTGATAAATCAGTTGCTGATAATATACATCCTGAGATAGTAAGTGTAACTGTTTTATCAGGAGAAAATGAAAATAAAATAAATGTTCAGTTTAGTGAATCTGTACTTGGTGCAGATGATATTTCGCATTATATATTATCAGAAAAGACAGAAGAAGGGGAAAAACCGGTTTCTATTGCAGGAGTTAAGTATGATAAAAATACATATTTAACTACAATCACTCTTTATGAACCGTTATATAGTGGAGAATATATTCTTGAGATAAATGATGTAACAGATAATACATGGGAGGAAAACTCACTAAATGGATCACCTTATGAGTTCACATCAAACGGACCTGAATATGTTGAGGAAGAAGAAAAGACAGAAAAAAGCTTTTTCGCAAGGTTCTGGTGGTTGATTGTAATAGGTATAATTATACTCTTTGCTATAGTATTACTTGTAATCTATCGTGTTATTAAAAAGCGTAAAGGCGTAATCGTAGTCGATGGAAAAGCAACCTTTGCTGATAATGTTGATATTAAAAAACATGTGATAATCGAAGAAGAAGATAAAACAGGAAAAGATTTAAGTCTTTATCTTAATTCAGGTGGAAAGATAATCAAGAAGATAGACACCAAGATTAATGGAAGTATAATAATTGGTCGTTCAGATTTGTGTGATATCTTTATTGATGATGCGACCATGTCAAGACAACATTTTGCTATAGAATATACCGATGGCGATTTTTATGTGCAGGATTTGGATACAACAAATGGAACTATGCTTAATGGTGTCAAACTGGTTCATAAGAGAAGGCTGGAAAAAGATGACAGAATTACAGCCGGCTCATTAGATATAATTGTTAGGTGGTGAATTTGATGCAGGACTATAAACCGGATCTTCAGGAAAATACTATGTTAAATGGAAGATATAGGATAATAAAATCCTTAGGTATGGGTGGATTTGGAATAACTTATAAGGCGTATGACAATTTTGAAAATATGGAATGTGCAATAAAAGAATTGTTCCCAAAAGATTTGGTTATGCGTCTCGAAGATGGACAAACAGTTATACCTGTATCTGCTTCCAAAGTTCCTCTGGTCGAACATGGTAAGGAAAGATTTCTTGAAGAGGCAGGAATATTAAAAAAACTGAATAATGTGGCTTCGGTTGTATCTGTATTTAATTTTTTTGAAACTAACGGAACAAAGAAAAAAAGGAAGACAAAGAAAAAAAAGATGACAATGATGACAAAGAAAATATAGAAAATAATGATAACAGGGAAGATGTAGAAAACGATAAAGAAAATATAGAAAACAATGATAGCGAAGATAATATAGAAAGCGATAAAGAAAATGTAGAAAATAATGAAGATGAAGAAAATGTAGATTACGAAGATGATGAAGATGAGGAATTTATAGAATACGAAGAAGAAGAGTGATGATATATTTGCGTATAATATGATGGGTTGATATATCCTTAGCTGATTTAAGAAATCCCAGTCGAAAGCTCGACCGGGATTTCTGGATTTTTTTTATTAAATTGTGCTTTTTTAATATGCTGTATAATAGTGGTATCCACCATCATAAAGTATGCTGTATCCGGTTCCTCCCATATTTTCAGCTGCATTTGGCTTATAATATATGGAGTCGATTATAAGGAAGTTTGATTCGGATAATGCATTTTCATTAGTTACGTTAGTATATCCTATAACTGCTACGAAATGACTTTTAGCGTAATAGCTTGATACATTTACAACAACAGGATAACCTTTATTTATTGAATCATATATATCTTTAAGTGAAGATTGCTTGTCATAATTTTCATGTCTGTGGTAACCTGCAATTTCAGGACTGGATGCAGCATTATCCTGATCATAACCTCCATTTGCATCATATTCTACCCAACTGTGAGCATAACCGTCAATAATTGTTCGACAGTAAGCATTTGCAAAACACCAGCAGGATACTGAGCCAGCTTCCTGTTTACCAACGGCTGCTATATGATCCCAATTTACATTAAGAGTTTTATCTTTGTTTGAACCTTCATAGTAAGCTGTTCCGCCACAATCGAAGCTTGCAGATTTTGCTACCAGTTTTATTTCAATAGCTTCGGCTCTTGTTCCGCTTCCTGTTGTACCGGCAGCAGCTCCATTTGATGCCCAGCCTAACCAGCCTTTATCAGCAACATGAAGTCTGTAGTATATATTGTAATGCTTTGCTAATTCGCCACACAATTTTATCTTTACCGCTTCTATAGCGTTGTTGCTTCCCGGGCTTCCTGCAGTTTGACCTGAATTCTTCCAGGATTCCCAACCGACATTTGCAACATGTGCCTGGTAGGTTACACCATTGCTTTTACCATCGAAGTCAGTGAGGTTTATAATGAGGCCTTCCATCCTTTTACTTTGACCGGTGGTTCCGGCTGTTTTACCTTCTGATACTTCAGTCATCCAACCATTGCCATATGTATTTGCTTTGTAAGTAAATGCAGGTTTTGTAATATCTGCAACGCCGTTCGAACCTGATACTTTGGAATTTTTAGGCACTATTTTTATTTCAAGTGCTTCAGTTCTGATAGAAGAACCTGTTGAACCTGCAGTCGCACCGTTTTTTGTCCAGCTGAGCCAGCCTGAACCTGCTACATGGACTCTGTAATAAATATCGTATTTTTTAGCATAGGTTCCTGTAAGTTTTATTTGAACTGCTTCTATTTGGAGTGACTTTCCGGTTGTGCCTGCGACTTCGCCGCTGTTTACCCAGTCCATCCAACCTATGTTTTGGACATGGACACGATATGTTACAGCACTTTTTTTAGATTTTTTGAGATTGATTTTAATTGCTTCCATACGTTTGCTCTGACCTGTTGAACCGGCTGTTTTACCGTTTGAAACGGCAGTCAGCCATCCGTCATCAGCTATGTGAGCCTGATAAGTGATTTTTGGTACGCTGGTAGTTTTTGCTTCAGGATTTAAAGTTCCTGTAAAGAAACATGATACAGCGATAATGATTGTTAAAATAATAGATGTGATTTTTTTTGCTTTATTCATATTTTTTTCCTCCCTTTTTATTTGAATATGAATTAACCAACCTGTTGAGGAAAATATAACGTAAAAAAGGAAAGAAATGATTGAAATGTAAAATTTGACATGTTTTTTGTAAATTTTAAAAAGAAAGAAAAATAATTTTTTATTAATATATGCTTAGTTGGCAGAAATCTAATATTGCAGATAATAAAATAATTAATAAATTACCAAGGAGAGAACTAATGAAACTGATTATTTTAAAAAATTATTTGGTTGAAGGTGTTTATGAACTGGATGATTTTAGAAAAGATGTTATTACAATCGGACGTAAAAATGATTGTGATATAGTTGTACCAGACAGTTTTATTTCAAGCCTTCATTGTATAGTGTATAAAGAGGGTAACTCGTGGAAAATACAGGATATGGAAAGCCGAAATGGAATATATTTGGAAAATAACAGAGTGTTTGAAAGACATATACATTCAGGTGACAGTTATACTGTTAATGCAGGTTCGGGTACAAGGTTTGAGTTTGCATTTCAGGAAAGCATACCTGATGTAGAAAAAGTACAGGTAAAACCTGGGGCAGACGCTTCGTTAAACAGCACTGCAGGCAGTGTATCTCAGTATAATACTGCACACAATGTTCCACAGTACAATACTGTAAACAGTGTACCTCAGTATAATCATCAGTATGATGCTCATAATAATCCTCCAAGAAAGAAATTCAATGTTTTTCTTCCGGTAATGGCATCTTTGATTTTAATAGTGACAATTGTTATTTCTGTCGTGGCTCTTGTCAAACACTTTGGTAAAGATAAGGATAAGGAAACAGAAGAAGATGTTCTTGAATTGGCATTTGATGGTGACGATGATTATGAATATCATTTTCAGCGTGAGGATGAGAATCTGAGTAATATTGAGGCTGCAAAGATTTGGACTGATATGGAAAAACCTAAAGATTCTGTTTCAAATACAGTAATGATATATCTTGTTGGCTCAAGTCTTGAAAGTGAAGCAGGAACAGCTTCTTATGATATTGAAGAAATGTGTGGAAGCGGCGTAGATACAGATAATACCAATGTTGTCTTTTTTACGGGTGGCTGTAGACAGTGGTGGTTGAATGATATTTCAAGTGGACATAATGGTGTATTTCGTGTTGAAGATGGATATTTCCGCGAAGAGGGTTATACATATCGTTTGTTAAATATGGGAGAGGCATCAACACTTCTTGGATTTTTGGATTTTTGTAAAGAGTACTATCCTGCAGAACATTACAGTCTTATTATGTGGGATCATGGCGCCGGACCTATCCTTGGTTTTGGAGCTGATGAAATGTTTGGTGATGATTCACTGACTTTTAGAGAGATATCTCTTGCTCTGGATGAGAGTGGTTTCTCGGGCGATAATAAACTTGACATAATAGGATTTGATGCATGTCTGATGGGTTCGATTGAATATGCAAAACTTTTCAAGGATTATGCGAAAATATATGTGTCATCCCAGGAGGCTGAGCCAGGATGCGGTTGGAACTATTCTTACCTTAAAAAATATAATACAACCAGTGATCCTAAGCAGATAGCCTGTGAAATTGTTGATTCTTATGCCGATTATTGTGATTTGGCTTTTTCGGTATATGGAAATATACAGTATACATTGTCTGCTGTTGATTTGAGTAAGACAAATGATACAGTGCAGTCGTTAGATACATTTTTTGGTGCTTTAAATAATTCGCTTGAAAATGGCGAATATTCACAAATCATAAAGAACAGAGAAAATGTTATGTGCTATGGTCTTGCCGCTTATGGACAAAAAGGAGACTCAATTGATTCGGTCGACCTTGGCTCAATGTGCGATGAATATTATGGTAATTATCCAATGGAGGCCGGACAGTTAAATCAAAGCATAAATGATATGTTGATATACCAAAGAACCAATATACCGGGATCCAGTGGTTTATCAATATATTTTCCTTATGATAATCAGAATGTATTTTATTATTATGGTCAGTCAGAAATTGAACATAATTTTTTATCTCAAAACTATGTTGATTTTATGAACAATTTTTCTGTAGCATGGAATGACGAGCAGTATAATACATCTTATATGTTTGGATATCGTAATGAAAATGCAGATGTTTCAGGAGAAGATATTGGGAATCAGGAAAATTCATACCCTGAACTTGTATCCAATGGAGATGAACTTATAGTGGCACTTTCTGATGATCAGGATGCAAATCTTTCTGAAGCATATTATAGTATTTTGAAAAAGGTAGATATCGGTGTTAAGGAAGAAAGTTATATGCCTATTATGAAGGACATTTATATTGAGCCTGATTCAAATGGTATTATTCATATTAATAATGATATCAACAATATATATATAAGTACAGAAAATGAAGAGATATGTTTATATTATAATCAGTATAATCATACTTCAAATGCGGATTACTACAATTGCAGAGTCGCTTTGTCTGACTATCCTGTACTGAGTACGGGAAGAAGATCATATGATACATTTGTATATATAAATATACGAGAAGAAAATGGAGATTTTTACCTTGAAAGTATAATTCCCGAATCTGTCAATGAAGAGGAAAAGCGTATAGGAAAAAATAATATTAATTTAGAAGACTATAAATATATGGAATTTGTTCAAGCGTCGGTTAAGCCAACCTATGATGATAATGGGTATCTGGTAGAAGTTGATGATTGGGTAGGACCTGATGTTGTGCGTATGGAATATGACGCATTGGCACTTGATGAAGATTTTATGTTTAAAAAAGTAAGTTTAAGTGATGAAGAAGATGATTATTATTGTATGGTTACACTTGTTGATACTCAGGGCAGAACATACAATACATCACTTGTGCCGGTAGGAGAAAAGAAGAATTTTACCGCTTTTGAGTATAATACCGATAATGGAAAGCTGCAGTGTGTAGAAAAAAATAATGAGATATTTATTAAGTCATATGAAGGAGATGACAAAGACATTGTTATTCCTGAAAGTATAGATAATCATCCTGTCGTTGAAATCCGTGAAGAAGCTTTTTACAAAAATGACAGTATAGAACATGTTGTAATTCCTAAATCAGTTAAGCGGATTGGGAAAAGTGCATTTGGAGGGTGTGAAAATTTAAATAGTGTTGAATTATCCGAGGGGCTGGAAGAAATATCTGACAGTGCATTTTTTGGATGCAGTTCTTTAAGAAGTATTCAATTGCCGGATTCACTTGAAAGAATAGGAGATAATGCTTTTAGTTATCTGGAAGATATAAGTATAACAATTCCAAAAAATACGGAATATATAGGAATTAAATCTTTTGATCCGGATATAAATCTTGATATTTCAAAAGATAATCATTATTTCAAATTGGAAGATAGAGCGCTTCTTACATATGACGGAAAGAAACTTATAGATTATTATGGTGATGATTTTGATTATACAATTCCTGAAGGAGTTGAGATAATTGGAACATCGGCATTTGAATATGTTTGGGATTCGGATGCAGATTTTGTAATTCCTGAAGGTGTAAAAGAAATAGAAGCTTTTGCATTCTATAATACTGATTTAAATAAATTAGTACTGCCTGATTCTTGTGAGACACTGGGAGTAATGAGCTTTGGAAATTCGGAAATTAATAATATTGAGATAGGAAGCAGTTTAAAAACTATTCCGGGTGATACATTTGAAATGTCTACCATTTCTCAGATTGATGTTTCAAATAATAATGCTAATTATAAGAGTGAGGATGGATTTTTGCTCACAAAGAATGGAGAAGTGATTATATTTGCTTCATCGGATATGAAAGGCGATGTACATGTTCCTGATGGGGTAGTAACAATTGAAAATTCAGATGCATTTAGTTCACGGGACATTGAAAAGTTATATCTTTCGGATTCTGTTATTTTATTTGATTCTGACTCTGTAAGAGGCAGTTTGGATGAACTTTATATAGGCAGCTCACTTACCTGCTGGGAAAATAAAAATAGCATTTCCGGTTTAAAGAAAATCGATGTATCGTCAGACAATGAATATTTTACAGATGTTGACGGTATTGTATATTCTAAAGATAAAAAGCAGCTTTTGGCAGTTCCGTGTCATTGGGATGGAGGAAGTACTCTTACAATAGAAGACGGAACTGTAGAATTAAAATGCTTTGGCGGGTATATTAATGATACCATCGAAAAAATTGTAGTCCCTGAGTCTGTTGAAAGTATATGGGGCAGAACGGAAAAGGGAACATTTTTCAATCGCTTTGATTCTTTGAAGGAAGTTGAAATTGCATCCGACAATGCTAAATTTATGAGTGAGGATGGACTGGTTTATTCTAAGGATGGAACGAGGTTATATGCAGTTCCGTTAAGTGTCGGATCGGTTGTGAAAATTAAAGATGGAACCGAAGTAATTATGCAGGAAGCATTTGCAGATAATTCATTTAGTAACAGAAGCGAAAAGACTTGTGTAGAAGAAATATATTTACCTGAAAGTATGGTGAGAATAGAAGATTGGAATTATAATTTCGTTTCGGAATTTAACTTGCCTGAAAATACAAAACTAAAGGTACACATTCCGGAGGGAGTATCGTATATTGCCGAAACATCATTCCATAGATGTAATGATCTGGTTGTATTTTACGGTAAAAAAGGTTCTTATGCTGAAAATATTGCAAATGCAAGAAATATTGAGTTTATTGAAGAATAATTCTTATTTGACTTATTATTCAATTTAAAATAAGCGATATAAAAGTTTATTTTATGCAGAGAAAATATATTTTAACATAAAATATTGAATATATTTTTATAAAGTGATAAAATCAAAAACAGATTAGTTCCGTATAGCTAACCGGATAATGATGTTGAATTAAACAACATAAACTTTATGAATAGGAGTGAATAATATGTCATTTTGTGGAAAGTTTTGTTCATTTGCGGCAGGAGTATTATTTGGTACCGCAGGTATTAAGATTTTATCAAGCAAGGATGCAAAGAAGGTTTATACACATGCTACGGCAGCAACGCTTCGTGCTAAAGACTGCGTTATGAAAACTGTAAACACAGTTAAGGAAAACTGCGAGGACATCTATGCAGAGGCTAAGCAGATTAATGCAGAGCGTGAGGAAAAGGATGCTGAAGAGATTATCGGTGAGGCTGTGTCCGAAGAAGAGGCAGCAGCTGAAGCTTAGTTGGTTTTAAAGCATAATTTATAGTGATTTTTCAGATGCTTTGAAAAATCATACAGCATTCAGACAGAGGATAGTTTTATGAAATGTGTTATAAAGCATGATATAAAAAATCGTATAAGAGTACATCTTTTAAAAGATCATCTTACCATCAGGGAGGCAGACAGATTAGAATACATACTTGCCTCAAATGATATGGTTAGTCTGGTTAAGGTGTATGAGAGAACAGCAGATGTTGTAATTGAGTATAAGAAAAGCAGGGATGAGATTATCACCCTGCTTGCTTCACTTGACCCACAGAAGATTGAAGTGCCGGAAAGTGTATATCAGACCTCAGGCAGGGAGCTTAACAGACAGTATCAGGATAAGCGTTTTGATAAAATAGCATTCCGATATATCAAAAATTGTATAATCCCTATGCCTTTTAGGAATGTAATTACAATTGCTCATTCCTTAAAGTATATCAAAGAAGGGCTCGCATGCCTATGGAATAAAAGGCTGGAGGTTCCTGTGCTTGATGGTGCTGCCATCGG
>JAFUGL010000048.1 GCA_017469405.1 Lachnospiraceae bacterium | reverse complement strand
TATGGCTCGTTCATTAAAAAAAGGACCATTTGCAGATGATTATTTATTAAAGAAGATAGATGCATTAAATGCAGCCAATGACAAGCAGGTTATTAAGACCTGGTCACGTCGTTCAACTATTTTCCCTTCATTTGTAGGTCATACAATAGCAGTTTATGATGGAAGAAAGCATGTTCCTGTATATGTTACAGAGGATATGGTTGGACACAAGCTTGGTGAGTTTGTTGCAACCAGAACCTACAGAGGACATGGTAAGGATGAAAAGAAGGGTAAGAGAGGTTAAGCGAAAGGAGGATACATCAAATGGCAAAGGGACATAGATCTCAAGTTAAGAGACTTAGAAATGAGAATAAAGATACAAGACCTAAGGCTACTGTGTCATATGCAAGAGTTTCAGTAACTAAGGCATGTTTCGTATTGGATGCGATAAGAGGTAAGGATGTAACTTCAGCGCTTGGTATTCTTGCTTATAACAACAGATATGCATCAAAGGTTATAGAGAAGTTATTAAAGTCAGCAATTGCTAACGCAGAGAATAACAATGGTATGAAGGCTGAAGACCTTTACATTGCTGAGTGTTATGCAAATAAGGGACCAACAATGAAGAGAATTCAACCAAGAGCACAGGGTAGAGCTTATAGAATCGAGAAGAGAACAAGTCACATCACAATTGTGCTTGATGAAAGATAGGAGGTAAGCAATGGGACAGAAGGTTAATCCACATGGTTTAAGAGTCGGCGTCATCAAGGATTGGGATTCTAAGTGGTATGCTGATACTAAGGATGGCGAATTTTCAAATAACCTTGTTGAAGATTATAAAATCAGAGAGTTTTTAAAGAAAGAGCTTTATTCAGCAAATGTTTCTAAGATTGAAATCGAAAGAAAGGCTGATAGAGTCAGAGTATTTGTATATACAGCTAAGCCTGGTATCGTAATCGGTAAGGGCGGAGCAGGAATCGAGAAGGTTAAGGCAAACGTTCAGAAGCTTACTGACAAGAAGCTTAATATCGAAATCAAGGAAATTAAGAAGCCTGATTTAGATGCACAGCTTGTTGCAGAAAACATCGCTGCACAGTTAGAGAACCGTATCTCTTTCAGAAAGGCTATGAAGTCTTGCATGTGAAGAGCTATGAATGCCGGTGCACTTGGTATCAAGACTGCATGTTCAGGAAGACTTGGTGGTGCTGATATGGCAAGAACTGAGTTCTACAGTGAGGGAACTATTCCTCTTCAGACACTTCGTGCTGATATCGACTATGGTTTTGCTGAAGCAGATACAACATATGGTAAGGTTGGTGTTAAGACATGGATTTACCATGGCGAAGTACTCCCAACTAAGGGAAATAAGGAAGGGAGCGATAAATAATGTTAATGCCTAAAAGAGTTAAGCACCGTAAGCAGTTCAGAGGAAGTATGAAGGGCAAGGCGCTTAGAGGAAATAAAATCACTAATGGTGAGTATGGTATAGTTGCACTTGAGCCTGCATGGATCAAGTCAAATCAGATAGAGGCAGCCAGAATTGCTATGACACGTTACGTAAAGCGTAATGGTAAGGTTTGGATTAAGATTTTCCCAGACAAGCCTGTTACAGCTAAGCCGGCTGAAACTCGTATGGGTTCCGGTAAAGGATCTCTTGAATACTGGGTAGCAGTTGTTAAGCCGGGAAGAGTTATGTTTGAAATCGCAGGTGTTCCTGAGGATACAGCAAAGGAGGCTCTTCGTCTTGCAACACACAAGTTACCTGTAAAGTGTAAGATTGTATCAAAGGCAGATTTGGAAGTTGAAGAAGGAGGTACTAGCAGTGAAGCTTAAGGAATATAAAGAAGAATTAAATGCAAAATCACTTGATGAGTTACAGAGCGATTTAGTAGCTGCTAAGAAGGAATTATTTAACTTAAGATTCCAGAATGCCACTAATCAGCTTGAGAATACAAGCAGAATCAAGGATGTTAGAAAGAATATTGCAAGAATACAGACAGTTATAGCCCAGAAGGCTAAAGCTTAAGATATCGTAAAGGAGGAAATATTGTGGACAGAAATCTGAGAAAAACACGTGTAGGTTTAGTTACAAGTGATAAGATGGATAAGACAATTGTTGTATCAATCGTTGATAATGTAAAGCATCCTCTTTACGGTAAGATTGTAAAGAGAACTTACAAGCTCAAGGCTCATGATGAGAACAATGAGTGTAAGATTGGTGATAGAGTAAGAGTTATGGAGACAAGACCTTTATCAAAGGATAAGAGATGGAGACTTGTTGAGATAATCGAGAAAGCAAAGTAAGGAGGCAAAGACAATGGTTCAGCAGGAAACAAGACTTAGAGTTGCTGACAATACAGGTGCTAAGGAAATCCTTTGCATCAGAGTATTAGGCGGTTCTACAAGAAGATATGCAAATATTGGTGATATCATCGTTGCCTCAGTTAAAGATGCAACACCAGGCGGAGTTGTTAAGAAGGGTGACGTTGTTAAGGCTGTTGTAGTTCGTACAAAGAAGGGAGCACGTCGTAAGGACGGTTCTTACATCAAGTTTGACGAGAATGCAGCAGTAATTATAAAGGATGATGGTAATCCAAGAGGAACTCGTATATTTGGACCTGTCGCAAGAGAGTTAAGAGACAAGAAGTTCATGAAGATAGTTTCTTTGGCACCGGAAGTATTATAGGAGGTAGAGACTGTGGCAACAACAAAAATCAAAAAAGACGATCTTGTTAAAGTAATTGCCGGCAAGGATAAAGGCAAAGAAGGTAAAGTATTAGCAGTTGATACTAAGAATAATACAGTTTTAGTTGAAGGTGTTAATATAGTTCACAAGCATAGTAAGCCTAGTATGCAGAATCAGCAGGGCGGAATTATAGATAAGGAAGCTCCTATTGATATATCTAATGTTATGTACCTTTATAAGGGAAAGACAGTTAGAGTTGGCTTCCAAGGTGAAAAGAAGGATAAGGTCAGAGTAGCTAAGGTTAATGGTAAGTTAGAAGTTATCGATTAGGAAGCATAGGAAAGGAGGCACAGGATTTTGAGCAGACTTAAAGAAATGTATAGCAACGAAATTAAAGATGCTATGATGAAGAAGTTCGGATATAAAAACGTTATGCAGATACCAAAGCTTGAGAAGATTGTTATCAACATGGGCGTTGGTGAAGCAAGAGAAAATGCCAAAGTATTAGATGCAGCTGTTAAGGATTTGGAGATTATCACAGGTCAGAAGGCTGTTATAACACGTGCTAAGAAGTCAGTAGCAAACTTCAAGTTAAGAGAAGGTATGCCAATTGGCTGTAAGGTAACACTTAGAGGCGAGAAGATGTATGAGTTTACAGACAGACTTGTAAACCTTGCATTGCCACGTGTACGTGACTTCAGAGGTGTTAACCCTGATGCATTTGATGGTAGAGGCAATTATGCATTAGGAATTAAAGAGCAGCTTATTTTCCCGGAAATCGAGTATGATAAGGTTGATAAGGTAAGAGGTATGGACGTTATATTTGTAACTACTGCCGAGACAGACGAGGAAGCTCGTGAATTATTGACACTTTTCGGTATGCCGTTTAAGAAGTAAGAGGAGGAATTATAATGGCAAAAACAGCAATGAAGGTAAAACAGCAGCGCAAGCAGAAGTTTTCAACCAGAGAATATACTCGTTGTAAAATATGCGGACGTCCACATTCAGTATTAAGAAAGTACGGAATATGCAGAGTATGCTTCAGAGAGTTAGCATATAAGGGACAGATACCAGGCGTGAAGAAGTCCAGCTGGTAAGATTAATTAAGGAGGCAAGTAAATTATGTCAATGAGCGATCCAATTGCAGATATGCTTACAAGAATTCGTAATGCAAATACTGCAAAACATGATACAGTAGATATACCGGCATCTAAGATGAAGCTGGCGATTGCGGATATTCTTCTTAAAGAGGGATATGTAAAGGCAGTTGACGTTATAGAAGAGGGTAACTTTAAAACTATTAAGATTACACTTAAGTATGGTGCAGACAAAAACGAAAAGATCCTTACAGACCTTAAGAGAATCTCAAAACCGGGACTTCGTGTATATGCATCAAAGGATAATCTTCCTAAGGTTCTTGGCGGTCTTGGAGTTGCAATTATTTCAACTAACAAGGGCGTATTAACTGATAAGGAAGCAAGAAAAGAAAATGTTGGTGGAGAGGTACTTGCATTTATATGGTAGTAAGTACAACTTCGGATAAATATTAAGGAGGACGGCGAAATGTCACGTATCGGAAGAATGCCTATCGCTATACCTGCAGGCGTTACAGTAGATATAGCAGAAAATAACAAGGTGACTGTAAAAGGCCCTAAGGGAACTCTTGAGAGAGTACTTCCTGCTGAGATGGAGATTAGCAAAGAGGGCGAAGAGATTGTTGTAAAGAGACCAAATGATTTAAAGAAGATGAAATCATTACACGGACTTACAAGAACTCTTATTAATAACATGGTAATCGGTGTTACCGAAGGATATCAGAAGGTGCTCGAGGTAAACGGTGTAGGTTACAGAGCAGCTAAGCAGGGAAATAAGTTAAACCTTGCACTTGGATATTCACATCCTGTTGATATGACAGATCCTGAGGGAATCACTACAACAGTTGACGGTAACAAGATTATAGTAAGTGGTATAGATAAAGAAAAAGTTGGCCAATATGCTGCCGAAATCAGAGAAAAGAGAGCACCTGAGCCATATAAGGGCAAGGGTATCAAGTATGCTGATGAGGTTATAAGACGTAAAGTTGGTAAGACTGGTAAGAAATAATTAAGGGAGTGAAAAAGATGATTAAGAAAGAATCAAGAAGTGCTATACGTACTAAAAAACATTTAAAGATTCGTAACCGTTTTAGCGGCACTGCGGAAAGACCTCGTCTTGCTGTATTCAGAAGTAATAATCATATGTACGCCCAAATTATTGATGATACAGTAGGAAAGACTTTAGTGTCAGCTTCAACAGTTCAGAAAGCAGTTAAGGATCAGTTAGAGAAGACAAATGATGTTGCAGCAGCAGCTTACTTAGGACAGGTAATCGCTAAGAAGGCGCTTGATGCAGGTATCAAGGAAGTTGTCTTTGACAGAGGCGGCTTTATATATCAGGGTAAGATTAAGGCTTTGGCAGATGCAGCAAGAGAAGCAGGCCTGGAATTCTAATAAAGGAGGAAATTTTCTATGAAGCATGAAATTATAGATGCCAGCAAGTTAGAATTAGAAGAGCAGGTTGTTAATATCAAGCGTGTTACTAAGGTTGTTAAAGGTGGACGTAACATGAGATTTGCTGCTCTCGTAGTTGTTGGTGATAAGAACGGCCACATCGGTGCAGGTGTTGGTAAGGCAACTGAAATTCCTGAAGCAATCCGTAAGGGAAAAGAAGATGCTATCAAGAAGTTAGTTAAGGTAAATATAAACGAAAACGGAAGTATACCTTATGACTGGACAGGAGAATTCGGTAGTGCAAGAGTATTACTTAAGTCATCTCCTGAAGGTACAGGTATCATCGCAGGTGGTCCTGCTCGTTCAGTACTTGAGCTTGCCGGATACAAGAACATCCGTACAAAGTCCTTAGGTTCAAATAATAAGCAGAACGTTGTTCTTGCTACAATCGAAGGCCTTTCAAAGATTAAATCACCTGAGGAAGTAGCTAAACTCCGTGGTAAGTCTTTAGACGAGATCATGGGCTAAGGAGGTAATTGAAATGGCAGATAAGGTTAAAGTAACATTGGTTAAATCACCTATTGGTGCTATTCCTAAGCATAGAGCTACTGTAAAGGCATTAGGTCTTAACAAGATGCATAAGACAGTTGAGTTACCTAACAATGCAGCAACTCAGGGAATGGTTAAACAGGTTAGACATTTAGTAAAAGTTGAAGAGGCTTAAGAAATTATATTGAAAAAGGAGGTAAAGTCATGGATTTATCAAGTTTAAAGCCGGCTGAAGGTGCAACTAAGAGTGACAGCTTCAGAAGAGGCCGTGGACATGGTTCAGGAAATGGCAAGACCGCAGGTAAGGGACATAAAGGTCAGAAGGCGCGTTCAGGCGCACCAAGACCTGGTTTTGAAGGTGGCCAGATGCCACTCTATAGAAGAATTCCTAAGAGAGGTTTCAAGTGCAGAAACCACAAGGAAATCGTAGCAATCAACATTTCAGCTCTTGAGAGATTTGATGATGGTGCTGAGGTAACAGTAGCATCTCTTATCGAGGCTGGTATCGTTAAAAATGCAAGAGATGGCGTTAAGATATTAGGAAATGGAGAGTTAACTAAGAAGCTTACTGTTAAGGTTAATGCATGCAGTAAGGCGGCTGAGGAGAAGATTACAGCTCTTGGCGGAAAAGTTGAGGTGATTTAGTATGTTCAAGACCTTAAGTAATGCACTTAAAGTTAAAGAAATACGAAATGGATTATTATTCACTCTGCTTATTCTTGTAGTAATAAGACTTGGTTGTCTTATACCTGTACCGGGACTTAATACTCAGGCTGTTAAGGAATATTTAGAGGGCGCTCTCGGAGATGCAAATAGTTTCCTTAGTTCATTTACAGGTGGATCATTTACGCAGATGTCAATATTTGCTCTTAATGTTACACCTTACATTACATCATCTATCATAATACAGCTTCTTACCATTGCAATTCCTGCTTTGGAGGAGATGCAGAAGGATGGTGAGGATGGTCGTAAGAAAATGACTGCAATCACAAGATATTTAACTATTCTTCTTGCAGTTATTGAGAGCTTGGGACTTTGCATAGGTTTCGACAGAGGAAACTATCTTACAATAAATGGAGTACTTGGCTATCTTGTAATTATAATAACGCTAACCACAGGAAGTACTTTTGTAATGTGGCTTGGTGAAAAAGTTACAGACTTTGGCGTTGGTAATGGTATTTCAATTATACTTCTTATCAATATTGTATCCAGAATGCCAAGTGATTTCTATGATCTTTATCTTAAGTTCGTTAAGGGCAAGGATATAGTCAATATGGTAATTGCAATAGCTATTGTTGCTGCAGTAATTATCGTAACTGTTGCTCTTGTTGTACTTTTGCAGGATGGAGAGAGAAAAATACCGGTACAATATGCCCAAAAGGTTCAGGGTAGACGTATGGTTGGTGGAAGAGGTAGTCATATACCGCTCAAGGTTAATACCGCAGGCGTTATCCCGATTATCTTTGCATCATCACTTTTATCAGTACCTGCAGTTATAGTTAATTTATTTAACATAAAGACATCAAGTACATGGGCTAAGATAATGCAGGGAATGAATTCAAACTATTGGTTTAACAAGTCATATCCTTGGGCTAGTATAGGACTTATAGTGTATATCCTTTTGGTATTCTTCTTTGCATACTTCTATACATCGGTTACATTTAACCCGATGGAGGTTGCAAACAATATGAAGAAGGGCGGCGGTTTTATACCTGGTATAAGACCGGGCAAGCCAACACAGGATTATCTTAATAAAATACTGAACTATATAGTTTTCATCGGCGCAGTCGGACTTATAATTGTTGCAATAATACCTATATTCTTCAATGGAATGTTTGGTGCAAATGTATCATTTGGTGGTACATCGCTCATCATCATCGTAGGTGTTATCATAGAAACAATTAAGCAGATTGAATCAAAGATGATAGTAAGAAACTATTCAGGTTTCTTATCAAATTAATATAATATAGGAAATAAGGAGTGTATCTTTGGATACATTCCTATTCCTAATTATAGACCATTTTATTTTCTTGATAAAAAATTAAGTTTGTTGTATATTAATATTTGCATATAAATTTGATTAATATTTCTCATTTATGAGAATTGATATAAATGTAACGGAAAAAATAAAAATTGATTTGGAGGTAAATGATATGAAGATAATTATGTTAGGTGCACCTGGTGCAGGAAAAGGAACACAGGCAAAGATGATAGCTGAGAAGTTCGGTATACCACATATCTCAACAGGAGATATATTCAGAGCAAATATAAAGAATGGTACAGAGCTTGGCGCAAAGGCTAAAGAGTACATGGATAAGGGACTTCTTGTACCGGATGAACTTGTAGTTGATCTTATAATGGATAGATTTAAGGCTGATGACTGTAAGAACGGCTATATACTTGATGGTTTCCCAAGAACCATACCACAGGCTGAGGCACTTGATAAGGCACTTTCAGCAAATGGCGACAGCGTAGATTATGCTATAGATGTTGAGGTACCTGATGAGAATATCGTAAACAGAATGTCAGGAAGACGTGCATGTGTAGGTTGTGGAGCAACATATCATATAAAGTACAATCCTACTAAGGTTGAGGGTAAGTGTGATGCATGTGGCGAGGCACTTATACTTAGAGATGATGATAAGCCAGAGACAGTTCTTAACAGACTCAATGTATATCATGAGCAGACTCAGCCACTTATTGATTACTATAATAATAAGGGAATTCTTAAAGAAGTTGACGGAACTGTAGACATGAATGACGTATTTAACGCAATTGTAAGCATCTTGGGAGAGTAATGACATGGCTATAATAATTAAATCACACAGAGAGATAGACTTAATGAGAGAAGCAGGAAGAATTCTTGCTATAACACATGAGGAGATGAAGAAGGCGGTAAGACCCGGCATTTCTACCTATGAGCTTAATAAAATAGGTGAGGATGTGATAAGAAGTTACGGATGTATACCTTCATTCCTTGATTACAATGGTTATCCTGCTTCGATATGTATATCCGTAAATGATGAGGTCGTTCACGGAATACCTTCAAAGCACAGAATCCTTCAGGAAGGCGATATAGTCAGTCTTGATGCCGGAGTAATATATGAAGGATATAATTCGGATTCGGCCAGAACTTATCCGGTAGGTAAGATAAGCGACAAGGCTGCAGATCTGATTAAGACAACCAAGGAGAGCTTCTTTGAAGCACTTAAGGTTTGTAAGGAAGGCAATCATATAAATGATATATCCATGGCGGTATATGATTATATAACAGCAAGAGGTTATACGGCAGTAGAGGATTTGGTTGGACACGGTGTCGGAGCAAATCTTCATGAGGCACCGGAGGTTCCAAACTTCCCACGAGGAAGAAAAGGACCTAAGCTTAAAGCCGGAATGACTATAGCGATTGAACCTATGATTAACATAGGAACTCATGAAGTAGAATGGCTTGATGATGATTGGACAGTAGTTACTGCTGACGGTGAGCTTTCGGCACATTATGAGAACACAATTCTAATAACAGAAGGCGAGCCTGAGATTTTATCCAGAGCAGAAGGAATTGATTTGTAGAATTATAGGAGGGTTTATTTTATGCCAAAGGCAGATGAAATTGAAATGGAAGGAACTGTTCTTGAAAAGCTTCCAAATGCTATGTTTCAGGTAGAACTTGAGAATGGACTTAAGGTATTAGCACACATAAGTGGAAAACTCAGAATGAACTACATTAAGATTCTTCCGGGAGATAAGGTAACGGTTGTTCTTTCTCCTTATGATTTGACCAAAGGTCGTATCACATGGAGAGCAAAATAAGATAGTTGGTTATATGCCGGCTTGTTAAGAGCCGGCATTATCTTTCTGTATAAGATATGTAATATTTCATATTTTAATATAGGTATTATTAATAAGGAAAAAATTTGTAAAAATAATGCTTGCAAATTGGTCAAAAGGATGATAGAATATCAATTTGTAGCGGACTTTTTTGAAAGGAGTGCATTTTAATGAAGGTTAGAGCATCAGTAAAACCAATTTGCGATAAGTGCAAAGTCATTAAAAGAAAAGGCAGTATTAGAATAATCTGCGAAAATCCAAAGCACAAACAGCGCCAGGGTTAATTTAAACGGCATGTATGGTTAGAACAAGGTATCTAGGATGATAGCCCATCTATAATTATACCTTGTCTTTGTGCGTGTAATACTTTAGGTATTATATTCTAACATTTAAAGCGGCTGTAGCATTTTTTAAATGCTAATTAATTATAATATGTAGTTATATCTTTTATGTGTCGGGTATGCATTTCACCTCTTATTTATATAAGAGATACTTTGGGGCATGGAAGGTATGTAGGTTGATTTTGATATCAACAGGTAAGAGAAGTTAAATTTTACGGAGGTAATTTAGAATGGCTCGTATTTCAGGTGTTGATTTACCAAGAGACAAGCGAATCGAGATTGGACTTACTTATATCTATGGTATAGGTAGAGCTTCAGCTACAAGAATTCTTACAGAAGCAAAAGTTAATCCTGATACCAGAGTTCGTGATTTAACTGATGATGAGGTTAAGAGAATCAGTGAGGTTATCAACGAGACTCAGGTTGTAGAGGGTGATTTACGTAGAGAAATAGCTCTTAATATTAAGCGTTTACAGGAGATTGGATGCTATCGTGGTATCCGTCACAGAAAGGGACTTCCTGTTCGTGGTCAGAAGACTAAGACAAATGCAAGAACTCGTAAGGGTCCTAAGAAGACAGTAGCTAATAAGAAGAAATAATTGTAGTCCACGATAAAACGTCGCGGAAGTTATAGAATAACCAGGGAGGTTTAGGTTAATGGCTAAGAAAGTTACTACTAAAAAGGTGGCTAAGAAGCGTGTCAGAAAGAACGTTGAACGTGGACAGGCTCATATTCAGTCATCTTTCAATAATACAATTGTTACATTAACAGATGCCGAAGGTAATGCATTATCTTGGGCAAGTGCAGGTGGATTAGGTTTCAGAGGTTCAAGAAAGTCTACTCCTTATGCTGCACAGATGGCAGCAGAGACTGCTGCAAAGGCAGCTTTACCATATGGATTAAAGACTATTGACGTTATGGTTAAGGGTCCGGGTTCAGGTAGAGAGGCTGCTATTCGTGCGCTTTCAGCAAGCGGACTTGAAGTTGTAAGTATCAAGGATGTTACACCTGTTCCACATAACGGATGTCGTCCACCAAAAAGAAGAAGAGTCTAATAAGGAGGTACAAGGAAATGGCAGTAGATAGAACCCCAGTTCTTAAGAGATGCAGATCTTTGGGTATGGAGCCAATGTATCTCGGTGTAAATAAGAAGTCAAAGAGAAAGTTAACAAGAGCAAATAGAAAAGTAAGTGAGTACGGTATGCAGCTTCGTGAGAAGCAGAAGGCTAAGTTTATCTATGGTATGCTTGAGAAGCCTTTCCGTAACTTATATAACAAGGCAGAGAGAATGCCGGGTCTTACAGGTCCAAATCTTATGATTTTACTTGAGTCAAGACTTGACAATATCGTATTCCGTATGGGATTTGCCAGAACAAGACGTGAGGCAAGACAGATAGTTGACCACAAGCATGTTTTAGTAAACGGCAAGTGCGTAAATATACCTTCATACAGAGTAAATGCCGGTGATAAGATTGAGATAAGAGAAAAGAGTAAGTCTTTACAGAGATATAAGGATATCGTTGAGGCAAATGCAGGACATACAGTTCCGGGCTGGCTTGAGTCAGATCTTGAGACATTGAGCGGAACAGTAGTTGAGAAGCCTTTAAGAGAGCAGATTGATGTTCCTGTAAATGAAACCCTTATCGTCGAGTTATATTCAAAGTAAAAATAAGAAGTAACTTAGTACACCGGTTATTTAAAAGGAGGGTTATATAGTGTTTGAATTTGAAAAACCAAGAATTGAAATTGCAGAAATTTCTGAGGACAACAAATTCGGAAGGTTTGTAGTAGAGCCTTTGGAGAGAGGCTATGGTACAACACTTGGTAATTCATTAAGAAGAATTATGTTATCTTCATTACCTGGTACTGCTGTAAGCATGATCAAGATTAAAGGTGTTTTACACGAGTTTTCATCAATTCCGGGAGTTAAGGAAGATGTAACTGAAATCGTTATGAACATCAAGAATCTCTGCATAAAGAACAATGGTTCTTTAAATGAGGTTAAGACTGCTTATATCGACGCAGTAGGTGATACTGTTGTTACAGCCGGAGATATCCAGGTTGACGGTGACATAGAAATACTTAATCCTGAGCTTGTAATCGCTAATCTTAGCGGTGCAGACGCAAAGCTCGAGATGGAGCTTACAATTACTAACGGCAGAGGATATGTAGGTGCAGATAAGAATAAGGGTATTGATTCATCTATCGATGCAATCGCAGTAGATTCTATCTATACTCCTGTTGAGCGTGTTAACCTTACAGTAGAAAATACCCGTGTAGGTCAGATCACTGATTATGACAAGCTTACACTTGACGTATTTACTAACGGTACACTTGCACCGGATGAGGCTGTAAGTCTTGCTGCCAAGGTATTAAGTGAGCACTTAAATCTTTTCATTGACTTATCTGAAAATGCCAAGACAGTTGATGTTATGGTTGAAAAGACTGATGATGAGAAGGAAAAGGTTCTCGAGATGAACATTGATGAGCTTGAGCTTACAGTTCGTTCATATAATTGTCTTAAGAGAGCAGGAATTAATACTGTAGAAGAATTAACACATAAGACCACAGAGGATATGATGAAGGTTCGTAACCTTGGTCGTAAGTCTCTTGAAGAGGTTTTAGCAAAGCTTAAGGAGTTAGGTTTATCCCTTAAGTCAGATGATGAGTAAAACTCATCTAATTACCACTCACGCTGAATAATAGTAAGCACAGTGAAGACCCTGTCATGGGTAAGGAGGATATTTAAAATGGCAATGTATAGAAAACTTGGTAAGAAAGCTGATCAGAGAATGGCTTTACTTCGTAATCAGGTAACACAGTTAATATATCATGGCAAGATTGAGACTACTGAGGCAAGAGCTAAGGAAGTTAGAAAGATTGCTGAGCATCTTATCACTTTAGCTGTTAAGGAAAAGGATAACTATGATGAAGTTACCGTAACTGCTAAGGTTGCTAAGAAGGATAAGGATGGCAAGAGAATCAAAGAGACTATCGAGGTTGATGGTAAGAAAAAGAAAGTAACTCAGTATGATGAAGTTGAGAAGACCATCAAGAAGGATCAGCCATCAAGACTTCATGCAAGAAGACAGATGCTTAAGGTTTTATATCCTGTTGTTGAGGTACCTACTGATGCTGCAGGTAAGAAAGCAGGTACTAAGAAGGTTGATTTAACTGCAAAGTTATTTGACGAGTATGGTACAAAGTATGCAGGTCGCAACGGTGGTTACACCAGAATTGTTAAGATTGGTGAGCGTCGTGGTGACGGTGCTATGAAGGTTATACTTGAACTTGTATAATCTGATTGGTCTGCATTATATATGATAAAGGTTAAAAAAGGGAGTCACAGGGCTGTGGCTCTCTTTTTATGTTGTTGATTACAAATTGAAATAATAATAAAATAGTTTGTAGATAAATATTATAAAGATAAGAAAAATCAGAAATAAAATAAATGCTTGATATAAAGCTGATAATATGATATAAATATGTAGTAATTTTTAAGAAAAAAGGAGAAAAATATGAAAAGAATTATTACAACTATTTTAATGATTGCTACACTTATGATTTTATGCGTTGGCTGTGGTAAGGGTAAGGATGTTTCAGGAACTTACAAACTCAAATCATTAGCAGGTATGAGTGTTGCTGATTTACAGAAGCAGTATGATGATATGGGAATCGACATAAAGGTTGAAGACATGATGGTAATTGAACTTAAGTCTGATGATACTTTTACAATGAAGAGTGATTCCGATTCTCAGAGTGGAACATATAAACTTGATGGAGAAAAGATTTCTCTTACAATTAATGGTGATACGGAAGAAGGAACTCTTAAAAGTGGTACCTTAACTATCGGATCAGGTAATGAGGAAATGGTTTTTGAAAAGAAGTAGTTTTTAATCAGTTTTATTAAGGAGAAGCAGGCTTTGGTCTGCTTCTTTTTTGTATAAAAAAGCGTTTATATATGATATAATGTCCTTTGTGGATATTTGATTAGGCAGGAAATGATATATGATCAGGATAAAGGACCTTGAATTTGAATATTACGAGCGTGATGAAGAGGAAAATCTCACGGATATGATCAATGCTATACGTGGGATTAATTTTGATGCAGGTAAGGGGGATTTTATAGCTGTTGCAGGCAGAAATGGCTCAGGAAAGAGTACATTTGCCAAGATTCTCAACTGTCTCATAACTCCGATCGACGGGACTGTTTTGATAGGTGGTATAGATGCTATCAATGGAACTGATGAAGATATTTTTAAAATAAGAAAAAAAGTTGGTATGGTCTTTCAAAATCCGGATAATCAGATTATCGGAAGCGTTGTAGCAGAGGATATAGCATTTGGTGCGGAAAATATAGGTATATCCTCAGATGAATTATGGGAAAGAGTTTTTGAGGCACTTTCTGATTCGGGACTTGGTGCAAGGATGGCTGATATCAAAATAGATGAGTTAAGCGGAGGAGAAAAGCAAAAGGTAGCTATAGCCGGAGTACTCGCAATGAAACCCGCTTGTATAGTCCTGGATGAAGCGACAAGCATGCTTGATAATAAGTCAAGATGGGAGATTCTAAAAAGCATTAAAGAAATAAATGAAAAGCTTGGAATAACAATAATTATGATAACGCACAATATGGACGAGCTTCTTATCGCAGATTATATATATATAATGGACAAAGGAAGAATTTTTCTTCGTGGCAAAAAAGAAAGCATCTTTGCCAATAAAGAGATGCTTAAACAAGCGGGGCTTGAGTGCCCGGCTATTATTGATATTAAGAATGATTTGGTTAGGTCAGGCATTATACACGATGGAAGAATTTTTTCCGTTGAAGCTATGGTTAAAAGAATAAAATACGAACATCCTAATTCTTTTTTTCTTGATACAAAGCTTGAAAAAAATCATATTGTTAAACCGAAAATCAATCCAGTAAATGCCATACTTTTTAATCATGCAAAATATTCATATAATAAAGAATCTGTCCTAAAGGATATTTCTTTAAGTATAGGAAAAGATGAATATGTTGTTATAATCGGAGGAACAGGCGCAGGTAAGTCGACACTTCTAAAACTTATCCCCGGTCTTGTTAAAACCGATACAGATATGATTTACGTCGATGGTGTGGACGTTATGGATAAATCTACAGATTTAAGCAATCTTAGAAAAAAACTTGGATTTGTATTTCAATATCCGGAACAGCAGCTTTTTGCAAAAAATGTATATGAAGATGTAGTATTTGGACCAAGAAATACAGGAATCACTGAGGTTGAGGCAGAAAAAAGAGCATATGAAGCTATTGAAGTTGTTGGTCTCTCAGATGAAATCTATGATATGCCTATAAATAAACTTTCAGGCGGTGAGAAAAGGCGAGTTGCTTTGGCAGGGGTACTTGCAATGCAGCCGGAGTATCTTATATTGGACGAGCCGCTTTCGGGACTTGATCCTGAAGGTAAGCAAAATATGCTTGATATAATAGAAGCATTACATAAGGAAGCAGGTATAACGATTGTCATGGTAAGCCATGATATGGAAAGTGTTGTAAAATATGCAGACAGGCTTATAGCTATAGAAGATGGTGAGGTACTTGCTGATGGAATTCCGGAAAATGTTTTTTATGAGATGTACCTTGAGGCGGATGAAAAGGAAAGGGAGCTTTATAATCTTCCGGTTATAATGCAGCTTTTGATAAGTTTAAGGAGAGAGGGACTTGAGGTATCCTGCCTTGTAAAAGACATAGATGAAGGTGTAAATAACATTAAAAAAGCACTTAATATTGACTGAAAATCCGGAATATTTGGTAGTAGGTGATGTTGCATTGAAAATATCTATATCTATGACAGATAAAATCAGTGCAAATATATATTTTGAAAAGGATAATTATTTGGAAAATGCTAAGAGATATAACTATAGGACAATTTTACAGTGTTAAATCTCCGATTCATGAGCTTGATCCCAGAGTAAAGATAAGGTTTGTGATAATATTTATTATACTTTCTTTATTGGATAAAAATATCTATTTGTTTGGACTTTTGACAATTGTTTTTATGACTGCACTTATTATGTCAAATGTACCTATAAGGCATATGTTTAAAGGTATGCGTGGAATTGTTCTTTTTATACTGCTTTGCTCCATGATTAATATATTTACTGTCTATGGAGAAACTCTTTTAAGAATTGGTGGCCTAACTATAACAAGTGAGGGAATTCTTAAGGCTGTATATGTATTTTGGAGGATGATATTGATTATATTCATGTCTTCGCTTTTGATGTACACAACTACCCCGACGGAGCTTACGGATGGACTTGAGAAGTGCTTTGCAATTAAAGGAAATGTTGCAATGGGCATAACTATTGCTTTAAGGTTTATACCTGTGCTTATGGAGGAACTTGACAGAATTATGAAAGCACAGGAGATGCGTGGAGCACAGTTTGATAAAGGGGGACCAATTAAGAGGATAAAAAATTTAAGGACGGTTATTATACCGCTTTTTCAAAATTCCATAGACAGAGCAAAGTGCCTGGCTGATGCCATGGATTCAAGATGTTATAAAGGTGGAAAGAACAGAACCAAATTAAGACCGCTTAAGTATAAAACAAAGGATCATATTGTTTATGTTACTTTGTTGTTGTTGCTTATATTTGGGATATATTTTATAATAAAATTCTAATAACTATTATTTTGAGGAATTATGATAAGAGTAAAATTGATTATAGCCTACGACGGTACGAACTACTGTGGTTGGCAGATACAGGACAATGGAATAACTATAGAAGAGATTCTTAATAAAAAGCTTTCAGAACTTCTTGGAGAGGATATAAAGGTAATAGGTGCAAGCCGTACTGATTCAGGTGTACATGCTTTGGGAAATGTAGCGGTATTTGATACCAATACAAGGATACCTGCAGAAAAAATCTCATTTGCACTAAATCAGAGACTTCCGGATGATATAAGAATAAGAAATTCTTGTCAGGTTGCAGATGATTTTCATCCGAGATTTTGTGATACTATAAAGACCTATGAATATAAGATTTGGAATGACAGATTTCCAAATCCCATGGTCAGACTTTATTCCAAATTTGTCTATTATAATATAGACATTGATAAGATGCAGGAGGCTGCAAATTATCTGATTGGCGAGCATGATTTTAAATCGTTCTGTACGCCGCGAACACAGGTTGAAACTACAGTAAGAACTGTAACAGATATACATTTTTCCAAAGAAGGCAATATGATTACCATGACTATAAAAGGAACAGGTTTTTTGTACAATATGGTACGTATAATCATGGGAACGCTTTTAAAGTGCGGTATGGGAATGTATGAACCTGAGCATGTAAAAGAGATTCTTGAAGCCTGTGACAGAGCTAAAGCAGGACCTAAGTCCGAGGCCTGTGGCCTAACTCTTGTAGGGATAGAATATTTATAATAAATATTATTATAAAAGCAGCTTCTGTAATGCAATCTGCATTATCAAAGCTGCTTTGTTTATATTTTATTATTCAAATAGTGCATTAATAAGCTTTCGACAGTCTGTCTCACAGTCGGAGACATTAGGAACTATATGTTTTGCTTTTATTTCACTTTTTGAAAGTATTAAACCGTTCTTTCTCTCTAATCTGATCATTTTTTCTATCTTTATACTGCTTAAACCATACTCGTATGCTTTAACCTTTGATATGTCAAATTTGCCGGCGCTTGTATTGAATCTGTAGGCAATTATTATATCATCAAGCGATAAGGCCACGATGCTTACGTCATGGATATCGTCAGGAACAATAGAAGGAGTTGCCTCATCTATATCCTCTAAATCATCATCATCTACAAGTGGACTTGTGGTGAAAATACCGGCTTCCTCATCATCATCTTCAAAGACCCAATCATTTTCCGGTTCGTCGATAATGTTACCATTTTCGTCTACGTTGCTAAAATCCCAATCATCTTCTTCGTCATCCTTAATAGAATCATCCTTAATAGAATCATCGTCTTTTTTAATTATGTCATCGATACCATCTAAATCAAAATCCCAATCATCATCTTCATCTTCGTAATTAAATCCCATAATTAACCTCCTTATGTATATGTGATTTTCTTTGTTGGCTGTATGGTAAAAATTATATCATAATCAAATTAGTATCACAAGCAGCATCCATATATAGCATATGGTTTTAGGTATCATAAGCATACCAAGCTTTGGCTTTTCCCTTCCCCATATGGCTACAGGAAGATAAAAGGCGAAGCTAAGTAAGACACTTATAGCTAATTGGATGTAAAATGCTTTAGAATATATAGTTGTTATACCGGCAGCCTTGATTAAAAGTATAATCATCAGAATTCCGATTATGGCAAAGGGTACATTTCGTATAATCGCCCATAATTTACTGCCTTCTTTTTTGAACCATTTATTTTGAGGAAAGAGGCAGAGGAAAATTCTGATTATTGCAAGAATTATTATAGCCAGCTCGATTTCATGATTAATTTCATAATTGGAATCACCCGTAACGATTGTATCGCACATGACTACCATAACAAGATAGTATATTGTCATAGAGATTGATGAGATAAGATTGCCAGCACCTAAAAATATTTCCTGATGCTTTAAGCTGCCTTTAAAATTAACTATAATTCTTGGGATAAGATGAAAGGCATCTCCGCAGCCGAGAATCAGTGCCATCATCATTCCGAGCCCGTATCTGTATTTGGCTGTATCGGAGGATGCATTTATTCCTTTATTTTTTAGGATGATAGCAGCCATAAAAACAAATATAAGATAAAAGATGCAGAAAAAGCCTTCGCCAAGTCTTGCACCGAGGGGTTTTGTGCTTTCGTTTGTATTGGATGTGCTCATAGTTTTTCCTTTCAAAAATGATAGCATTAAAACTGTGTTTATCTATTTCATTATATAATAAATGTTAGGTTAAGGCAATTAAATGAAAAATAAAAAGTATAACTATAAATATGAAAAAAATTTTCTTATATATTGAAATTAATATAAAATAAATATATAATGAACATGTGTTCATATAGAAAGGAGGGCAAAACCATGCCATTTATTGATTCGAAAATAACACTTAAGGTATCAGAAGAAAAAAGAGAGATTATCAAATCAAGATTGGGAAAAGAAATATCTATCATCGGAAAGCCGGAAAGCTTTCTAATGGTTGGATTTGAGGATGAGTATAGCTTGTACATGGCAGGAAATAAGCTTGAAAAGGGAGCTTATGTTGCTGTGAGAATTTTCGGAAATGCTTCTTCGGATGCGTATGACAGATTGACAGCTGCGATATGCAATATATTTGAGGAAGAGCTGGATATACCGGCAAGAAATGTGTACGTTTCTTACATAGGCACAAAGGATTGGGGCTGGAACGGCGGAAACTTCTAAAATCCTAAGTTGTAGTGTCTTTTCAAATTGCGTTAGAGGGACAGGCATTTGCCTGTCCCTTGTCTTATTTTATGACTAACATTGTACAATAAAACAAATTTTCATCTCTAAAATCAAAATTCTTCGTCAAATTGCACAACGATTGGAAACTTTTTTTGTGAAATTAGTTTCTTGTGCTACAACCATATAGATGTTACAATTGAGGAAACTGAAAAAATAAAATTAGTTTCCGAAGGCGTATAAGAAAATATAAATAATTACACACAAAGAAGAATTTCCCAAAAGAATTGAGGTGATAGCGGTTATGGAGGTAAGAGAGGCTGTTTTGGAGGCCGCGATAAAGGCATTTAACCAAAAAGGACTGAAGTTTACCATGGACGATATTGCAAAAGAGCTTTCGATGAGCAAAAAAACCATTTATACAATCTTTAAGGATAAGGAAGAGCTTTCGCTTGCAGCAGTTGATTATTTATTTGATGCGGCAAAGGAGGGCGAGGAGAGAATTCTTAGGGATATGTCACTGGGAACCGTAGATAAGCTTAGAGCGGTGCTGACGGTTATGCCGGATGGGTATAAGGATGTAAATTACGAAAACTTATATCAGCTTAGAGATAAATATCCAAATATATACAGGCATGTGGCACATAGGCTTGAAACCGGATGGGAAAGTACGATAGAGCTGATTGAAAGAGGAATTAAAGAAGGAAGCATAAGACAGGTAAATATAAGCATAGTTAAGATGATGCTTGAGGCATCATGGGAGCAGTTTTACAACCGGGATGTGTTACTTAAAAATAAGATAACCTATCAGGATGCATTAAATGAGGTTGTGGATATTATTATGAAGGGTATAGAAAAATAAAAGCAACTACAATGAATTACAAGGAATAATATCAAAAAATTAGGAGGTTTACAGAATGTCAAGAATTTATATCAATGATGATTGGAAATTTACCGGTGATTTTAAGGAGGACCTGCTTGCAGAGGATTATGACGTGGCAAAGCTTGAGACAGTACGTCTTCCACACACTTGCAAGGAGACACCGTTTCATTATTTCGATGAACACATTTACCAGATGGTAAGCGGATATGTGAAGGAACTTGAGGCAGATAAGGCATGGGAAGGAAAGACAGTATTACTTACCATAGACGGTGCGGCACATGAGAGTACGGTTTATCTCAATGGTAAGGAGATAGGAAAGCACAGCTGCGGATACACAGCATTTACACTGGATATAAGTAAGGAGCTTATATATGGTAAGACCAATAAGCTTGTGGTAAAGGTTGACAGCAATGAAACCTTAAATGTACCTCCGTTTGGATATGTGGTTGATTACATGACCTATGGCGGCATCTACAGAGATGTATATATTGATATAAAGAATAATAGTTATATAGAGGATATATTTGTTACAACTAAGATTGCTACACCGAGCTACTCAGAGGAGCTTGCAGCAGATATTACCAAGAAATCAGCAGTTTGTTCAGATTATACAATTGTAAATGCAAAGGCAGGACAAAGGCTTAAGCAGTCTATCAGAAAAAAGGGTGAGACAGAATTTAAAGAAGTCGGAGAGCTCATAATAACAGATATAGAAAATGTAGAAGAAACAGCTTACCAGACCGGTGAGGTTTGCCTTTGGGATATTAACAATCCGGCGCTTTATGAGCTTAAGACCGAGCTTACTGAAAATGGTGAAGTAATTGATGAAAAGCTTGTAACATTTGGATATAGAAAGGCAATATTTAAGAATGACGGATTTTATTTAAACGGCAGAAAGATTAAGATAAGGGGACTTAACAGACATCAGTGCTATCCTTATGTCGGATATGCGATGCCTAAGTCCATGCAGGTAAATGATGCGGATATTCTTAAAAATGAGCTTGGAGTAAATGCGGTTCGTACCTCACATTATCCGCAGTCACATTATTTCCTTGACAGATGCGATGAGATAGGACTTATGGTATTTACGGAGTTCCCGGGCTGGCAGCATATAGGAGATGAAGAGTGGAAGAATCAGGCTGTGGAAAATGTTAAGGACATGATTAAGCAGTACAGAAATCATACCTCAATCATTATCTGGGGTGTAAGAATAAATGAGTCCAAGGACGATGAGGAGTTTTATGCAAGAACCAATGAGGAGGCACATAAGCTCGATTCTACCAGACAGACAGGCGGTGTTCGATGCTACAAGAAGGGAATCTTTCAGGAGGATGTATTTACCTACAATGATTTCTTGCATGATGGCAAGCACAAGGGCTGTGATGCAAAGAAGGATGTAACCTCCGATATGAGCAAGCCTTATCTTATAAGTGAGTATAACGGACATATGTATCCGACAAAGCCTTTTGACTGGGAGGAGCACAGACTTGAGCATGCATTAAGACATGCAAATGTTCTTGATGAGGTAGCAGGTCAGGAGGATATAACAGGAAGCTTCGGATGGTGTATGTTTGATTACAATACCCACAAGGATTTCGGAAGCGGTGACAGAATCTGCTATCATGGTGTTATGGATATGTTCCGTAATCCAAAGCTTGCATCGGCAGTTTATGCAAGCCAGCAGGATGTAACACCTGTACTTGAGGTTAGCTCAACCATGGATATAGGTGAGCATCCGGGCGGAAATATGGGTGATATATACATTTTCACAAACGCTGACAGTGTTAAGATGTATAAAAATGATAAATTTATAAAGGAATATACTTCGGAGAATTCTCCATATAAGAATTTAAAGCATGTGCCTATCCGCATAGATGATTTTATCGGCAGTGCTTTGGAGGAAGAAACCGGTATGCCTCATAAGCAGGCCGAGGATGTTAAGGCACTTTTAAATGCAACTGCAAAGGTTGGACTTTACGGACTTACCAAGGCCATGTACCTTAAGGCAGGAAAGCTTATGCTCAAATACCATATGACCCAGCAGCAGGCAGTAGACCTCTACGGAAAGTACATCGGTAACTGGGGTGGAGAGTCGACAGTTTACAAATTTGAGGCAATAAAGGATGGCGAGATTGTCAAGACAATCGAAAGAAAGGCTATGACCAAGGTCGCACTTGAGGTTACCTGTGACCACACAGATTTATGTGAGGAGCATAGCTATGATGTAGCTGCCGTAAGAGTTAAGGCAGTAGATGAATTTGGCAATATCTTACCTTACTTCAATGATGTTGTAACCTTTGATGTTAAGGGCGATGCAGAGATAATCGGACCAAAGACGGTAGCGCTTTCCGGCGGTATGGGAGGAACATATATAAAGACTCTCGGCAAAGCAGGTAAGGCAAAGCTTAAGGTTAAGTCACCACAGGCTAAAACAGTTGACATAGAATTCACAATTAATATTTAGATTAGCGATTTAGATTGTTATTTTATATATGTTTATTAATAAAAAATTTAGTTTCTTGTATATTAATTTTAAGTGATAAGTATAGTGTTATGTGATAGAGAATCATTTAAGTATATTATATCGAGGAGGTTCTTGTATACACATTTTAAGTGCTAAGCATGGCGTTAAGCGGCAGCGTGCCATGCGTGTACTTGAAAATGTGTATATAAGAACCGGAGTAAAGGAAGAAAGGAAGAGATAAGATGAGATTAACAGCTAAGGAAAAAGTTGCTTACGGTCTTGGTGCCGTAGGAAAGGATATGGTCTATATGCTTTCTGCAAGCTATATACTGTATTATTATCAGGATATCCTCGGAGTAAGTGCGATTGCGATGGGTGTTATCCTCCTGGTAGCAAGAATATTTGATGCATTTAATGATCCGATTATGGGTATAGTTGTTGCAAAGACAAAGACAAGATGGGGCAAGTTCAGACCATGGCTCTTGATCGGTACAATTACTAACGCAGTAATCCTGTTTCTGATGTTTTCCGCACCACCATCACTTAACGGAAGCGGACTTGTAGCATATGCGGCAGTTACCTATATCCTCTGGGGTGTTACCTATACTATGATGGATATACCTTATTGGTCTATGATCCCTGCATTTACAGAGGGTGGTAAGGAACGTGAAGGTCTTTCCGCACTTGCAAGAAGCTGTGCCGGTGTGGGTTCGGCAATTATTACCATAATCACAGTTATGGCAGTAACTGCAATCGGTACCGCAGTGTCCGATAAAAATACAGATAAGATGACTGTGCAGTATAGCTCAGAGGTTGGCGGCGTAGCTGTAAATATAATCGAGATAGATGACCAGGATGCTGCAACCGGAAATGAAATAAGTATTACAGACGGCATCGTTATTTCCGTAACCGCAAACAGTGACGAGTTTAAGGATTTATTTGAGAGTACTGAAGATAAAACTTTAAAATATACCGGAAGCAATTCAAAGTATGAGCTTAATTTTGATGATGTAAAGCTTGATGCTGATAATTCAACATCAATTCTTGAAACTGGACTTAAAGATGGTTCAACTTTCACAGAGCTTAAGGTTTATGTAGATTCTGAACTGTATGCAAAGCTTGATAAGGATGGTGGACTTTCAAGTCTTACCGGCGAGTTTACTTCAACCAAAGAGGTTGAGAGATACGGTTTCAAATACTTCTCACTTATAGTAGCTATAATCTTTGTGGTATTTATAGTTATTACCTGCCTTGGTATCAAGGAAAAATCAACAGCAGATATGCAGACAGCAGGTATAGGCGAGATGTTTAAGGCACTTATCCAAAACGACCAGGCTATGACAATAGTTATAACCATAGTTCTTATAAATGTTGCAACTTACATTACCTCGAACCTTTTGATTTACTTCTTTAAGTATGACCTTGCAGGTTCGAACTGGCAGGGAAATTATACATTATTCAATACATTTGCGGGTGCCATACAGATACTTGCGATGATGATTATGTTCCCGCTTCTTCGTAAATTCTTTACTACAATTAAGATATTTAATATAGCTGTTATCGCTTCGATATCCGGTTATGTAGTGCTTCTTGTTATGGCACTTTCGGGCACAAGCAGTGTATATCCGTTCCTTATACCGGGATTTTTCATAATGGCGGCAGTTGGTATACTTAACGTACTTGTTACAATCTTCCTGGCTAATACCGTTGATTACGGTGAGCTTAAAAACGGCAGACGTGATGAGAGCGTAATTTTCTCAATGCAAACCTTCGTGGTTAAGCTTGCGTCAGGTATAGCTGCACTTGTTGCTTCTATCTGCCTTAGTATAAGTAACTTAAGCAACGACACAACTACTGTAGGTGCTGCAAAGACTGCAGTAGGCGGAAGCTCACTTCTTATCTTAAGGCTTACCATGACACTTCTTCCGATATTTGGGATGATTATCGCAATCATACTTTTCAGAAAGAAGTATATCCTTGATGAGAGAAAGCTTGAGGAGATAACAGATACTTTGAAGAATAAGCAATAAATAATAAGTATAAGTGGGTGTGAAGGCTATGTGCTTTCATACTCACTTATATGTGACTTATGGGATAGTGTTGTTCTTATACTCGATTATATGTGACATATGGGATGATGCTTTTCCTTGTATTATATAATTTGATGATATAATTTTTCGTTTAATTAAAATAGTTAATAATGTATGAGGGATGCTTATGATTAAACAGATTAATAACAGCTTTGTTTTAAATACTAAAAACACCACATATGCTTTTGGAATATTGGAGACAGGTCAGCTTGAACATTATTATTACGGAAAGAAGATACATTTTTCCAGAGCAGCTTTAGAGGAAAAGCATGAATTTCCTTTGGGCAATACCAATCAGTACGATAAGGAGCATATGAAATACTCGCTTGAAGATATGCGTCTTGAAATGTCTGCTTACGGAAAGGGTGATATACGTGAGCCGATGGTTGAGATTATTCATGCAGACGGAAGCTACACCTCTGACTTCGTATATAAGGAAGCAAGGCAAAGAGAGGGCAAAGCAGAGTTTGACACGCTGCCCGGTTCATACGGTGCAGACGATGAGGTGGAAACTCTTACAATTATCTTAAAGGATGAGCAGTATAACCTTACCCTTGAAATGAACTACTATGTATATGAAAAGGAAGATGTGATTACAAGAAATGTCAGACTCATCAATGACAGCGATGAGCCGATAGATGTAAGACGAATCCTTAGTATGAGCATAGATTTTGATACTCCTGATTATATTTTCACAACCTTTTCGGGCGCATGGACAAGGGAGATGAAACGAATCGATACAAGGATGCTTGCGGGAAAGCATGTTAATTCCTCTTATACGGGAAGCTCGTCAAGCAGGGCTAATCCTTTCGTAATGCTTTCGAAGGCAGATACAAATGAAAACAGTGGCTGTTGCTACGGCTTTAACCTTATCTACAGCGGTAATCATTATGAGGCGGTTGAAGTAAGCGGATACGGAAAGACAAGGTTTGTATCAGGTATAAATCCGCAATCATTTTCTGTTACACTTGCGCCGGGAGAGGTGTTTGAGGCACCTGAGGTAGTAATGACATTTTCGGATGATGGCTTTAACGGGATGAGTCAGCACATGCACGCCTTTGTGCGTGAACATATAGTAAGAGGTGAGTGGAAAAATCGAATCCGTCCTGTGCTTTTAAACAGCTGGGAGGCATCGTATTTTGATATAAATGAGAATAAGCTGCTTAAGCTTGCCAAAGCGGCGGCAGATGTCGGGATCGAGCTTTTTGTAATGGACGACGGCTGGTTTGGCACAAGAGATGATGATACACAGTCTCTTGGCGACTGGGAGGTCAATAAGAAAAAGCTTCCTCACGGACTCGAGGGAATATGCAAGAAGATAAATGCGTTAGATCTTGATTTTGGAATCTGGGTTGAGCCGGAGATGGTAAATGTAAAGAGCAAGCTTTACGAAGCCCATCCTGACTGGGTACTGCAGATACCTGATAAGCCTCATTCGGAGGGACGTAATCAAAGAATACTTGACCTTGGAAGAACCGAGGTGCAGGACTATATAATTGAGTCTATGAGTAAGGTCTTTTCAAGTGCCAATATTAAATACGTAAAATGGGATATGAACAGAACATTTACGGATTATTATTCAAGCAATCTTTCACCGGACAGACAGGGCGAGGTAGCACACAGGTATATGCTTGGACTTTACAGATGTATGAAGACATTGACTGAAAAATTCCCACAGATATTATTTGAGGGCTGTGCAGCCGGAGGAAACAGATTTGACCTTGGCATACTTTGCTATTTCCCACAGATATGGGGAAGCGATGATACGGATGCTTTGTGCAGGGCTAATATTCAGACGGGCTATAGCTACGGCTATCCGCTTTCCACGGTAAGTGCGCATGTATCCTCATGTCCTAATCATCAGACTTTACGTATCACACCACTTGAAACACGTTTCAACGTGGCAAGCTTTGGAATATGCGGTTATGAATGTAACCTTGCCGATATGAACAAGGAAGAACTTGCAGCCGTAAAGGCACAGGTTGAGTTATATAAAGAGTGGAGAGAGGTCCTGCAGACCGGAAGCTTCTATCGTGGCAGAACATTTCTTGCGACTGGCGGAGTACATGCAGGCGATATCTTAGAAAGCGGTCAGACCAATATATGCGAATGGACCTGCGTTTCCAAGGATAAGAAAAAGGCAGTAGGCATGATTATGCAAAAGCTAGTTGTTCCAAATAATCAGTATGCATACTATAAGCCTTCGGGACTTGATCCGGATAAGGAATACCATTTCTATAACAGAGTTTTGAAATATAACGTAAAGAACTTCGGCGACCTTGTTAATACTGCGGCACCATTCCATATCAAGCAGGACTCACTTATGCATGATATAGTTGCAAAGTTTGTCAAGATGGATGGGGAAGTTGAAGATATGAAAGCCTACGGCGATGCCATGATGTATGGCGGCGTAAAGCTTAAACAGGCCTTCAGCGGCACCGGATACAACGGTGAGGTCAGATACTTCCAGGACTTTTCATCAAGACTATACTTTATGGAGGAAAATGAGTAAGGTCGGTTATATTGCATGATATAAATAATAAGAGGTCTCGAAATAGGTACACGCAAATCTCGTTGTCACTCACGATTTGCTTAGCACCTTTTCGATACCTCTTATTATTTACACCGCAATATAACCGACACGCTTCGCGTGTATGTGTTACTCGTTTTTGGATTTTTTTGAAAAATTTGGTTGACATACGAGAAACCTTGTATTATACTAATTTAGCATGTAATTTGAAAGAACTCTGTAAACAGCCAATAGCCCCGGTTGTTGCAGGTTTAGACAAGAGCATTTTTGATTATCTTTCCCAATAATCAAAGGATGCCGTATACATCGACCAAAGGTATTGATGAAAAGCTGTTTCGGACATTTCGGTGAAGGTAATTAATATTTTGGTTAATAATCGAATATTTAAGGAGGAAAACCACAATGAAGAGCTTTATGGCAAGCCCATCAAACATTGAAAGAAAGTGGTATGTAGTTGATGCTACAGGACATACATTAGGTCGTTTATCATCTGAGATTGCAAGTATATTAAGAGGAAAGAATAAGCCAACATTCACTCCTCATATCGATACAGGTGATTATGTAGTAGTTGTAAATGCAGATAAGATTAAAGTAACCGGTAAGAAGTTAGACCAGAAGGTTTATTACCATCACTCAGATTATGTAGGTGGTATGAAGGAGCAGACTCTTAGAGAGAAGCTCGACAAGAAGCCTGAGGACGTTCTTTACCTTGCAGTTAAGGGAATGCTTCCAAAGGGACCTCTCGGAAGACAGATGATTAAGAAGCTTCATGTTTATGCAGGTCCTGATCACAAGCAGCAGGCACAGAAGCCTGAGACCTTAGAGATTAAGTATTAGTAAGGAGGGAATATTCGTGGCTAAGAGTTCAAGATTTTACGGAACAGGAAGAAGAAAGAGCAGTATAGCAAGAGTTTACCTTGTATCTGGTACAGGAAAGGTAACTATCAATAAGAAGGATATGGAGGAGTATTTTGGATTAAATACTCTTAAGGTTATAGTAAATCAGCCATTTGCAGCAACAGGTACAACAGGTAAGTATGATGTACTTGTAAATGTACATGGTGGTGGATTCACAGGTCAGGCAGGCGCCATCAGACATGGTATCTCAAGAGCATTGCTTCAGGCTGACCCAGAGTTCAGACCTGTATTAAAGAAGGCAGGCTTCTTAACAAGAGATCCTCGTATGAAGGAAAGAAAGAAGTACGGCTTAAAGGCTGCAAGACGTGCACCACAGTTTTCGAAAAGATAGTCATATCTGCGATGTCGGAGTGTACAAAAAGAGTGCTGGAATACTTGTATTCCAAGCACTCTTTTTTGTATACGCAGACATCATAGGATGGCTGAAGCGACCGTACCGAAGCGAAGCGAAGGTGAGGCAGCAGCAGGTATCGCAGATATGACAAAAGAAAGACAAGAGATGGTCGAACCGAAGCGGAGCGAAGGTGAGATTCTCTTGGATTCGCAACAAACCGAAGTACATCATAGGATGGCTGAAGCGACCGAACCGAAGCGGAGCGAAGGTGAGGCAGCAGCAGGCATCGCAGATATGACAAAAGAAAGACAAGAGATGGTCGGCTCGACTCGAAGCGAAGAGGAGATTCTCTTGCATTTGCAGTAATCCTTAAAAAAATCATAGGATGGCTGAAGCGACCGAACCGAAGCGAAGCGAAGGTGAGGCAGCGGCAGGCATCGCAGATATGACGTAATATTTTTATAGGAGGTAATGCCCATGAGTAAAGTTTTTGTAATTCCTGATGTTCATCTTAAACCATGGATGTTTGAAAAAGCAACAGAACTAATAGAAAAAAACCAATTTGACAGGATAGTTATGCTTGGCGATTTTGTTGATGACTGGAATCAGGAATTAAATCTTGATTTGTATAAAGAAACATTGGATGCTATACTACAATTCATAGAGAAATATCCTGATACATTATACTGTTTGGGAAACCATGATGTCAGTTATCTGTGGCAGGCATTTGAATCGGGGTATTCAGCCTATGCAAGAGATACGGTTGTTGCAGGTATAAATAAAATTATATACACTTTGCCAAAAGAAAATGTTGCTTTCATCCATCGCATAGATGATGTTTTGTTCAGCCATGCAGGTCTTTCCGAGAAGTTCGTCATGAAGCATTTTGGACACGGTGAAAAACCGGATTTAGATTATTTGCTTGAGAAGGTAAATAAAATGGGAAAGTATGAAATTTGGGATGATGATTCGCCTATATGGGTCAGACCGCAATATAGAGACATAAGAATGTATCCGTCTTCCATGTTTCAGGTGGTTGGACATACACCCGTAACCAAACCGCTTAAAACCGGAAATATTCTTACACTTGATAATTTTTCAACATACAGTGACGGAGGACCTATAGGAAATGAGAAATTTGTATGTATAGATACCGAAGAGCTTGATTGGGAATATGTTGATTGATTAAATTCGGCTAATATGTAAAAGAATTACAGATTAGCCGAATTTTTTGTTGCATTTAATGATTATATCGGCTATTATGTATATATAATACAGATTAGCCGAGGTGATTTATATGGATTATATACCTAGAAGCTTGGAAAAAGTTGTAGCTGAAGTGACAAAAGAGTATCCGGTTGTTTTGGTTACAGGACCAAGACAGGTTGGTAAAACAACTATGCTTCAAAAACTTATGGAAGGAACAGACAGAAGCTATGTGTCCTTGGATGATTTAAATGAAAGAAGCCTTGCCAAAACCGATCCGGAGATGTTCTTGCAGATTCATAAACCACCGGTTTTGATCGATGAAGTACAATATGCACCGGAATTATTTACTTATATAAAAATTATTGTTGATAAAAATCATAACCCGGGAGATTTTTGGTTGACTGGTTCACAAGTCTTTAAACTTATGCAAGGTGTTAGTGAATCCTTGGCAGGAAGGGTTGCTGTACTATCCTTGACAGCATTATCACAGGCAGAAATATGCAAAGGCGAAATGAAACCGTTTACTATTGATTTGGAGGAACTTAAGGAAAGAGGCAAAGAGAGAAAACCGGCTGATACTATGGAGATTTTTGACCGGATTTTTAAGGGCTCCATGCCGGCGGTAGTAAGTGGTCAAAATAGTAACAGTCAGATTTTTTACAGCAGTTATCTTTCCACATATATTGAAAGAGATGTAAAGGGATTGTCCGATGCAATTGACTCATTAAAGTTTTTACGTTTTATAACATCAGTTGCAGCGAGATGCGGACAAATGCTAAATATTGCAGATATTGCACAGGATGCAGATGTAAATCAAAAGCTTGTTAAGGACTGGCTTGGAATATTGGAAACACTTGGAATTATTTTCTATTTGCATCCATATTCCAATAATCTTTTGAAACGATTGGTTAAGACACCGAAGCTTTATTTTTATGATACAGGGTTAGTGTGTTATCTGACAAAATGGAGCAGTGCTGAAACACTGGAAAGTGGTGCTATGAATGGAGCTGTTTTGGAAAATTATGTTGTAAGCGAGATAATGAAAGCTTATTTAAATTCCGGAATAGACCCATTTGTATACTATTATCGTGATAAGGATTCCAGGGAAATTGATATAATATTGGAGCATGATGGTGTCCTTAATCCAATTGAAATAAAAAAATCTGCTAATCCGGGTTCGGAATTAGTCAAAGTTTTTAAACTTTTGGATAAATCCTCGACACCACGTTCAAAAGGTGCAATACTTTGCATGAAACCGGAATTAACTGCTATTGATAAGGATAACTTTATTGTTCCGATTTGGATGATATAAGAATTAACTAAAAAATATAGAGGAATAAATATTATGAATATTATATTTATAAGTATAGAAAATAAGGAGGATATATATGGATCAACAAAAAATACTTGCCGCTTGCGATCACACGCTTTTACTTCAGGGTGCAACCTGGGATGAGATAAAAGTTATTTGCGACGATGCAAAAAAATACAAAACAGCTTCAGTTTGTATTCCGCCATGCTATGTCAAAAGGGCAGCAGAATATCTAAACGGAGAAATCGCTGTATGCACGGTAATCGGTTTTCCTAACGGAAATATGACTACTGCGACAAAGGTTTTTGAAACAAAGGACGCTCTTTCAAACGGAGCAGATGAGATAGATATGGTAATCAATATTGGAATGCTTAAGGCAAAGGAATATGATTACGTCTTATCGGAGATTAAAGAGATAAAAGAGGCTTGTGGAGATCACATTTTAAAGGTAATTATAGAAACCTGTCTTTTGACTGAAGAAGAAAAAATCAAGATGTGTGAGATAGTGACTGAATCGGGTGCGGATTATATCAAGACTTCCACCGGTTTTTCAACAGCAGGTGCAACCTTTGAAGATATTGAACTGTTCAAAAAATATGTCGGTTCGAATGTAAAAATTAAAGCCGCGGGAGGAATCTCATCTATGGAGGATGCAGAGCATTTTATGGAGCTTGGTGCCGACAGACTCGGTACAAGCAGGATTGTAAAGATAGTTAAGGGATTGATATGACGAAAATTTCTTTACTAAAAGAAGAGAAGATGAGAAAAGCCTGACAGGGAATATATCTAATGATTTAGATCGGCTAATGTGTAAAAAATACAGATTAGTCGATTTTTTATAATATGTACTACAAGTTAAATGACATAAGCCTAATGCTGTGATATATTATTATCAGATAATAAAACTATTTACAAATCGGGAGGAAGAAAAATATGGTGAAAATGACATCCGCAGTTGCGAACAAGCAGCTTAAAAAGCTAAACGAAGACAAAAACTTTTGGAGAGCAAAGGAGGAAGAAGGTTTTACTTACGTTGCGGCACTTGATGAAGAGCCTGTAATACCTGATTACAATTATGAAGAGGTTGCAAAAAAGATTTCCGAAATTGATGATAAGATTGTAAAAATCAAGCATGCTATAAATGTTGCTAATTGTAATAACGAGATAAAGGTCGGAGACACTTTGATGACAATTGACGCTATTCTTGTCAGCATGGCACAGATGAATAATCGTAAGGTTATTCTCGACCGTATGCGTAAAAAAGAGCCAAAGTCTAGAATTAATTCCGGATTATTTTCTGCAAGAAAGACTGCACCGGAGTATGAGTATATCAACTATGATTTGGATTTAATCAAAAAGGAATACGAGGAAATTGATGCGAAAATTTCCGATATGCAGATAGCACTTGATAAGTATAATCAGACAGTGGAATTTGAGGTTGATTTATAAGAGGATTTTTCCGTGCAGTTAATATTCGTTTTTTGATACTCCGGTTGAGTTATCAATTTAAAGTTTATGGTTTGGGTTTCAAGTTATTTCGTTATTTTTTATAACGTTAGTGTTTATTGTTTATGGATGCGGTTGAACGCCTACATATTTTGAAGAAAACTGCTAAAAACTTGTTGCCTGTTGGGTGATGGGAGCATGGAAGTACGGTTATATATGCTCCGTTAAAAGAAAAGATAAAAAAGCAGTTGGTGACAATTTGTCACCAACTTTTTTGTGCGTATGATTACATTAGCAAGATAATTTTATTCATTTGTCACAAATTCCATTTAAAATCTGTTATATATAGTGTAAGGATAATTCGTACGAACTAATTACAAATCATACGAAGGGAGGGACGAAGGTGTCTAAAAAGAAAAATATTGCTCCGCAGGTTGGCTTTATCGAAGAATGCTACCGCCTGTATGAACAAAAGATGTACCGGGTTGCTTATCGTGTATTAAATGACGAAGGACAGGCGGAGGATGCGGTTTCGGAAGCTTTCATAAGGATGATGAAAAAAGACGTGTTCTTTGAGGATGCTAAGTCAGATGATTGCAAGAGATACATAATTAAGGTTATCAAAAATGTGTCGATTAACATTTACAATAAAAATAAGAGAGAACAGGAGCTTATCTACCTGTCGGACAAAGAAGATACATATAGTGGTAAAAGAAACGGACGGAATTACTATGAGGAAAGCGATAATACTGATAATATTTACGACATAAATGAGCATGTTTCATCCTTATATGATCCGGCAAGTATAATCGGAAATATGGAGCTTGAGGAATACATTTCGTATCTTCCTGATAAATATTATGATGTGATAGACTGCCTGATATATAAGAATCTTTCGGTAAAGGAGACAGCAAAGTATCTTAATATATCCGAGGTAAATGTGAGAAAGAGATTTGAACGTGCGAAGGCGATGCTTAGGAACAGAGTGAAAGGAGAGTGTGAATATGAGCAGGAACATTACAGAGAACGAAATGCTTGAAGATTTCGAGATAAGTCTTGAAGAATTCGACGAAATAGATGATTATCATGAGTTTTCGGAGGAGTATAAAAAGAATAAAAAGGAGTTGCTTAAAAACTATAGAAAGAAGCATCTTACAACAAAGAAATATACAGGTGTTAAGGTGGCAGCGGCTATAATGACATTTGTAATAGCAGCACCGATAGCAGTAAATGCAGCAACGGGAGGAGATTTGTTTGACCGTATCTGGGGCAGCAAGGGTAAGGAAGACATAGAATCCCATATGTATGAATGGGATGAAGACTGGGGAGATGAGACAAAGCATTTTGAAGTCGAGATGCCGGCTATAGATTATGAAGATACGGACCCTGAAAAAGCCGAAAAGCTGGTTGGCGACAATATTCTTGAGATGAATGAAGAATATGACTTGGACGGAACAAAGATGACCATTCTTTCTACAGTAAGTGACGGAAATTGTATGGTGGTTGAGTATACCTTAGAGCGTGAGGGTGGAGTCAAAATATATAATCTTGACCATGCCGGACATAGCAATGAGGCAAAGGGTAATTCTCCTGAACTTGATCAAAATGTAAGCTTTAATTTCGGCAAGGTTTACATAGATTTGGATAAATCTACTGAAGAAAAAATGTATTGCTACTCATATGCTGTTCTGGGTTCCGAATATCAGGTAAATGAAACACCAACGATTCATGTACAAATATTACCTTGTACAATTGAAGAATATGCGACTACCAATGATCCGGAAGAATTTAACAAAATACTAGATCAAATCGTTGAGATGGATATTCCGCTTAATACTAAAGAGAAGATAGAGATGAAGGAATATGTCAATGCAGACGGCGGTGTCGTTAAGGTTTCACCTATATCCATGAGTATTGATGAGAGTGTGGGACTTGGACTTGATTTTTATGATCCATATTATATCTACTATGTAAATATAAAGTATAAGAATGGAACCGAATATCTTGTCAGAGAAAGCAATTGTGATAATAAAGAATTAGGCATAAGTCACAGCTGCGATGTTGAACATGCAAATTATCAATATGTTTGTGGCTTTGATAATGAGTTTAAAATAGCATTTAATCGTCTCTGTGATGTAGATAATATAGAGTCAATCACAGTAAATGAGACGACATATACATTGAGATAACCTCATAATTTAAAAACTTAATAACCTTTGTAATCAGGTTTGGTTTTAAAGCAAACTAGTGAAGTGAGCTAATAAATATAGCTAATGAAGTGAGCTTTAAACCGGACCTGATTTTTGTTTATGTTCAATCGGTGACAAAAATTCACCGGTTGAAAGTGATATTATAGTTGGAATAAGCTTTTAAAGAGTATATAAGTCGGTTGTTTGGCTGTTTTACCTATAAGATTATATGAGGCGATAGACTTATAGGTAAAATGAGATCTGAATTATCCTTTCGCAGAGTTGTTTTACCTATAAGATTGAATGATGTTATAGGGCTTATAGGTAAATTTATGTCTTGATTCTTCTTCTGCTTGGCCATTTTACCTATAAGATTGAATGATGTTATAGAGCTTATAGGTAAATTTATGTCTTGATTCTTCTTCTGGTTGGCCGTTTTACCTATAAGATTGAATGATGTTATAGGGCTTATAGGTAAATATAGACCTTAATTATCTTTTCGCAAAGTCGTTTTACCTATAAGACTAAATAAGATGAAAGGATTTATAGGTAATTTAAGATTTTTGCCATTGCGTTGATCGCCAATTTTACCTATAAAAGAGATCAGAAAAATAGTTTTTATAGGTAACTTTGTGAATTTATCTCTTGATAAAATCTCTAAATAAAGTATACTCTTATGAAGAAAAGTTTTATTTTTTGAAACGGAGCAGGAAAATACAAATGAAACTAAAAAGACGTTTAACATATTTTTTGTTAATCTCAATATTGGTTTTATCTTCATGTGGTAAAAAGTCGGTCACGCAAGATACTTCAGAAACCGAGCATGATACAACAGAAAGCATAACCACAGAACAAACTCAAACTACAGTCAATGAGGCAACTACCGAAGAGCCGAAAGAAGAAAATCCGATAGATTTTAAGGCTTACTGGGAGATTGATAAAAATGTTTATGCTTATATAGATATACCGGATACACGCATTTCATATCCTGTTTTACAAAGCGATGATGAACAGCCGGAGGATTATTATCTGGATCATAATCTTGACGGAAGTACGGGATATCCGGGATGCATCTATACGCAGAGACTTAACAGTAAGGATTTTGATGATTACAACACCATCCTTTATGGTCACAATATGAAAAATGGTGAGGGCTTCCGAGACCTGCATAAGTTCAGTGAAAAGGATTTTTTTGACAACAATAAATATGTGTATATTTATACACCGGATGAGCTTTTAACGTATGAGATATTTGCAGCATATGAATTTAGTGATGACCACATTTTATATGCTTATGACTTTTCCAATGTAAAAGGATATCAGGAATATATCGATATGCTAAAAAATTATGGTAGCGGTTATTTCCGTGATGTAGAAAAGCTTACGACCGATGATAGAATAATAACGCTTTCGACCTGTACGAGTATTGATATAAAAAGATATCTTGTTCAGGCAAAACTTGTAGATAAAAAGGAATTGTTATTAAGGTAATCATGCGATAAAATCTGTGTATATCGATAAAATTTATGCATGGATTTAGAATTGAAAGTATGAGTAGGGTAAATTGGTTTTAAATTATCAATAACTAATGTAAG
>JAFUGL010000047.1 GCA_017469405.1 Lachnospiraceae bacterium | reverse complement strand
GTAGTGTTTGTGTAATAGTTGTTATTAGGTTGGGGAACTTAACAATACAACAAAAATACGTTAAACGCTACTTTTATTTTTGGGAAAGAGTAAATTAATCGAAAATTCGAGGTAGCCACCGCGTAAGCGGTTTGGTACAATGAAGCTATACAATAAATCTTTATTTAGGAGGAGAAAAATGAGGTCAAAAAAGGTAGTAACAGCAGTAATATGTGGTGCTATGGCTTTGTCAGTATGTGGTTGGACAAATATAAGTGTCAAAGCTGAAGAAACAGACAATGTAATTTCAGAAAGTGTCCAGGATGATGAAGCAACAGTTGAAGAATCAGAAGAATTTGTTGAAACAGATGAAAATCAAGAAGTAGAAGAGCAGGAAGTACAGGCAGAATCAGAATTACAGGAGGATTTGGAAGAAGAGGAAAAAATCAAAACTCAAGGAGAATTTGATGAATCACTTGATTTGGAAGAATTAAATTATCTGGATGAAGTTGAGGAATTTACGTTAAATATCCTTTGCTTAAGCAAAGAGGTGTTAAAGAAAAGATCCGTTTATTATGATGGTGAACTTTTTATTTATACATTGTATGAATATGACAAAAATGGAAACGAAATCCAATATATCGATTATTATCCGGATGGAACTGTAGTCAGAAAGGTTACAACTGAGTATACTTCGAATGGAAAAATCTATAAGACCTTCGTAAATGATTATATAGAAAATAAAACCATGTATGATATACATGAATATGATTCAAGAGGATATGAGATAAAGCGTACCGATTATGAAAATGATAAGGTATATAGATGGTTTACATATCAATATGATTCAAACGGAAATAAAACAGAAGAAATATATTATAACGGCAACGGTAATATTTATACTGCTTTTACATGGGAATATGATTCTAAGGGTAATTTAATAAAAACCGGTCATTATACTAATAATTTTAATGGAAGTACATATGACAAGAATAATCTGCCATATTCAATATATGAATATGATGCAAACAATAATTTAATAAAGGCAACAGGTTATGATAAAAATGGCAATATAACAAACTATACTATATATGAGTATGATTCAAAGAATAATTTGGTTAAAGAAACAGACTACGAAAAAGATGGAAAAATTAGTAATTATACAGAATATGTGTATGGTTCGAGTGGAAATGTATTAAGAGAAACAGAGTATAATGGATCCGGAGCTGTTGAAAAAGTCGTTAGAAACATGTATGATGCTAATGGAAATTTGATAAGGTGTTTTAATGAAAATAAGGGGATAACAGATGGTTATAATTTCTATGAATACGACGCTAACGGTAATCTTCTAAAAGAGGGATGGGCTGATAATAAAGGAGTTGTTTCATGGTACGATTTATATGAGTATTCTGAGGAAACAATAGAACAGCCCAAAGAGACTAAAACAGAGTATTCAAAAATGTACCGCCTCTACAATCCGAATTCAGGTGAGCATTTCTACACTGCAAATGAAAAAGAGAAAAATGACCTTGTAAGTTTTGGTTGGAGATATGAGGGTATTGCATGGAACGCACCTAAAACCTCTGATACACCTGTATATCGACTTTACAATCCAAATGCGGGAGATCATCATTATACTACAAGCGCGAAAGAAAGAGATAATCTTGTAAAGCTTGGATGGAAATATGAAGGTATAGGTTGGTATTCAACAGGTAAAGAAGGACAGCCTTTATATCGATTATATAATCCAAATGCAAAGGCAGGAGCACATCATTATACTACAAGTGCGGCAGAAAGAGATAATCTTAAAAAATTAGGATGGCGTGATGAAGGAATTGCATGGTACGGTGGAAAATAAATGCCACATAGACCGGTTCATCTGATATAAAAAAGATTGAGTATGCAGATAAGCATACTCAATCTTTTTTTATTTATTATTTATTCGCTCTATGTAATCAATAAGGAATTTGGTTGTTCCTTCGATTCCGAGACGGCTGCTGTTGATGGTTAAGTCATAAGTTGTTGCATCACTCCACTCAGATTCGGAATGACTGTTATGATAGTTTCGTCTGGTGCGGTCGTGACGCTTGATTTTATTGGTTGCCTCACCCTCGGTTTCTATATTGTATTTACGCTTTACACGTTTGATTCTGTCTTCAAGATCTGCTGTTACAAAGATACTAATTATTTTGTATCTGTCTCTTAAGACTGTCTCTGCACATCTTCCTACTACTACAAAGGATTCGCGCTCAGCAGCTTTATTTTTTATGTAGTCAAATTGGAGTTCCTCAAGGGCACTTGTTGAAACATCCGGCTGATCATTGGCCATCTCATCTAAAACACTTCTGTCATACATATTAAATCCAAAATGCTCAGCTATTTTTTTAGCGATTTCATGTCCGCCACTTCCATATTCTCGTCCGATAGTAATTATGATTTGATTCGCCATAATAAAACCCCCTTTGACTAAAAATTTCCGTAAGTTAATTTTATTATAAAATGACGCTAAATGCAATTAAAAAATTAAAAGGGCAGGTACATATTTGCACCTGCCACTGCTTTTGTATTTAACTAATCACAATTCTCTTGCTTGCTGTCCTTAGAATTGTTACTCTGATTGTTTGACTGATTGTTAGAGCCTGTATTGTTCTGGCTGTTAGTCTGGCTGTTCTTGTTACCAGCCTGATTCTTTGACTGATTCTTAGATGACATGTCTATTCCTCCTTAATATATCAGTGCATCAGTAAATATATGCACCTTAGATATGTTTTAGGTTATAATGTAATAACCTTTACACTCTAATTATGGACATATATTAAAAGGAATATACATCAATTGGTAAATTTTTTTATAAAAGCATCTGCTTAAAATCATAAGTTATCTGTGTCTTGTCAAAGCGCCTCTGTAATTTGCCAGACCGCCCACAGCATTTAATACATTATATCCCATATTGGACAAAATACGTGCAGCCATCATACTTCCCCCGCCATTTTCACAATAAACAAGTATTACCTTATTTTTTGGTAAGCCAATTTTTCCGTTTTCTATATCTGAAAGAGGCAGATTGATAGCCATTGGTATATGACCCTTTGCGAATTCTTCCACTTCTCTTACGTCTACTATTATTCCTTCGTTATTGATTGCTTCATTCATGATGTTCCTAATATTAATATTACGAAATCTCAAAATGTCCGCCTCCTTAAAAAATAATCATCTACTTTAAAATATTCATAACATTTTAATTTGTGTCATTGTGTCATAGTGCCACACCCCGCAATATATAAATCCTTGACACTATATCGCAAGACATTTAAAATAATATGGATAATGTGCAAATTTAAGCAAGAAGGATAAAAATGTATGAACGGTAAGGAATTTGAGCTTATTGCACCGTGCCATTTCGGACTGGAGTCGGTGCTTAAAAAAGAGATAATTGAACTTGGATATGAGATAGTTTCCGTGGAGGACGGCAGAGTTACCTTTAAGGGGGATGAAACCGTTATTCCGCGTGCCAATATATTTATAAGAACTGCCGAAAGAATCCTTTTAAAGATGGGAAGCTTTAAGGCAGTTACATTCGATGAGCTTTTTGAGGGTACGAAGGCCCTTGCATGGGAGGAGTATCTGCCAAGGGATGCGAAGTTTTGGGTGACTAAGGCAACTACCAATAAGAGTGCACTTTTTTCGGGAAGTTCTATACAGTCGATTGTAAAAAAGGCTATAGTGGACAGGATGAAGCAGACCTACCATATAAATCATTTTGAAGAGGATGGAGACGAGTATCCGATAAGGGTGTTTATATTTAAGGATATGGTTTCCATAGGAATCGATACATCCGGAACTTCACTTCATAAGCGTGGATACAGGCAGCTTGTGGGTAAGGCTCCGATATCCGAGACTCTTGCGTCGGCACTTCTTATGCTTACGCCTTGGAATAAGGACAGGGTACTGGTCGATCCGTTTTGCGGTAGCGGTACATTTCCGATTGAGGCGGCTATGATAGGGGCCAATATCGCACCGGGCATGAACCGTGAGTTTACTGCGGACTCCTGGGATAAGGTTATTCCTAAAAAGATTTGGTATAACGCATATGATGAGGCTCATGATGTGATTAGAAAAGATATTGAAATGAACATTCAGGGATATGATCTTGATCCTGAAATTGTAAAATGTGCCATGACAAATGCGCGTGAGGCAGGAGTGGATAAGTACATTCATTTTCAGGCAAGGGATGTTAAGGAGCTTTCCAATCCAAAGCATTACGGATTTATAATAACCAATCCACCTTATGGCGAAAGACTTGAGGATAGGAAGGATCTGCCGGAGCTTTATCGAACCATAGGTGAGAGCTTTGCAAGACTTTCGGACTGGTCCATGTATCTTATAACCTCATATGATGAGGCGGAGAAATATATAGGAAGAAAGGCTGATAAGAACAGGAAGATTTATAACGGAATGATTAAATCATATTTTTATCAGTTTATGGGACCTAAACCACCGAGAAAAGATAAGGATAACAGACATGCTGATGAGCATAATATCTAAATGACGGATACTTATAAAGTATTTATAGAAAGAATATCAGGATTGATTTTATGAAAAAGATACTTGTATTATTTGCGGCAATAGCTGCGATATTTACAATTACATATTTTGCAACCAGAAAGCAGGTTGTTATGGTAGATATGTCAGATGATTTTTCCGAATGTGCCGCCGGTTTTAAAAGTGATATGGTTGACAGATTAAATGAGGATCTTATCGTAACCATAAATGGAATAAGCATAGAGGAATTTGGCTTTGATTATTATGTAACCGATACAATGAAGTTGGTTGTGGAGGCGGATTTTTTAAAAAGTCTGTTAAATGCTTCTGTGCAAGAGTATCCTGATGGAAGACTCCTTGTGATGAAGGGTGAAAATAAGCTGGAGTTTAAAGTCGGAAAAGATGATGCTTTGCTAAACGGACAGGAGGAAATAGATCTTGAAAGCGAGGTTGATAAAGCTTCGGATAGCGATAAGATTATGATTCCGCTTGATGAGGTTTCAAAATATCTCGGGTACAGTACAGACTACTATTATTATGATAATCACATCGACCTTGCACTTACAGGCAGGGAACGGGCATTGCCTTCAAGCTATGATATGAGAGATTATGGCAGAGTCACCGAAGTAAGGGATCAGGGAAGATATGGTACCTGCTGGGCATTTGCTTCGCTGGGTGCCCTTGAGACCACACTCTTACCTAAAGAGTACTGTGTATTTTCAACGGACAACATGACACTAACCAACAGCTATAATTTGGATATAGATATAGGTGGCGAGCATACCATGAGTATTGCGTATCTTGCGGCTTGGCAGGGACCTGTATATGAAAAGGATGATCCTTACGGAGACGGTAAGACGGATGATTCGTTAAAAGCTGTAAAGCATCTGGAGGAGGCACTTATAATAAATGATAAGGATATGGACATTTTAAAGAGTGCAATTTTCAGATACGGTGCGGTTGAGACTTCCATTTACTGCCAGATGGAGTATGTGGACAGTGTTTCCATGTATTACTCCAGGGAAAATGCTGCTTACTATTATGATGGCGATGAGGGCGCAAATCATGATGTGGTGGTTGTAGGATGGGATGACAGTTTCTCAAAGGAAAACTTTACTATAGAGCCTAAGGGAGACGGCGCATTTATCTGTAAAAACAGCTGGGGCGAAGAGTTTGGCGAAGACGGTTATTTTTATGTTTCTTACTATGACAATGTAATATGCAATAAATCCGTTGTCTATACCAAGGTTGGCGAGGCTGATAATTTTGATAAGATTTATCAGTCGGATCTGCTCGGCTGGGTCGGACTTATGGGCTTTAATAAAGAGGATGCTTTTTTTGCAAATGTTTATGAGACAGATGAAAATGAAGAGCTTGAGGCCGTTTCATTTTATGCAACAGACAAGGATACCAGCTTTGAGGTCTATCTGGTACAGAATTATAAGGATGAAAGCTCCTTTGATAACAGGGAGTTACTTGCTTCTGGAAGCATGAAATATGCCGGCTACTATACTGTAAGGATACCTGAACCCGTTCGACTTTCCGACAAGAGTAAATATGCCGTGGTCGTTAAGATTCACACTCCAAAGGCAATACATCCGATTGCCATAGAGTATGATGTGGATGAGAGAACGGAGAATTTTGATATTACAGACGGCGAGGGTTATATAAGCCTTTACGGTGAAAGCTGGCACAGCGCTGAGAAAACCCAGAACTGTAATGTCTGCTTAAAGGCATTTACAAATTATGTGTCTGATGGTGATGAGGAAGAGATAGACAAGGAATAGATAAGGAATAGATAAGGAATAGATTGATAAAGATAAAAAGAATTATTATATGGCTGTTACAGATTGATGGCATACATGGGATATGGTTCATAATAAAAAAATAACGTATAGATATTAGAAAGCAGAGGTACTTAAAAATGAAAAAGATTATATTTGCAACCGGAAATGAAGATAAAATGAAGGAAATCAGGATGATTCTTGCGGATGAGAACTATGAGATTTTATCCATGAAGCAGGCGGGAATTGATATAGATATAGTTGAGGACGGTAAGACTTTTGAAGAAAACGCAATCATAAAGGCTACAGCCATTTCAAAGGTTAAGGAAGCAGAGGGCTGTATCGTGCTTGCGGATGACAGTGGACTTGAGATTGATTACCTTGGTGGTGAGCCGGGCATATATTCCGCAAGGTATGAGGGTGTTGATACACCTTATGAAATTAAAAATCGTATAATACTTGACAGACTTAAGGGCGTACCGGATGAAGAAAGGTCTGCACGTTTTGTATGTGCTATAGCGATTGCATATCCGGATGGCAGAGTCGATACCAGAAGGGGCACCATCGAAGGAAGGATAGCCTATGAGCCTGCCGGTGAAAACGGCTTTGGCTATGATCCTATATTTTATGTTCCTGAGCTTGGTAAGACTACCGCAGAGCTTGATCCCGTGGAGAAAAATAATCTTAGTCACAGAGGAAATGCGCTTCGTGCAATTAAAGAGATTATATAAAGAATTTAATTATAAGGATTTTGTTAATTATGTATGTTTGGTGTTTGTGAGGTTTAATAGGATACTATGAGAATACTGGTTATAAGTGATTCGCACGGAAGAAATGAAAATGTAAAAAAGGCGATAGAGGATGCCGGTAAGATAAATGCGCTTATCCATCTCGGAGATGTGGGCAGCAGCTATCGTGAGATAGAAAGCATGGCAAGGGTTCCGGCTTATTTTGTCTGTGGAAATACTGACTATATACCGGAGCTTAAAGACAGACTTATCTTGATGTTTGGTGAGCATAGGATATATGCGGTTCACGGTCATAGAGAGGGCGTAAGTATGGGACTTTCAGGTCTTAGATACAATGCACTTCAAAATGAGTGTGACATAGCATTATTTGGGCATACACATATACCGTATCTGGATGAAAATGAAGATGATGTAACGATACTTAATCCGGGCAGTATCTCTCTTCCAAGACAGGATGACGGAAAGAAAACCTATGCAATTATAGATATCGATGATTATGATATAGTAAGCTATGAATTTCATTCTATCTAAACTTGAATTAATCATACTCAAGCTGATTTATGTAATGGAAAAATATATTATTTGATATATGATGATAAAAAAGAAGGTTAAAAATGAAAAAAGGTGAAATATACGAGGGATATATAGAAGAATTTGATTTTCCGAACAAGGGAAGTCTTTTTATAGATGACAGAAAAGTTACTGTTAAGGAGACACTTCCGGGACAGAAGGTAAGATTTTCCATATCCAAGAAAAAGACCGGTATGGCTGAGGGACGTTTGCTTGAAGTAATAGAAAGGTCTGAACTTGAGGATATAGAACCGCTATGTCCTTATTTTGGTATATGCGGAGGATGCGCATACCAAAATCTTTCATATAAGAACCAGCTTAAGTTCAAGGAAGATATGGTTAAAAAACTGATAGATAAGGCACTTCCCGGACATTCTTATGAGTGGGAAGGTATCATACCGTCTCCTGTTCAAATCGCATATCGCAATAAGATGGAGTTTTCATTTGGAGATGAATATAAGGATGGGCCTCTTGCACTTGGCCTTCACAAGAAGGGAAGCTTTCATGATATAGTGAGTGTGTGCGAGAGCAGAGATTTCGATGAGAAAAAGGGGATTGAAGATGAAAGTGGAATCGCTGTTGAAAAAAGTGTTAACAGGGAAACTGCAATATCTGATACAAGTGTTAACAAGAAAACCGGTTGTATGATAATTAATTCGGACTGGAGAAAAATAGTTCAGTACACCTTAACATTTTTCGTTGAAAAAAATGTACCTTACTATCACAGGATGAAACATGAGGGAATTTTAAGAAACCTTGTGGTAAGACAATCAGCTGCAACCGGAGAATTTCTTATAAATCTTGTTACATCAACCCAGTGGAATACATATGGCTTTGATGAAAAAGCTCTGCTTAATAAATATGCAAATGGTCTGATATCTCTTGAAGAAAATGGAGAGCTCAGCGAAGGCGGAATCATAGCCGGAATTCTCTATACTGAAAATGATACTCTCGGAGATGTAGTTAAAAGCGACAAAACCATATGCTTATACGGAAATGATTATATAACTGAGGAAGTAATAGGACTGAAATTTAAGATATCACCATTTTCATTTTTCCAAACTAATACAAAGGGCTGTGAGGTGCTTTACAAAAAGGCGAGAGAGTATATATATGAGGGTGGTTCTTTTGATGAAAGTGACAGAACCAAATCGGACGCATATGATACTGAAATGAATAATCCTTCAGGAAAAGTCGTCTTTGACCTATACAGTGGAACAGGAACCATAGCGCAGATGATGGCACCTGCTTCAAAAAAGGTAATAGGAATTGAAATTGTTGAGGAGGCTGTAGAGGCCGCAAGGGAAAATGCAAAGCTTAACGGACTTACTAACTGTGAGTTTATAGCCGGAGATGTTTTAAAGGCAATTGATCTGGTTTCGGATAAGCCTGATTTAATCATAGTCGATCCACCTCGGGATGGCATAAATCCAAAAGCACTGGATAAGATTTTGGACTTTGGAGTAAAGCAGATAGTTTATATATCCTGCAAACCAACATCCCTTGCAAGAGATTTAAAGATAATGGATGAGAAAGGTTATAAGCTTGTTAAGGCAAGTTGCGTGGACCAATTCCCTTTTACGAGGAATATTGAAAGTATTTGCCTTATATCCAAGAATCAATAATTTAATATTATTTAATATATTAAAATTTAATTTTTAAAAACAGGCAGAGTTTTGACTCTGTCTGTTTTTCTTGACAAAACTACCAATCGGTAGTAAAATCACAAACGATAAGTAAAGCTAAATAGATATTGAAAAATTTTTTAAGAATAATATGGAGAAAAATTATGACAAACAGAAAAGAAGAGATAATTGAAGCCGTTCTTTTACTTGCAGCGGAAAAAGGACTTGGAACCATATCCATGCAGCAGATTGCAGATAAGGTAGGCATAACAAAGGCTTCGCTTTATAATCATTTTTCTTCAAAGGAAGAAATAGTAAATGAAATGTATGAGGCTTTAAGAACCGCATCAAAGAAGATAGCGGATGTGGGCGAGATAGATTATGATAAGCTTGCAGAGGGGAAGGTGCTTAAGGAGATACTGACCGATTCGGTTACTTCCTATAAGAGGATGGTAAATGATAAAAAAATGTACCTTTTTTATAAAATAATTATGTCGGAAAGGACGATTAACAGTGCGGCAGCAGATATTATGGTTAAAGAAACAAAAAAGATGATTAATGCCACGAAGACCTTGTTTTACGCATTGCAGGTAAAGGGTATTGCAGACTTTAAAGATGTGGATGTGGCTGCATTTTCCTTTGCGATGGCGATACATGCGATTATTGATTATGAGTTTGATATGCGTTTTGCCGGACAAAAAGTGGAAGAGGGAAGGCTTCAGGATTATATAGATGAGTTTTGCAGGATATACGATGTGAAGAATAAAGGTAAAGAGTAAATTGAAAAAGGTGAATGAAAAAGTAAATGAAAAATTAATTGGAAAAAGATGGAGGCGTTAAGAGATGAATAAAAAGTTGATCAACTGGATTGGATTAGTCGGCATCCTATCTTTTATATCATATACGGCAGCAGTGGTATTTTCGCCTATGGCATTTCCGGGGTATAAATGGATGGAACAGGCGGTTAGTGATCTTTCTGCGGAAAGTGCTCCTTCAAGAGTTCTTTGGGAGAGACTTTCGGCATTTTACGGTGTTGGCGGAATGGTTTGCATTACCTGTGTTGCCGTTTTCGTTTCGGAAAACAAGATATCGTCCAAGCTGTTTCGACTGGGAGTTTACCTTTTTGCCATAATGAATCTCATATCAAATGTCGGATATAAAATGTTTTCTCTTTCCGACAGCGGAAAAGAAATTGACTCCTTTCAGGAGGTAATGCATATGGTGGTTACTATGGCAGTAGTGCTATTATCTATTGTTTCACTTGTTATAATTATCATAGCAGGATGCAAGGATAAGCAGATAAGAGGCATAGGGATCTGGGCTGCTGTTGCACTTGCCATGATGTTTATAGGTGCAATCGGAACCGCTGCTGTACCGCCCGAATATTTCGGAATAGTGGAACGCTTTAGCGTATTTGCGGCAGTTGGTTTTAATGCAGTGCTCGGATGGTATCTATTTAAAGGGTTTGAAAGACGAAAAGCAAATGAATAACATAATCATTAAAAAATCAAAAAGAAAAACCATACAGATAGAGATTAATGAGAGCTTGGATGTTGTCGTCCGGGCTCCTCTTCGCATGTCCAAGGCTGCGATTAATAAATTTATCGATGAACATTCAAAATGGATAGATGAGCATATGGAACTTATGAAGAAAAAGCAAAAAGAAGACAAGGAAGTAAACAGGCTTTCTCTTCTTGAATTAAATGAGCTTATCAATTCGGTAAGAACTGTTATACCAAAGCGGGTAAAATATTATGCTCCTATAGTCGGAGTCACCTATGGAAGAATATCCATAAGAAATCAAAAGACAAGATGGGGAAGTTGTTCAAGCAAGGGTAATCTGAACTTTAATGTAGCTTTGATGAGAGCGCCCATAGAGGTACTTGATTATGTTGTAGTACATGAACTTTGTCACAGAATCGAGATGAATCATTCGGAAAAGTTTTGGAAAGAAATCGAGCGAGTGATGCCGGATTATAAAATCCATAAAAAATGGCTTAAGGATAACGGCAATAAGCTTCTTGCAGAGTTAAAATGGGTAGAATAATCAGTCGGTGGGAATTCCATCGACTATTTTTTTAGCTCTTTTTCATGGCGCACATTTTTATTGAACAACATTTAATTCTTTGGTATAATTTTTTTATTCGAGGAAGGTACACGAGAGGAGGGGCTGCGCCGGATGAAACGCTTTAAGGAAAAGGATGGCTTTAAAAAGCACATACTCATAGTTGATGATGAATTTGTTAACAGAGAAATACTTGGAAATATATTTAATCAGGCATACGAAGTGACTTTTGCCGAGGATGGCGGGCAGGCCATGGAAATCTTAAGAGAAAGACCTTATGACTTTGCCCTTGTGCTGCTTGATTTGCTCATGCCAAAGATGGATGGCTATGAGGTTATAAAGCTATGTAAAGAGGATGAAATTCTTAAGAGGGTTCCGATAATTGTAATGACCTCCGAAAAGGATGCCGAGATTGAAAGTATAAAGCTTGGTGCAATTGACTTCATAACAAAGCCTTATGATATGCCGGAGGTTATATTTGCGAGAGCTGAAAGAATCATAGAATTTGCAGAGGATAAAAATATAATTCAGGCCACAGAAAAGGATTCCCTTACAGGCCTTTATACCAAAGAATATTTCTTAAGATACATTTCACAGATAGAAAAATATGCACCGGATACAAAGATGGATGCGGTTGTGCTTAACATCGATCATTTTCATCTTATAAATGAGATATACGGAAGAGATTTTGGTGACGAGATACTTGTTCTTGTGGCAAATGAACTTCAGGATATGATTGATCATAAAAACGGAGGGCTTGCAAGCCGTGTAAATGCAGATACATTTTACGTGTATCTTGAACACAAGGATATATACGGACACAATGTGCTTGAGAGGATTAATAAGCAGATTTATGAGAAAACAAGCACACATAATATAAGAGTAAGACTTGGTGTCTACCCTGATGTTGATAAATCCGTTCAGCCGGAGATGTGGTATGACAGAGCGGTTATCGCCTGCAACAGAATAAGAGAGGACTATACCAGAAATGTTGCTTATTATGATAAAAATCTTTATGACAGGGCTATATATGAAGAAAAGCTCATAAGAGATTTTTATACGGCAGTTTCGGAAAAACAGCTTATGGTTTATTTCCAGCCTAAATACAATATAACAGGCGACAGACCGAGACTTTCGAGTGCAGAGGCGCTTATAAGATGGAAGCATCCTGAACTCGGTATGATAAGCCCCGGAGATTTTGTCCCGCTTTTTGAGGGTAACGGACTTATACAAAAGCTCGATAATTATGTGTGGGAAGAGGCTGCAAGACAGATCAGGGAATGGAAGGATAAGTATAATGTCACCATACCGGTATCCGTAAATGTTTCCCGAATTGATATATATGATCCAAAGCTTTTTGATAAGCTTACAAATCTCGTTGAAAAGTATGGACTTACTACTAACGAATATATGCTGGAGATAACTGAATCAGCGTATTCTGATAATGTAAATGAGCTAATAGAGGTTGTAAATAAATTAAGAAGCAGAGGCTTTAAAATTGAGCTGGATGATTTCGGCTCAGGTTATTCATCATTAAATATGCTTACAACACTTCCGATAGATGTACTTAAAATGGATATGAAATTTATAAGAAATATGCTCACTGATTATAAAAATCTTAAGCTTGTTGAGATAATACTTGATATAGCAAGACTTCTTAGGGTGCCTGTTATAGCGGAGGGCGTTGAAGAAGAGAATCAGTACAAAACCTTAAAGGACAGAGGCTGTGATGTGATTCAGGGATACTATTTCTCAAAACCTTTACCTGCCGCAGAGTTTAATCTTTTGATAGAGAAGGACTTACAGGAACAGTAATGTGAAATATAATAATCGTGAAAAATATATAAAGATACGAAAGGGATAAAAAATGCTTACAATAGATGCGTTAAGAAACTATGGTGCAAATGTTGAAGAAGGGCTTGCAAGATGTATAAATAATGAGGCACTTTATCTTAGACTAGCCGGAACAGTTGTTGATGAAAAAAGCTTTGACAAGCTTCATGAGGCACTCGCAGCAAATAATCTGGATGAAGCCTTTGAGGCGGCACATGCATTAAAGGGAGTACTGGGAAACCTTGCTATCACACCTATATATGACAAGGTTGTGGAGATAACCGAGTTGTTAAGATCAAGAACCGAAATGGATTACTCAGCTCTTGAAGCTGAGATTCAGGATAAAAGAGAAGAGTTAAGAAGCATTATGTAAAGATAAAAAAGATTTGAGTTTAAATGATTTTTATTTACATATAAAAGTATAGAAAGTAGTGAATTAATAATTACCTAAGGATAAGTGAGTATGAACATTAAGAAAAAAAGTCTCCGTTTTATTACTATCTGTGTGGGTGTACTTATTCTGATTACCCTGGTTCTTTCAGCTGTTGCTAAAAGAATGGAAGAAGCTGATAAAACCGGTACATTTAGGTTTGATGATAATTGGAATTATCTGATTTCGATTAAGATAAAAAATTCAAATAGTATCAGCACATACTATGATAACAATAAAAATAATGTTTACATACTTGCTGCCACTCACAATATTACTGATGATATGCGTGGTAAAACCTTATCCTTTAAAACCAACGATGCATATGTTGATGTTTATATTTCTGAAAGTATAAATATCTCAGATGAAAATACCGGTATTTTTTCAAAGGATAATGCCTATAACTCATCTGAAAGAATTTATCATTTTGGTAAGAAACCACATTTTGGAGATTCTCCGGGAAACTATACGCATTTTATAGAAATACCTAATGACGCTAAAGGTTCGATAACTATAAGGATTGAAACTTCTTATAAAAATAGTTTTTTAAAGAATTATAACTTTTATCTTGGCACAAAAAATGAACTTTTGCGCAAATATTTAAGTATAGAAAAATATTTCATAATTTCGGGATGTTTGCTGTTTTGCTTTGGCATAATTCTTCTCGTATATTTTATTGTTAATAAATCAAAGAAAACAGTTCGTAAGAAAATATATTATCTTGGACTATTATCAATTGTAGTGCCTGTATATTCTGCATGTCCTTTATTATTTACTCAATTTGTAATCAAAAACCCGATAGGACATTATTATATAAAATATCTGGCTTGTTTTATACTGCCATTTTTGGTACTTGGATACGTGGATACTATTGTAAAAATGATTAATATAAGGGTTGAACGTTATATACTTGTGGCAATGATTACTGTATTAACCCTGCTTCATTTTACTCAGGTAGCGGCGTACACGAGAACGATGAGTGTATATTTCGCAGGACTTATCATATTGATAATAGTTATTATGATTAGAATCGCAAGAATGATTAAGAAATTAAATGAGCCGGAAGATAAAGAAGAAGCAGAAATTTTAGCTGAGTTGGAAGAAAACGAAGAGACGAACGTGTTAGAATAGCTTTAAAAATATAAGAAATAAAGGAGGGTATCTGATGGCTGAAATAAAAAAACCAAAGGCTTTGGTTTGTGATGATATGGAAATCAACCGTATTATGCTGGAGTCTTTACTTATGGCTTATGGGGTCGAAAGCAACCTTGCAGCAGACGGAGATGAATGTATAAAAAAATATAATGAAGAGGATTACGATATAGTTTTCCTTGACAATCATATGCCCGAAAAGGATGGCTATGAGACTTTAAAAGAACTAAAAGATGCAACCGGTGATGATTTTAAAATTCCTGTTGTTTGCTATACGGCGTACGAGCCGCAGGAAGGACAATCAGATTACGAAAAGGCAGGATTTGATGCGGTATTAAATAAACCTATAGAGCCGGCACAGCTTTCGGAGATTCTTAATAAATTCTTATCTGAAAGGTTTGTCCTTCAGGATAAGGAAGAAGAAAGCGAAGAACAAAAAAATATCCGTATGGATAAGGAAAAGGAAATACTTCCAAAATGGATTTTTGATATAAAGGGACTTGATATAGATGATGGTATAGCGCATTGTGACAATGCAAATGATTATATAAATGCTTTAACAATATTTGCCGCATCTATAGATGATAAGTCAGACGAGATAAGAAACTATCTGGGGAATGACAATATCCAGATGTATATACTTAGGGTCCATTCTCTAAAAAGCATAGCCAGACTGGTAGGAGCAAAAGAATTGTCCGATCTTTCGGCAGAGCTTGAAAAAGCCGGTAAGATGGGAGATATGAAGCTTATAAATGATAAAACAGATACGCTTCTTGAATTATACACTTCATTTAAAAAACCTCTTAGCAGACTTTTTGATGAGGTTATATTAAATGAGGATGAAACCAGAAAAATACTTCCTTCAGTATCGGAAGAAACCTTAAATGACGCTTATATGTCCATGGCAGAATTTACATACTGCTATGATGCGGGCAGTATAAAAATGGTGCTTAATGCACTTTCCGATTATAAGCTTAAAGAAGAAGATGAAGCAAAGGTTGACTCCATAAAAAAAGCGGTTAAAAAGCTTGATTGGGAGAAGCTGAGAGACATTTTTGGTATATAGAAAAGGTATATGAGGGTAAGCGAATATGGTAAACAGAACTATTTTATTTATAAAATCGGTAAATGGATTTATAACGCAGGCTATAACAAAAAATCTTAAGGATGCCGGATTTAATGTAATCGAGGTACCGGATTCTTTGGAGGATATCAATAACCACAGAAGCTTTGCAGATATGATTCTTTATTATGCATCAGACTCAAAGACGATGATTGCACAGCGCATGACATATCTTACCGATATGTGCAATGAGTTCAATAAAACAATCTGCCTGATCGGAGATGAAAGCTGCGTAAATGAAGCCTTAAATACTGAAAATACACAAAGGATTGTAGGTGCTTATAAAAGACCGGTGGATATAAGAGAGCTGGTAATCGGCGTTATGAATCAGTTTGAAATGCACAAGGAGTACGAGAGGACAAAAAGTGTACTTCTTGTCGATGATGACAGTGATTATATCTCCATCGCTTCTATATGGCTGGAGGATAATTATAAGGTTGACGGTGTGTGCTCGGGCAGGGAGGCATTAAGATATCTTGACAGATATAAGCCGGATCTTATTTTACTTGATTATGATATGCCGGAGCTTGATGGATATGAGGTATTTGAGAGGATAAAAAATGATCCGTTTATATCCAAAATACCTGTTATCTTTTTAACAGGTAAAAATGATCGGGAAAGCGTTATGAAGATAATAAACAAAAAGCCTGATGGGTATCTGCTAAAATCAATGGGAAGAACCGGACTTATGAATTCTATCGACAGCTTTTTTGCCGACAGGTCCTTAGGTTCTGTAAAATAATAATATAAATGATAATCAAAATACAAAAAATCTTGCAATTACAAATAATTATATATATAATGTTTTTTAGTGCTTTATAAAAGGCGTATTTTGGCAAATCAGTGATTTACAGTAAGTTATATTGTTAAAGACTTGATTTTGCAAAATGTAAAAATGTAATAATAAGAAAAGGAAGAAAAAAGATGGGAACAAACGAACAAACAAAAGCAGGAGGATGGCGCACCAATAAGTGGATACGCGCAGCTATACCTGCACTCTTACTTCACTGTAGTATCGGTACTGTTTACTGCTGGTCAATATTCAGCCAGGAAATTGCGGATTACATAGGTTCAACCAAGAAAGCGACAGAATGGGCTTTCTCCTTTGCAATATTTTTCCTTGGTATGTCAGCAGCATTTCTAGGAAATGTAGTTGAGAAGGATATCCATAAGTCATCACTTATTGCAACTATCTGTTTTTCAGTAGGTATGGCACTTACAGGATATTTCATCTATTACGGTGGTGAGCATCAGGGAAGTAAGCTTGCACTCTTTGGAATTTATATCAGCTATGGTTTCATTATGGGTGTAGGACTTGGTACAGGTTATTTATCACCTGTAAAAACTCTCATGCTGTGGTTTGAAGATAGAAAAGGTCTGGCTACCGGTTTGGCTGTTGCAGGTTTTGGTGCTGCAAAGGCTATAGCAAGTCCGATTATGACTAAGATGCTTTCAGGTCTTAGCGGAACTAATCCGGACGGTACATCAGATGGAACCGGTGTTTATAAGATGTTCTGGATTCTTGCGTGTGTATATTTTGTAATGATGTTTGTAGGACATTTACTACTTAAGAAGCCTGAGGGATGGCATGAGCCACAGGGCAAGGATGCTAAGCCAAGTATCATACAGGTACTTAAGACTAAGCCAATTGGAAATTATATCGGAATCTGGGTTATGTTTTATATAAATATTACCTGTGGTCTTGCACTTATTTCACAGGAAAAGGCAATCGTTAAATGTATAGGCCTTTTTGCTTCGGTTGGTATTATATCAACAATTTCTGCAATATTTAACGCAGGTGGTCGTCTTGGTTTCTCTGCATGGGCAGATACCATGAAGGACAGAAATACTATTTATAAGCTTATATTCATTCTTTCAATAGCATTTACCGGACTTGTTATGTTGACTCAGGGTATTAAGAATGGTGAAGGCAATACTCTTCTTATATTCCTTGTACTTGCACTTATATTTATCGTAAATGCAGGTTACGGCGGTGGTTTCTCAAATGTACCTACACTTCTTTCAGACCACTATGGAATGGGAAGTATAAGTGCTATCCACGGAATTACACTTTCCGCTTGGGCATTTGCAGGTCTTACCGGTAATCAGGTTGCAACTATGATAGTTGAGAAGACAAACAAGTGGCTGTATGATGTCGGAGATCATGTTTACAAGACTGCTGCAGAGGCACAGGCACTTGGCATTGATTTAGATAAGGCTGATAAGATTAGTCCTGTCGGTTACCAGAATGTACTTTACTTCACAATAGTTATGTACATTATCGCATTGGTTCTTTGCCTTGTTCTTGTAAGACCTACAGATAAGGCACTTGAAGCTAAGGCTGCAAAGAAAGCCGCTAAGTAAGGTCGGCATGTTTGTATAACATCCTAAAAACAAAATTCTATAAACGAGTATAAAACATTGGGAAAGAGCAGCCTAAAACTGCTCTTTCTTTTTGATGAAATAAGTGATAGAATTATTTTGAGGTGATGATATGGACGATTTTTTAAAAAATACAGAATGTGATGTAATGTGGAAAGATGAAATAACCGGTCATATTAGTATTCATGATGGTGTCGTTTCATATAAAGCTTTTACTGATAATAAGTTTAAAATACTTTTTGCGGAATGCGCTAATAAGCTGACTATTATTACGACTATGCAGGAAAGAGTGTTACCACCTTGCAGATGTGATGAGAAGATGTTAAAACATTTAGGTTTAACAGAGTATAATGCATATAAGATTTTAAGGCAAACACATGGAGTGGATGTTGATGATTTTAAATGGCTTAGATTCGATGGAGAATCTTTAACATGGAATGATGTTAAGGTTCGTGATTGAGGTGATATTATGCAGAGTATGAATTTATTTGAGATACCGTCATTTACAATTGAAGATAAATATTTATACTTTGGTAAAAATGTTACAAAAGGTACACAAGTAAAATATAAAAAAGATAATATCTACTATAAACTAGATGAAAATGGAAGAGAAGGTTTTGTTGAGTTTTTAGTTTCCGAGATTTTAAATTGTTCTGATTTAGATAAGAATCTATTTGTAAAATATTCTGTATGTAAAGTAAATGATAGGATGGCTTGTTGTTCAAAAAGTTTTCTTAATGCTAATGAAGAATTTTTTACAATGAATGCTATTTACAAGATACTGACAGGCAACAGTGACTTGGCAGATTATTTAGCATCATTACCAGAAGCTAAAGCAAGATTACAATATTTGTGTGAAACTATCGCAAATTTTGGGTTTAATAAAGATGAATTTTATTTATATCTTAATAGATTATTACAATTAGACTATCTTATCGAAAATACTGACAGACATCCACATAATTTTGGATTAATTATCAATAATGTAACCGGTAGTTGTAGAATAGCTCCTATTTTTGATAATGGAAGGGCTTTACATACAGTTGATGAAACATACTGTTCTTGTACTATAAGTGGTTCGTTTGGAGATCAAATAACAGCTTTTAACTTTCCTGTTATTCCGGCATTCCGGATAGATTATGACAAAGCTTTTAATTTCTTAAAAGCAGCTACTTCAGATTTTGGTAAGAGAAAAGAGACAGAATTTTTAATCAAACAATTAGAAGTAAATGAAGATTTATTTAGATTATAATGTATATTTAAGCTGGGGACAGGCATCTTGACACATAAACATATGTGGAAGGTGCCTGTTTCAGTGTTACTCGCATGTTCAACTTTTTCGTATATAATTAGCTTGACATAATAGTGTGTCTGGGGTAAAATGTGAATTTGAAAATGGTTTTTAATTTCATTTTCAAATTTTTGATTTTCTATGATTTGGAGGATATATCATGAGTGAGCTTATATGTAAGGATTTAACACTCGGATATGAAAATAATGCTTTAGTTGAAGGCCTTAGCTTTGAGGTGAAAAAGGGAGATTACCTTTGTATAGTCGGAGAAAACGGAACCGGTAAGTCTACACTTATGAGGACGATATTACACCTGCAAAAGCCTATGGGTGGTACTATAGAGTATGGAGACGACCTAAAGAGTACAGAGATTGGATATTTGCCTCAGCAGACTCTTGTCCAGAGAGATTTTCCGGCATCAGTCAGGGAGGTTGTTCTTTCAGGATGTCAGGCGAAGACTGGATTCAGACCATTTTATACTAAAGATGAGAAGGCACTTGCTAAAAAAAATATGGAAAGACTTGGTATAGAAAATCTTTCCAAGAGATGCTACAGAGAACTGTCAGGCGGACAACAGCAGAGAGTGCTTTTGGCGAGGGCACTTTGTGCTACGGAAAAGATGCTTTTGCTTGATGAGCCTGTATCCGGGCTTGATCCTAAGGTTACGGCTGATATGTATAAGATGATAAAGAAGTTAAATGATGATGGAATATCAATAATAATGATTTCACATGATATATATAGTGCGGTAAAATATGCCAGTCATATCCTTCACATCGGAAATGATACATTTTTCGGTACTGTAAAGGAGTATAAAAAGACAAAGCTTGGAAAGCTCTATCTGGATGAGGAAGGGGGCAAAGAAAATGATTGATACACTTACTTATTATCTTAAGTTCCCGTTTGTACAGTATGCCATTATAGTTGGTGTACTTATAGCGCTTTGCTCATCTTTGCTTGGGGTAACACTTGTGCTTAAGAGATTTTCATTTATCGGTGACGGCCTTTCACATGTGGCATTTGGAGCGATGGCAATAGCCTCAATTGTAAATGTGTCCTTTGGAGAATCGTCAAAGTCATCAGGCCAAAATGATATGCTTATAGTATTGCCTATAACCATAATTTCTGCTATTTTATTATTGTGGACGGGACAAAACACAAAGATAAAGGGCGATGCGGCAATTGCAATGATTTCAGTAGGAGCACTTGCTATCGGATACCTTTTGATGAATATATTTTCAACATCCACAAACCTTTCGGGAGACGTGTGCAGTACACTTTTCGGTTCAACCTCGATTCTTACACTTAAGTCTTCTGAGGTATGGCTTTGTATAGTTCTTTCAATAGTTGTTGTATTGGCATTTATATATTTTTATAATAAAATATTTGCAGTAACATTTGATGAAAGCTTTGCTAAAGCGGTAGGTACAAAGGCAAATGCTTATAATCTTATAATCGCAGTTATTATCGCGGTTATAATAGTTCTTGCTATGAATCTTGTCGGCTCGCTTTTGGTAACGGCACTTATTATATTTCCGGCGCTTTCGGCAATGAGAGTTTTCAAGAGCTTTTTATCGGTTACTGTATGTGCGGCGATTTTTTCGATTATTTGCGCACTTTTAGGTATTTTTCTGTCGATAATATATGGAACGCCTGTTGGCTCAACAATTGTTGCAGTTGATATGGCAGGATTTTTCGTATTTTCCATAGTCGGAAAGGTAGGAGGTAAGGCATAAAATGAAAAAAAAGATAGCTTTATTGATAAGTCTTGTTATGATAATGATGTCGCTTTCTGCGTGTGGTAAGGCGGCTGATTCGGGCAGCAGAGGCGGTGGCACAAAGGGTGTAAATGATGTCCTTGAGGAAGGTGTGGTTAAAGAGGAAGAAAAGAATTCTGAAACCACACAGGAAGAGGCAACTACCGAAAAAGAAACCGAAGCAACAACCGAAGCAGCTACTGAGGCAACAACCGAAGTGACAACGGAGGAAGAAACTACTGAGGTTGCAGATACTTCGGAAAATGCACCGAAGGAAGCTACAGTTGTTCCACCGGAGATTGATGTGGATCTTACAAAGCTTTCCAGCACTATGGTTTACTCTGAAGTATATAATATGATGGTTGATCCTGATAGTTATCTGGGGAAGACTATTAAGATGTCGGGAGCATTTGCGGTATATACAGACCAGGAGAGCGGTAAAAACTATTTTGCGTGCATAATTCAGGATGCAACAGCCTGCTGTGCCCAGGGAATAGAGTTTACTTTGGATGGAAATTACAACTATCCGGCGGATTATCCTGCTGTAGATGATGAAATCACAGTTACAGGTACATTTTCAACATATGAGGAAGACGGATATATATACTCAACGCTTCTTAATGCAAAGATGGAGTAGTTATTGGAGATAGCTTATGTTGGCAGATAAAAGGTCGGTTTTAAATATAAAAAATACAGTGGCACTATTTCTTGCTGCTGTATTTTTTGTGCTTTTAATGAGTCCGGTTGATGCTTATGCGGCAGGAAATGAAAAGATATCATCAATGGATGATTTTTATGTCAAGGTTTCAAACCAGATATATAACCATGAGGTTGACGTGACCTATGATGTTTCGGATTATGAGCTTGCCAAATCGATAATGGGAATATCCATGGAGGATTATCAGTTTCATTATGATGAAAAAAATCCACTTATAAGCGGATGCTATCTTTCGTTCTATATAGATTATCTTAGCCTTTATTATAATCATGGAACATTAAGAATACTGATAAGCTTTAAGTATACAAAGTTTGATATGAATCAGCATTTTTCCATGATGAAGGAGCTTGCAGACGAACTAAAATGTGATACGGATTATGACACGGTTCAAAATGTACATGATTATCTGATAAAGAATTTTGAGTACGATAAAAAGACACTCTATGTCAATCATACCGATATAGATGGATTTAAGGATAAGCAGATGGTATGCAGCGGTTACAGTCTCGCTGCCTATAATCTGCTCAATCAGGCAGGTATTCCGACAAGAGTTATAACCGGCTATGGTGGAGACGGAAGACCGGATGAGACAAATCATATGTGGAATATGGTATGTCTTGATGGCGCGTGGTACAACATGGATATTACCTGGGATGATGTAAATGGTAAGATGCCTACCTATAATTATTTTCTGAAAAATGATAAGGAATTCAAGGGACATCTAAGACGCGGCAAATATGACAGTGATTATTTTACGTATTCCCTTGCGGAAAAGTCTTATAAGCTTCCGATGCGTCTTAAATTTGGAGATTTTAAATTTTATATTATAGTCGTTGCTGCCCTGCTTATAGCTATGTCTTTATTTACAAAGGTTATAAACAGCAGGCGCAATAAGAAGCTTCAAGCTCTTATTGCGTCTGATGATTACAAAGTTCATAATAGCTTAGGATTAAACAGCCGGGATGAATATAATGAAAATCAATCGCTGCAAAATAATAACGAAAATCAGTCAGCAATTGATTCTGATGATGCTATTAATTCATCACAAGCTCTCGATGATGACGAGGTCCCAAGGCTTTAATGTGATTTTGTCATTATTTGAAACCTGTGTACTACTTAAAAGCTCCGTGCCGTCAGAACAGTCTAAAGAGAAAGTATGTGTGTCGGAGGAGTAGTTGAAATAAAAGCTTATCTCTTTTCCTTCTTCGTTTATACCACATTTTTTGATTATCGGTAATTCAAGATTGCAGGATGGAAGCTCGGCTATATCCGATACCTTTTTCAAAAGCTTTTTAATCGCTTCCTTTTCGGTATAGCAGCCTATGTAGGTTGCTGTTCCGCTGCCGTATCTGTTATGTGTTATGGCTGCATAATTTCCCCAAAACTTATGCTTGTAGGATGCCCATACCCCTGCATCTATCGGAGTCATAAGCTCTATCCATTCTTTTGCCGGATATATCTTGGAATCAAACTCTATATCAACATTTTTAGGAACGGTAAACATATCGTAAGTTGCGCCTATACATTCGGTCAAAAGATGAGGCTGCGCATCATGATATATTTTAAGCTCGTCATCTGAAAATGCACTCTTAAAGCTCATAAGAAGATGCCCGCCGGCTTTAACATAATCCTTTATTTTAAGTAAGGTTTCATCAGAGGCAGAGTAAAGTGCAGGTACGATTAAAAGCTTATAACCTTCAAATGAATCGTCTTTATATAATAAATCATATTCTATATTAAGCTCGTGACAGCAATCAGCAAAGCTTCTTAGAATTGCATTATAATCAAGATCTTCGCTTATCGGAAATTCATTCAGTCCGGTTAGACTTGCGTTGTCTACAAGAATTCCAACATATGCTTTTTTCTTAAGGTTCTTTAATTTCTTTTCAAGAGGTATAAATTCCTGTCTGAAATTTTTGATTTCCTCATAGGTTGCATGTGGTGTGAGGTCATGGCTTAAAACACCCTTCCAATAGGATTCTATGGCATTGTGTATGGAGTGCCAGTTCCAGTACATAACACTGCTTGCACCATTTGCTATATGACTGTATGCAGAAAGGCGCAGCTGACCCGGATATGCGAGCCATTCGACATTGCCCTGAGCCTCTGTTTCAAGAACCAGATAATTATCCTTTTTAAGAGAACGTGCTACCGCACCTCCAAAGGTTATGGTAGAACCGTCCAGATAATCCTGCATACGATGATATATATCACAGCCTGCGATATCCATACATTTTGCTGCTTCGTACTGATTTACTTCAGGCTGTATGCCCACCGAATATCCGCACCAGGAGTAATCAAAGTTGTGGGTTATGAATTGTCCCTCATGCATATATTCACGAACGATGTTTGACTGCCAGGTTAGAAAATCGGTTATGCAGTCACGCAAAAATCTTTTATATGCAGCTGAAAGGCTTCCGTTTATGGTTCCTCTGATATCCGGAAAATCCTCCCATGAGGATATGCGGTTGCTCCAGTAATCAAGACCGAATTCTTGGTTAAAATCTTCTATATCAGGATATTTTTTCTTAAGCTTTTCAATAAAGAGCTTTTGTGTTGCAGGTGATGCAGCCCCGGCAGAACGGGTTTCATTGTCCAACTGATAACCTATAACCTGAGGATTGTCCTTAACAACCTCCATAAGTTTTCTTATTATGCGCTCTGCATGTCTTAGATAATCAGGATTAGTTATATCAAAAAGTTGTCTGTGACCATAAAGCTCATGACCGTTTTTTCCATATGCCATTATATCTGGATACTTTTTTGCAAGCCAGGAAGGAATAGCGTAGGTCGGTGTTCCGATTATTACCTTTAAATCATATTTTTCGGCACATTCAAGCATATGAGTAAGATGTGAAAAATCAAATACTCCGTCACTTGGCTCCCAGGTACTCCAGGTAGACTCGGCTATTCTTATAACATTCATGCCCGCTTCCTTCATAAGCTTAAAGTCTGTTTCCGTACGCTCGTATGGCATATATTCCTCATAATATGCAGCTCCAAATAAAAAATCATTAATCCTCATATATAATAACCTCCTAATAAATTTCATTATTTTTTTATATCAGATGGCGTTATCCTTGTTACATTTATTTTTTCTTCTTGACAGTTTGCGCAACTAGTGATAGTCTAAAAATGAACAATCGGTTGCGCACAAAGTATAACATAACTTTTGACCGTTGTAAATAGTGTAATTCAGTCTGAAAGAAAGATTAAAAATGTAGTCTGAAGAAAAGACTATAGAAAGGAATAAAAATGGCTGTTGTAAATAACAATCTTACAATATCTGATATTGCAGAGGCGCTTAATATATCTAAAACGACGGTATCACGTGCTATATCCGGAAAGGGTAGAATAGGTAATGAGACAAAGGAAAAGGTTTTAAAATATATTGAGGAAAATAATTATGTGCCTAATCCTATGGCTAAAGGACTTGCGCAATCAAAGACCTACAATATATGTTGGGTGACTCCTGCGGATTCTGTTGCGACAGAGTTGCCGTTTTTCCAAAGATGTATGATGGGGATAGCAGATGTAACCGGAGGTTATAATTATGATATTCTCTTATCTATGGTTTATGAAGATAATATAAATCAGCTGAAAAGGATAATAACAAACAAAAAAGTTGATGGGGCAATTCTTGGAAGAACTCTTGTAAATGATTTAAGTGTAGAATTTTTAAAAAAGAGTGAAATCCCTTTTGTTGTAATAGGAAGTACTGAAATTAAAAATATAACTCAGGTAGACAACGATCATATAAGGGCTTGTAAAGAACTTACTTTAATTCTTGTTATGAAGGGTGTTAAGAAAATTGCTCTTATAGGAGGAAGCCTCAATCATGTTGTTAATCGTACCAGACGGGACGGATTTTTGCTCGGATTGAAGGAACAAGGGGTTAAACCGGATGAAGAGCTTATCTATGTTGGAAGTGATGATTCAATAAGTGTCGAAAGAGCGGTTGATGATGCTTTAAGAAATGGTGCTGAATGCCTGGTTTGTATGGATGATGGAATTTGCGCAAATGTACTTGCAAAATTAAAAAAAGACGGAGTTGAGATTCCAAGTGATATAAAGGTGGCATCCTTTTATAATAGTGTAGTCCTTGAAAATAGCCAGCCTGCGATAACTACACTTAGCTATGATCCTAAGGAACTTGGCGCAACAGCATGTAAGGTTTTGTTTGATAAGATTGCCGGAAAAACTGTTCAAAATAAGCTTTTGCTTAGCTATGATGTTTTACTTAAAGGTTCCACACAATAGTTATAAATCATAATAAACAATCATATATCATAATAACCGGACTGAAAGAAAAAAGAAAAAAAGTTAAAAATTGGGTTGACATCCACATTAACATGTGGTATCTTCATATTATGAACAACCGGTTGCGCATGATGGTTGCGCTCCGGCTTCGAAACAAAGAAAATAAAGCAAACAAAACAGGGATTAAAAGGGATTAAATATAATCCCAAGGGAGGTAAAAAATGAAAAAAAGATTTTTAGCGTTAGCTATGGCAACAACCTTAGTTGCCGGATGTTTAACAGGCTGTGGTAAGGATGATAATGATTCTAAAGATTCTAAAGATTCTACTGCAGCAACAGAAACTCAGAAGTCTGATTCAGACAGCGACACTACTCAGGCAAGCAGTGGTACAAATTCAGATGCGGTTAGTAATCTTATAGCTGCAACCGATGGTACTGTATCTCTTACAGTATGGGCTTCAGAAGAAGATCAGGTTTTTACACAGGGACTTATTGATGAATTTGCTAAGCAGTATCCGGATGTAACATTTGACATTAAGCTTGGTGCTTGTTCAGAGGCAGATGCCAAGGATACAGTTTTAACAGATATTGAAGCAGCAGCTGATGTATTTACATTTGCTGATGACCAGATGAATGAACTCGTAAATGCCGGTGCTCTTCAGGAGGTTGCAAGCACTTATACATATGATGTAAAGGCTGAGACTTTAGCAGGTGCAGTTGAGGCAGCTTCAATGAACGGAAAGCTTTACGCTTACCCAATGACAGCTGATAATGGTTACTTCTTATACTATGACTCATCAGTATTCTCAGAATCAGATGTTGAGTCACTTGACAAGATGCTTGAGGTTGCAGATGCAGCAGGTAAGCAGGTTGCTATGGAAGTTTCAGGAGCTTGGTACAACTACTCATTCTTCAAAGGAGCTGGATATGATGTTACTTTAAATGATGACGGTGTAACAAACTCATGTACTTGGAATGCTGATGGTGCAACTGATGTAGCTCAGGCTATCATTGATATAGGAAAGTCAAGTGCATTCTTAAATGCAGGCGATGCTGATATCGTTACAGGTATTACTGAAGGAAAGATTGCAGCAGCAGTAAGCGGTACTTGGAATGCAGATACAATTAAGGCAGCATGGGGTGATGGATATGCAGCAACTAAGCTTCCTACATATACAGTAGCAGGTAAGCAGGTTCAGATGGCATCATTCTCAGGATACAAGTTAGTCGGTGTAAATTCACATTCAAAGAACGTTGGTTGGGCTATGATTCTTGCTGAGTTCTTAACAAATGAAGAAAATCAGATAGCAAGATTTAATGCAAGAAGCCTTGGCCCTGCAAATGCAAAGGCAGCAGCTTCAAGCGATGTTCAGTCAAATCCTGCAATTGCAGCACTTGCAAAACAGGCTGACTATGCAGTACCACAGAGAGTTGGCGGCAACTACTGGGAGCCTGCAAATACTCTTGGACTTACTCTTATCTCAGGAAATCCTGATGGTACAGATCTTCAGACATTACTTGACAATGCTGTAGAAGGTATTACAGCACCTGTACAGTAGGCTGATAAATAAAAGTAATAAATGTAACTTATTAATTAAATGATTCACGAAAAAACACAAAAAACCTTAACCTAAACAATAGCCTCATACATCATCCGCCGGATGGCGTATGGGGCTATTGCTATCAATAAAAAAGAAAAGAGGGGGACGGAAATGAGAGAAAAAAAGAGTAATCCGCTTAAATACTTTGCGGATTTTGGCAAGGCAGTCGTAAAGGGCGATGCCGGGGTCAAATGTTCACTTCTGTTTATGGGTGCAGGTTATACATTTAAGGGTCAGTGGCTTAAAGGAATATTTGTTACACTTATTGAGATAGCATTCATAATAATGTGTATTTTTTATGCAGCTCCTAACCTTGCGAAATTTGGAACACTTGGAACAGTTCAGCGTGAGGCAGTATTTGATCCGTTAACCATGCAGCAGACAGTAAATGATTATGACAATTCATTCCTTATATTACTTAACTCAATAATTGCATTGTTTTTAATAGTTTGCTTTATATTGTTTTACATCTATAATATCAAAGCTGTTTATGAACTTCAACAGCAGAAGAAATTTGGTAAGCACATAGATTCCAATAAAGAAACAGTAAAGTCAATTATAGGTAAAAAGTTTCATATTACACTTTTAACACTTCCTGCAATTGGTGTAGTTCTTATGAATGTTATTCCTATATTTGTTCTTATAGCAATAGCTTTTACAAATTACGACCAGAATCATATGCCCCCTAATTCTCTTTTGGATTGGGTAGGATTTTCAAACTTCAAGAAATTATTTACCGAAGGTATGGGTAACTACTTCGGATATGCATTTAGAAAAATACTTGGTTGGACACTTACATGGGCAGTGCTTGCAACACTTACAACCTTTATAGGCGGTATACTTCTTGCAATGCTCATTAATAAGAAAACCACAAAGCTTCCTAAGATGTGGAGAAGCTTATTCATAGTAGCGATAGCAGTACCTCAGTTTGTAACCCTTCTTCTTGTAAGAAACTTCTTCGGAGATCAGGGTATAGTCAATACAATTTGTTCCAATATCGGACTTACCGATTGGTTAAAGCACATCGGACTTGTAAGTGCACACCTTAATTACATACCGTTCCTTACCGATCCGCATTGGGCTAAGTTTATGATAGTAATTATCAATATCTGGGTTGGTATACCATACCAGATGCTGATCGCGACCGGTGTACTTATGAATATACCTACAGACCAGCTTGAGAGTGCAAGGATTGACGGTGCAAGCAAGTGGAAGATTTTCTGGAAGATAACCATGCCTTATGTATTATTTATCCAGGGACCGGCACTTATCACAGACTTCGTAAAGAATATCAACAACTTTAACGTAATTTATCTTCTGACTCAGGATGTATATATTACCCCTGACCAGGCACTTGCCAATGCCAATGCCAAGGAGGTTGACCTTCTTGTAACATGGCTGTTCAGACTTACAAATGAGTACTACAACTACAAGATGGCATCTGTTATAGGAATCATAGTATTTATAATCTGTGCGGTATTTACGATTATATCATTCTCCAAGCTTATAGCCGGAGACAGAGAGGAGGAGTATCAATAATGGCAAAGACAAAAAAGATTATCGGTTCAATTATTTCACATATCTTTTTAGCGATATTGGTTGTCATATGGCTTATTCCGATTCTTTGGCTGGTTGTAACTGCATTTTCGGGATATCCGGGAATTAATAAGGCACATTTCTTCCCGACATCATGGTCACTTGATAACTTCAAGAAGATATTCTTGCATCCGGATTCGGTTGTACAGTATATGACATGGTTTAAGAATACGCTTGTTATAGCAATATTTACATGTATTATCTCAACTATATTTGTACTTATGGTAAGCTATGCATTTAGCTGTATGCGTTTCAAGGGAAGAAAGAAGATAATGACATTTTCACTTATCTTAAATATGTTCCCGGGCGTACTTTCCATGATAGCTGTATATTTCGTAATGAAGTCCATTGGACTTACCAACAGCCACCTTGGTATGATTATAGTTTACTCGGCAGGTTCCGGACTTGGATACCTTATAGTAAAGGGCTTTATGGACACTATACCGGCATCCTTAAGAGAAGCAGCAAAGGTTGAGGGTGCATCGGAGTTTACAATTTTCCTTAAAGTTGTCATCCCTCTTTGTAAGCCGATTATAGTATACCAGATTATAAGCTCATTCCTTATACCTTGGGGTGACTTCGTACTTGCAAAGCTTATGCTCAACTCCGGTATATCAAGCGACTGGACAGTTGCCATAGGACTTTACAACATGCTAAACCGTTCACTGGTAAATAACTACTTCTCAGTATTCTGTGCAGGAGGACTTTTGGTTTCAATACCTATCTCCATACTTTTCATAATCATGCAGAAGTACTATGTAGAAGGTGTAACCGGCGGTTCAGTAAAGGGTTAATAAATGCTCTGCCGTTTGGATTATCCAAGTGGCAAAACATATAGGAGATTAATAATAATGGAAAAAACATTTGCAGTAAATATTATACACCGTCCTGAGATGGTTCCGGAGTATGCCGAAAAGGTTACGGGACATGGCAAGGCGGAGGATATAGGAAGAAAGGCTCTGCTTACAGAGTCGCTCGATATATTCAAATTTCAGCAGGAAACTGCACATAAAAACGGTCTTAAGACCACTATTCAGATGACATATGCATCACTCTTTAATGATGAGGCATGTGAGCTTGCAAAGGCCGATCACGAAAAATATGGCGATGAGATAGCACTTTCATTGCTCGGACTTCCTTGTAAGGAGTTTCGTGAGAAATATAAGACCAAGGACTTCTGTATCTGGATGTTTGATATGGAGGACAAAAAGCAGATAGTTGATGATGTGTTTGGCAAGTTCTATGAGCGCTTTGGATTTTATCCTGAGTCAACAGGATCTTACTATATGGATGCTGATCTTACCAATTATATAAAGGAAAAGTATCCGATGGTAAAATGTGCCGTAGCCACCTGCTGGGAGGAAGGCCCAAAGGCATATCATACCTGCAACAATTCCTGGTACACATTGTTTGACGGAGGTCCATGGGCACCATGGATACCTTCCAAGCAAAACACTCATGCACCTGCGGCAAATGAAGAGGAAGATAGCGGTATAGTTGCCATACCTCATCTTTCGAGAGACTTGCTTGCATGCTATGACGGTAACGGCTCAAACTTCGGTACTCATCCGCAAAATGTACTTCGCGGTATGATTTATGATACAAAGACCTGGGAATATCCATATCTTTATAACCTGATTGACCAGTACAGACATCTTGCAAAATACAATAACGGATATTCATATAATATGATGTTTGTCGGACCGGGCTGGCTTAATAAGATGGGACGCTGGGAGCAGCCTCATGAGCTTCTTAAAAAATCCTATGAGGATGGCATGGCTTACTACGGCGAGCTTAAGAAAAAGGGCGAGCTTGTAGATATGACTATGGCAGAGTTTGCAGATTTCTATCGTGCAAACAAACATTACGAAGAACCTGAATGTGCTCTTTGGAAGGACATTTTATATGGTTCCAATAAGCAGCTTTTCTGGTATGTTGACCCATATATGAGAGCCTGTGTAAACATGGATCAGGGTGGAGCAATCGTTGATTTAAGACCATATGCTGCCAAGCTTAAGTGGGAGGTTGGTATAGGAACAAAGCATGTTCAGGATGCATCCTATCCATTCCTTATACAGGAAAAGTACAGAGCTGGATATTTTACCCACTATGCAGGTGAAGGTACAGTAAGAAGTGCCAAGCTTTCCTATAACGGCGAAGAAGTTGACCTCTGCCAATGCAGAACACATGCAAGTTTTTCAGAGGAGAACGGAGTAAGAACTCTTACTCTTGATCCGGTTGATATAGAGTTTTATGATTTGACGGTTAAGCTTCAGACCAAGGTGATATTTAAGGAAGGCTCATCAGACATTCAGATAGAAAGACACATTTTGGAGATGAGTAATACTGATGCAGAAGTAACCTTAAATGAATATATGGTAGCCTGCTACGGTACCACAGAGTACCCTGAAGATATGACAGGTATTACCCTTAAGGTTACAGGCGGTTCGGAAGAAAAGAGCATTGATTATGCTTATAAGTGCCGTGAGGCTGATGTGGTGGGCGCAACAACTGCCGAAGCAGTTATACCTGCCATAGAGACAAAGGTTTCACTTAAGACGGAGTCCAAGGAAGCTGATTGTTACATAAGAGAGGGATATGCATTCTCCCCTATGTTTACTCTCGGTGTTAAAAAACAGGTTAAAGCTAAGGAGGTATTTTCAACATGGCTCAAGGTGGAAAAGGCAAATTAAACTATAGATGTCCTTCCTGTTTTTTAAGGGATTTGGACATAGATATGTTTTACGACAAGGATAAGGATGAGTATTATTGCATCCGCTGCCAGTATACAGGCAATGAAAAGGATGTACTTGAAAAAAATGAAATGATTCGTTTTCGTTATAAGGTTATGTATGACCGCATAACAGATTTTGACTAGTATATGATGTGGAGCTTCGGCAGAAAACTGCCGGAGCTCTTACAATACTGTAAATTAAACAAATAGGAAAAACATTTGCTAAGGGGAGCAATTCAGATAAAGCATTGACATTATAATATGAAAAGGAGACGCAAAATGACGGAAAATTTTATCAAAGGAATGGACATATCTACACTGATTGAAGAAGAACAGTGTGGAGCAAAATATTATGATAACGGAAAAGAAGGGGATCTGCTTGACATTCTTAAGAACTATGGAACAAACTATGTGCGCTTAAGACTTTGGAATGATCCATATGATGAAGATGGCAATCCATACGGAGCGGGAACCAATGATATAGATAAAACCATAGAACTTTCAAAGCGTGCAAAGGCACATGATATGGGTATTCTTTTGGATTTACATTACAGTGATTTCTGGGCAGACCCGGGAAAACAGGTTATACCAAAAGCATGGAAAGGAAAAAATGTAAAGGAACTGGAAGAGGCAGTATATGAATTCACACTTGAAACCATGAAAAGACTCCATGACGAGAGTGTGCCTCCTACCATGGTTCAGGTTGGAAATGAGATAACTAACGGACTTTTATGGCCGTATGGTTTAAAACCTAATTTTGATGAGATTGCATTATTTATAAATGCCGGTATAAGAGCGGTAAGAACTATTGAAAAAAATGTCCCAATTATGATACACTTAGATAATGGTGGATTAAATGAAATGTATGTGGAATGGTTTGACAATTTTGTCAAACGCGGAGAAGATTTTGACATAATAGGACTATCTTATTATCCATTCTGGCATGGTACTTTAGATGAACTTTCATTTAATATGCAGGATATGGCAAAAAGATACGGCAAAAAAATTGTGGTTGCAGAGGTATCTATGGGCTTTAGCATGGAAGACTACAGAAGCTATGAGGGAAAACCTATTGATGAGCTTAAGGGCATGGCTACACGAGAAGATCTTCTGGAAAAGCTTACATATCCTATGACCAAGCAGGGACAGGCTGATTTTATGCTGGATGTTATGAATCGTATAAAAGCAGTAGACGGAGGTCTTGGATTTTTCTACTGGGAGCCGGGCTGGATACCTGTACCGGGCTGTGGCTGGGCAACAGAGGCGGCACTTGAATTTACCGGTGAAAAAGGTCCGGGAGGAAATGAATGGGCCAATCAGGCACTCTTTGATTATGACGGAAATGCATTACCGGCACTTTCCACAATAAGAGATTTTTAAATTAATCAGGGAAGAAATTCTTTCTGATAAGATGTGATTCTTCCTGATATATCCAAATTATGTGCTTAGCATAGCGTTAAGCAACGCGAGCTATGCGAGTACATAATTTGGATATATCAGGAAGAAGGAATAAGGAGATTTTATGAGAAAAGTTGCGGTTGTTATGGAGAGCTGGATGCGTTACTTTACTTATGCGTGGCCGTCGGGCATGCTGCAGAGGATAAAGGAAACGGATGAGGATATAAGTCTCTACATATTTAACAGTTCGGCAAACTGGAGCAGTGACAGAAAATATAATAAGGGTGAATATAATATATTTAATCTTCCTGATTTTAAGGACTTTGACGGAGTAGTAATAGACCTTAACAATACCATCGATGATGATGTAAGGCGTGACGTACTGCAAAAGGTTCGAGATTCCGGTGTACCGGGGATAGTTATAAATAACAGGTATGATGGATTTTATTCGGTCGGAATTGATAACTATGCTGCCATGAAAAAAATCGTTGAGCATCTTTATGAGCATCATGGAAGCAGAACCTTTTGGTTTATACTCGGACCTGAGGATAACTTTGAGAGTAAGGAAAGAGAACGAGCGATCCGCGATTATATAAAAGAGAAGGAATTGCCTGAAGAGTCCTGTGAGTTTTACAGTGATGATTTTGATTATAATACCGGCGCTTTCGGATTCGTAGAGTTGTATGGCAAAAATGGAAAGATGCCGGATGCTGTTGTGTGTGCAAATGACAATATTGCCGTAGGAGTTTTGGCGGAGGCAGAAAAGAAAGGTCTTACCGCACCGGATGATTTTATAATTACGGGCTTTGATGATTTGGATAAGTCCAGATATTATACGCCTAGGATATCTACCATGAGCTATGTCCGTGAGGATGCAGGCTATGAATGCATAAATATGTTTTTGGATATATGGAATGGCAAGGAGCCGGAGAGCTACAGACATACCAAGGCAAAGCCTATCTTTTGGGAAAGCTGCGGATGTGAATCGGATATTGAAGTTAATCCGCGGCTTCAGATGAAGTGGAATATGCTTTGGAATATAGAACAGGGATATTTTGAAGGCTGTAAGCTCGCCCTTGATTCAAGACTGGCACATGTCAATACAATTGAGGAAATGATTGCCTGCATACCGGAGAGCATACCTGCATTCAGATGTGATGCTATGTATCAGGTGGTAGACAGACATCTTATAGGTCTGGATCATGTTGAGGCAGATGTGGAAAAGGCGAAAAAGGTTGCCAATATAGAATCCGAATTTTTGACTAACGGATATCCAAAGGATATGATGCTTGCTCTTGCCTACGGTGATGAAAGAGCTGAAAAACTGGCAGGAGAAAGTCGTGTGGTAAACGGGCTTTTCCCACTTTTTGATACAGAGGAAAAGGGACAAAATTTCCTGTTTTTGCCGCTTCATTTCAGAGAAAAATGCATAGGATATTTTGCAATTAAAAATGCCATATATCTTATGGAACAGCAGTTTTTGTTTGCCATAATGAATTCACTTACAAGTGGTATGGAACAGCTTTTCTTCAGAAGTAAGCTTGCTAACTTAAACAGTGCACTTTCGGCACTTTACAATCATGATTCCATGACAGGGCTTTATAACCGACTCGGATATACGGAGTATGCCGAAAGCTTTTACAGAAAACTGCATGATAACGGTGAGGCAATCACGGTTGTTTATATAGATTTAGACAGGCTGAAATTTATAAATGATAATTACGGACATGAGGTTGGCGATTATGCCATAAAAACCGTCGCGAGTCTTTCGATGGCTATTGCTTCGGAGGAGGGACTTTGCTTCAGACTCGGCGGTGATGAGTTCCTTGTATTGGAAAAATATATTTCCGAAGAGGATGTAAAAAACAGATTAGCTTCACTTGATAAGAGATTAGAGGATATCAGTAAAAGGGAGCATCTTCCGATTACCCTTACCGCTAGCACGGGATATGTAATCGGAAAACCGGATGAAGAAAACACCCTTGACCTGCTTGTACAAAGAGCTGATGACATTATGTATCAAAGCAAAGTGGCAAGGAAAATGAACAGGGTGTAAATTGAGTTTAAGATAAAGGTTTTGCACTTCAATAATGAAAATTTTTTAAGAACGATAATGAATAAAAGGAAAGAGGAGGATTATAAAATGACTATTTTAGTTACAGGTGGAGCAGGTTATATCGGAAGTCATACCTGCGTGGAATTATTAAATGAGGGATATGAGGTTGTTGTGGTTGATAACCTTTATAATTCAAGCCCTAAGGCTATAGAAAGGGTTGAAAAGATTACCGGAAAGAAGATTAAATTCTATGAAGCGGATATATGTGACGCAGCTGCCATGAATAAGGTTTTGGATGAGAATAAGATTGACTGCGTTATACATTTTGCAGGACTTAAGGCGGTAGGTGAGTCGGTTGAAAAGCCGCTTGAATACTATCAGAACAATATAGGCGGAACACTTACCTTATGTGATGCACTTAGAAAGCATGGAGTTAAAAATATAATCTTTTCTTCATCGGCAACGGTTTACGGCGACCCTGCTTTTATACCTATCACCGAGGAGTGTCCAAAGGGTATATGCACCAATCCTTACGGCTGGACCAAGCATATGATAGAGCAAATTCTTACGGACTTCCATACAGCAGATAATGATTGGAATGTTATACTGCTTCGTTACTTTAATCCAATCGGAGCACATGAGAGCGGACTTATAGGTGAGGATCCTAAGGGTATTCCGAATAATCTCGTGCCTTATGTGGCTCAGGTTGCAATCGGAAAAAGAGAAGTGCTGGGTGTGTTTGGCGATGACTATGATACACCGGACGGAACCTGTATCAGAGATTATATACATGTAGTTGACCTTGCGAGAGGACATGTGGCAGCTATTAATAAGATTAAGGATAATCCGGGTGTTAAGGTTTACAACCTTGGTACCGGAAACGGTCAGAGTGTTCTGGATGTGGTTAAGGCATTTAGCAAGGCATGCGGACACGATGTGCCTTATGTCATTAAACCAAGACGTGCAGGTGATGTACCGGTATGTTATTCGGATGCAAGTCTTGCACTTAAGGAACTTGGCTGGAAAGCGGAGTATGGCATAGATGAGATGTGCGCTTCTTCCTGGAAGTGGCAGAGCATGAATCCTGACGGGTATAATACAGTAGAGTAGGCATATAAGGAATAATCATTCAGAAGCTAACAGACAGGAAAGACAGATGATTAAGTAAGTTAAATTAAGTTGGTTTAGAAAGGGCTTTTAATATGAATAAGATTTCAGCGCTTTCCCTTGAGATAAAAGAGGGAAAATTAGATGATAAAATCAAGGATATATATGTTGATGAAACCAGGCTTTCATATCAAAGAGAAAGATATGTGGATGCAATTTCGGAGTACGCACGTATATTTGCGGATGGCGATATGGACGCTGCTGTAGAGATTTACAGCGCACCGGGAAGAAGTGAGATAGGCGGCAATCATACGGATCATCAGCACGGAAATGTACTTGCGGCATCTATTAATGATGATGCTATAGCAATTGTCGGAAATGTAAATAATGAAGCAGTAAGAGTGTTATCCAAGGGATATGATATGCTTACCATACCACTTGACAATATCGAAAAAGTTGACAGTGAAGAGGGCACAACCATAGCACTTATCAAAGGTGTAATCTATGGTGTAAAAAATGCCGGCTATAATATAGGCGGTTTTGATGCCTACATAACAAGTGATGTTTTGAGCGGCTCCGGACTTTCTTCATCTGCAGCTTTTGAGACAATAATCGGAACAATTTTGTCCGGTCTTTACAATGATATGAAGATAGATGCAGTTGAGATAGCCAAGCTTGGACAGTACGCTGAAAATGTCTATTTTGGCAAGCCGTGCGGACTTATGGATCAGATGGCATGCTCGGTCGGTTCACTCTGCCAGATAGATTTCAAGAATCCTGAAGAACCTGTTATAGATAGAGTCGAGTTTGACCTAAGCAGTGTAGGCTACAGCTTGTGTATAACTGATACAAAGGGCTCTCATGCAGACCTTACGCCGGATTATGCGGCTGTTCCTGTGGAGATGAAAAATGCCGCTTCCTGCTTTAGCAAGGAGGTTCTCCGCGAGGTTGATAGGGACGAGCTTTTGGCTGGAATAAATAAGATTAGAAAAGCTTATGGTGACAGAGCTGCACTTCGTGCACTTCATTTCTTAGAGGAAAATGAGCGTGCAGTACTTGAAGCCAAGGCATTGAAGGATAATGATTTTGAAGAGTTTTTAAGACTCTTTAAGGCATCAGGAGATTCATCCTATAAGTATCTTCAGAATGTTTATACCAATCATGATGTAGAGCATCAAAATGTTTCGGTAGGTCTTTGCATAAGCGAGCTTGTGCTTGGCGATAAGGGTGTCGCAAGAGTGCATGGCGGTGGATTTGCGGGAACCATACAGGCATTTGTAAAAAATGATGTGGTTGAGAAATATAAGAAGGCTATGGATGATTTGTTTGGAGAAGGCTCTTGTAATGTGCTTATGATAAGAAAGTACGGCGGTATAAAGGTGGCATAATATTTGTTATGAGGTTCATTTGCTCTGTGACAGATTGCTTGGCTGTTTTATGGTAAATGTATTAACGAACTCTTTAGGAGGCTTGTGAGGTTATGAAGTTTGAGAAAAAGGTACTGACAGCAGTTCTTGCTTTGACACTTACATTATGTGCTGTCGGATGTGGTAAGAAAGAGACAACTGATAATACGGATGCAGGGGTTACTTCGGAAGATGCTGCATCGCCGGAGGACGCAGATGGCGGGGATTATATTCCTCTTCCTGCCGGAAACTCATCTGAGGATACTGCTGTGGAGGCAGATGTATTCGTAGAAAAGATTGATAATCTGTCAGAGGATTTTATAACCGGTGCTGATTTATCTTCAATTGCAGCGGAGTTCGACAGCGGTGTTAAGTATTATGACTTTGATGGAAATGAATTGGATGAGCAGGGATTTTTTGATTTCCTTTATAACGATTGTGGAGTTAATTATGTGCGTATAAGAGTATGGGTTAATCCTTATGATGAAAACGGCAATTCTTATGGCGGTGGTAACAATGATATTGAGACTGCAAAAAAGATAGGAACCTGGGCAACAAAGGCAGGCATGCGAGTACTGATTGATTTTCATTATTCTGACTTCTGGGCTGATCCGAGCAAGCAGAGAGCTCCTAAGGAATGGGAGGATTTATCGGTAGATGAAAAAGCAGTTGCTTTAAGAATGTACACGGAGGATTCTCTTAATGCACTGATAGATGCAGGTGTTGATGTGGGCATGGTTCAGATCGGAAATGAAACCACAACCGGCTTCTGCGGTGAAAAGGAATGGGAGGATATGTGCACATTATTTAAGGCAGGAAGCGAAGCGGTAAGAGGTATCGATAAGGATATTCTCATAGCGATACATTTTACCAATCCTGAAAAGGGGTCTTATCCTGCTTATGCTTCATATCTTGAGCAGTATGGTGTGGATTATGATGTGTTTGCTTCTTCATACTATCCGTATTGGCACGGTGAGGTCGGAAACATGAAGGCTATATTAAATACCATTGTCAATAAATACGACAAGAAGGTAATGATTGTTGAGACCTCATATATACATACCTATGAGGATGGTGACGGTTCGGGCAATACGGAGTCCGAAGGTAAGGCCGGAGATGCATTTTATTATGATGTATCCGAGCAGGGTCAGTGCGATGCCATAAGAGAGGCTGCAAATGCAGTTGCATTTTGCGGTGATGCAGGCTTAGGCATATTTTATTGGGAGCCGGCTTGGATTCCTGTAGGAGTTTATGCTGATGCCGAAAATCCTGATGAGGTTTATGAAAATAATAAAAAGATATGGGAGGAAAAAGGCTCCGGCTGGGCAGCAAGCTATGCGTCGGATTATGATGAGGACGCAGCCGAATATTATGGCGGTTCGGCAGTAGACAATGAAGCATTGTTTGATTTCTACGGACATCCTCTTGCATCTGCAAAGATTTATAAATATATAAGAACAGGTGCGGTTGCTGATCTTGCTGTGGCAGATGTTACAGCGGACAATATAGAAATTAATGTTGATGAATATATAGCTTTACCGGAGGTTGCTCATATAAGATATAATGACGGAACTGTAACCGATATGCCGGTAAGCTGGATAGAGGACAGTCTTGCCGGTGCGGACGCAAGTACACCGGGAGAGTATGTTGTAGACGGTACTGTAGATGTTGACGGAAAAAGCTATGATGTATCTGTTACAGTTAAGGTTCTTGCGGAAAATCTGCTTGCTAATCCGGGCTTTGAGGATGAGAATATGAGTATGTGGAACATAGACTCTGATATCATAAGCCGTAAGGATGATTCAAGTAATGTTCATGACGGAGCATATTGTCTTCATTTCTGGTCTGAAAAGGATATAGAATATACGGTATATCAGACGGTTACACTTGATGCCGGAGAGTATGTTCTCGGAACATACATAGAAGGCGGAGATTGTGGTGATGATGCAAGCTTTGTGCTTTATGCGGAGTATGGTAACGAGAGTCTTGAGCAAAAGACAGGAGTTACCAAGTGGCAGGAATGGGATAATCCTGAGATAGATAATATAGTTATAACTGAGGACGGCACCGAGCTTACGATAGGTGTTAAGGTTAAGGCGCAAGCCAAGGGCTGGGGTGCCTGGGATGATTTTTATCTATATGCAAAGTAGAGAAAAAATATAATTTTAAGTGAAATAAATGGTAAGTGAATATGCAAATGAATGATTCCTGCATATAAGCTTATCGTGTATAAGATTAAGCTTGATTAAAATATTTTAGGAGGATTATGAAATGACCGAAAAGATAAGCAGACTTATAGATGAGCTTTTAGCTTATGGAGTTAATGCAGGACTTGTTGACAAAGAGGATGAAACATATACGAGAAATAAGCTGCTCGAATTATTTGAGGAGCAGGAATATATCGAGGAGGGTGTAAGCGATAATGAGGCTGCTTCTTGCGGTACTAAAACAAATGAAAGACAGCTTTCAGAAATCCTTGATGATATGCTTTTCGTCCTTTTTGAGAAAAAGATTATGCCGGAGGATACTATAACCTATAAGGATTTATATGATACTAAGATTATGGGACTTCTTACACCGGCACCTTCGGTTATAAGAAGAGAGTTTGCAGCACATCTTGAAAAGTCTCCACAAGAAGCAACTGATTATTATTATGATTTTTCAAGAGCAACAAATTATATAAGGGTTGACAGAATTAAGAAGGACGAGAAATGGCAGACACCTACAGAGTTTGGAGATTTGGATATTACCATTAATCTTTCCAAGCCGGAAAAGGATCCAAGAGATATAGCAAAGGCAGGTCAGGCTAAAAAGTCCGGCTATCCAAGCTGCCTTTTATGCAGGGAAAATGAAGGCTATGCAGGACATTTTTCACATCCTGCGAGACAGAATCATCGTATCATACCGATTACGCTTGGTGGAGAGAATTACAACCTTCAGTATTCTCCTTATGTGTATTACAATGAGCATTGTATAATATTTAATGATAAGCATATTCCTATGAAGATAGACAGGGATACCTTTGTAAAGCTTCTTGATTTTGTGGGACAGTTTCCGCATTATACTGCCGGTTCAAATGCTGACCTTCCGATAGTTGGCGGTTCTATCCTAAGCCATGACCATTTTCAGGGTGGTAATTATGAGTTTCCTATGGTGAGGGCTCCTTATGAGAAGGAATTTACTGTTACAGGTTATGAAGACGTTCATGCAGGTATAATTAACTGGCCGTTATCGACCATAAGACTTCAGGCAAAGGATGCTGATAAAATCGTAGAGCTTGCGGATCATATCCTTGGAAAGTGGAGAGCATATACCGATGAGGAGGCATTTATCTATGCCGAGACAGACGGAACACCTCACAATACAATCACACCGATTGCACGTATGAGAGGAGATCTTTTCGAACTTGACCTTGTACTTCGTAATAACATAACCACAGACGAACATCCGATGGGCGAGTATCATCCGCATCCGCAGTATCATCACATCAAGAAGGAAAACATAGGTCTTATCGAGGTTATGGGACTTGCGGTTCTTCCTGCAAGACTTAAGGGCGAGATGGCACATTTGGAGGAGCTTATACTTAAGGGTGAGGATTTGGCATCTGATGAAAGCATTGCTTCACACGTTGACTGGGCTAAGGAGTGGATGAAAAATTATGATGATATAAATGCATCCAATATCCACAAGATAGTTCAGGATGAGATAGGCAAGGTATTTTCAAAGGTCCTTGAGTGCGCAGGTGTATATAAGTGCACAGAAGAAGGCAGAAAATATTTTGAAAGGTTCATAAAAGAATTATAAAGGTTGTATTTAATAAAAAAATAGTGTAAAATATTAACATCTAAAATGTTAAGTGACCGGCAGGGGATTTCATATCGAAAGTTCCTGCCGTATCTATTTAATTGAGCGATATATGGGGTATAAAAATATGTATGTTGAAAAGGTAAGCTCATGCTTCTTATAGGAAGCAAGGAGTAGATAGAAAATATATCCGAATATATACCACCGCAATACAACAAGCTGCATAAGGATGCGGAAGAATAATTATATAATGATATTTTTGATATAATGAATAACGAAATATATCGGCAATTAGGTATATTGAGTCAGCATAATAATTATAGGACGGATGAGATAAGACAGAATGAATAAGAATGAAGAATATACAGTGACAATAGAAGATATAGGCTCCGACGGAGAGGGAATCGGGCATATTATAGAGACAGGATTAAAAGATAAAAGTCTTGTAAAAAAAGGCTTAGATAAATCAGGGATTGGTAATGATTTGTCAGACGAGGAAAAAGGGATAACCTGCTTCGTCAAGGACACGGTTGTAGGAGACGAGGTTAAGGTCAAGATTATCAAGGTCAAGAAGAACTATGTCTATGGAAGGCTTATGGAGATAATCACTCCTTCGCCTTACAGAGTAGAAGCTGTATGTCCAAAGGCAAGAAGCTGTGGCGGATGTACACTCATGCATATGTCTTATGATAGACAGCTTGAGTATAAGAAGAATAAGGTTATAAGCTGTCTTGAGCGAATTGGCGGTATCAAGGACGCGGGCAGTCTTGTGGAAGATATATATGGTATGGACACTCCTTATAATTACAGAAATAAGATGCAGTTTCCTGTAGGAGTGGATAAGGACGGAAATATAAGAATCGGTTTTTATGCCGGAAGGACACATTCAATCATAGATATAGATGAGTGCGCCACAGGACATAAAATCAATACATTTATCATTAAAAATTTAAGAGCGTGGATAAGTGAAGCATATAAAATTGACAAACAGTTTGTCTATAATGAGGAGCTTCATAAGGGCTTGGTAAGGCATATAGTAACAAGAGTCGGTTTTTCGACTGGTGAGTTAAGTGTATGCCTTGTTATTAATGGTGAAAAATTAAACAGGGATAAAGCTTTAGATGACAGATTGAAAAGTGAGCTGATTAGCGCACTTTGCGATGCTGTTGGAGAGTATAACAAGTGTTTGCTTGACATAAATGAAGTTGAAGAATCAAATGATTTGGATACGGATGCTACAAAGAACAATCCTGATATAGATAAATCAAAGTTAGGAGACAAGGCTGGAAGCGAAATCAAGCTTTCAAATATTAGTCTAAATATCAATAAAGAAAAAACCAATAAAATTCTTGGCTATAAAAACATAACCATATACGGCGAGGATTACATAACGGATTACATCGGAGATGTTCGTTTTAATGTGTCGCCGCAATCCTTCTTTCAGGTTAATCCTGTGCAGACCAAGGTCTTATATGACAAGGCTCTTTCCTATGCCGATCTTACCGGAAATGAGGCCGTATGGGATATGTACTGCGGCATAGGAACGATATCGTTATTTCTGGCACAAAAGGCGAAGAAGGTATATGGTGTAGAGATAGTTCCGCAGGCAATAGAGGATGCTAAGAAGAATGCATTACTAAATAATTTGTCAAATACAGAGTTTTATTGTGGCAAGGCAGAAGAACTGGCACCGACACTTTATGAAAAGGAAGGCATCAAGCCTGATGTAATAGTTGTAGATCCGCCACGAAAGGGATGCGACACAGCACTACTTGACACCATAGATAAGATATCACCAAAGCGCCTTGTATATGTAAGCTGTGATCCCGCAACTTTGGCAAGGGATATCAAGTACCTTTCCGAAAAGGGGTTTGAGGTTAAGAAGGTGGCTGTGGTGGATCAGTTTTGTCACAGTGTGCATGTGGAGAGTGTTTGTTTTTTATCCAATATTAATCAGACATCTTGAAGAATAATATTATAAAACCACGCATTGCGATTTGAGAGGCGATATGATATATTATAAATATATAAACGCAATGCGAGGTGAAGGTAATGGATATAGCAACAACAATAAAAGAACTACGAGAAAGCGCAGGTATGTCACGTAAGGAGTTTTCAGAGCATACTGGTATTCCTGTACGTACATTGGAGGATTGGGAAGCAGGTCGGAGAACTCCGCCGGAATATATCCCGAGACTCTTGGCGTACCAGATGAAATTTGAAGGGGTTTTCACTGCAAAAAAGAAAGCAAAAGATAAGATTGACATTGTTACCGATCCGGACGGAAATAAAATAGTCTTGATTAATGATATATTATTTAAGTCAAGAAGATTGATTAATTGGGATGACATAGAACAGATATTAATGCAATATATCGGGGAATACTATGAGATTGCCGAAACGGCAGAAAAGGTATATATAGGATCAGATTTTCCGGATGAGTTTACGCATTCAAAATATACAAAAGCTATTAGAGGAGCAAATGAGAAGGCAAAGGCTAATGTGATAACTGCAATTGGTGAATTGATCCAAATTTCAGATAAAAAAGCAGAATTCCCGGACTATGGCAGCCGCCATGGTAATAAAGCAAAAAACGGATGGTATCGATATGATACAAGGTTTGGTATCCCTGTTTATAGTGAATTTGGTGAAATTGATAGATATAATATTTTCAGAGCAAGAATGCTGGTTCGTTGTGATGCGAATGGAAAATTATTTCTGTATGATATTGTGCAAATAAAAAAAGAAACGAGCACGCCGCTTGAGTAAAAACTGTACGGTAGAAAACTTCGTTTCTTTTGGCTACACTTTATCAAAAAAAAGAATTGTTGTCAATACGAATGATCAACAAATGACAAATTTAAGGAAAGAAAGATTAATGGACATAATATTACGTGGATGGAAAATTGAAGATAAATCGGAACTTGCGGAAAATCTGAGTAATATGAATAGTTTAAATAATCTGTGAGATGGTGTTTATTCTTGAAAAGGAGGAAAACCTTTTATGAGAGATTTTGACAAGCAAATGGAAATGGTTCTCTATCATTCGGATGAAGGGGATGTTTCCGTTGATGCATATATAATGAATGATAGTCTATGGATTACACAGAAGGCTATGGCGGAGTTGTTTGGAGTACAAGTTCCGGCAATTAGTAAGCATTTAAAAAAGATTTTTGAAGAAGGGGAATTAGATGAAAAGGTGGTTGTTTCCAAAATGGAAATAACCAGTCCTCATGGAGCTATGCCAGATAAAACTCAAACTGGAGAAGCAATGTTTTACAATCTGGATGCTATTATATCGGTTGGTTACAGAGTAAACTCAAAAAAAGCTACACGGTTTAGAATCTGGGCTACTACAGTTCTAAAAGAATATATGACAAAAGGCTTTGTTCTTGATGACGACCGCTTAAAACAAGGTAAAACAGCCTTCGGAAAAGATTACTTCCGAGAATTGTTAGAACGTGTGCGTTCAATCAGAGCCAGTGAACGTCGTATATGGCAGCAGATAACTGATATTTTTGCAGAGTGTAGTATTGATTATACAAAGGATTCTGAAATGGCTTATCATTTTTATGCCACTATTCAGAATAAGTTCCATTATGCAATTACTAATCATACAGCTGCGGAAATTGTTTATGAGTCAGCGAATCATGAAAAGGAACATATGGGTCTTACAACTTGGAAGAATGCTCCGGATGGCAGAATACTAAAATCTGACGTTTCGGTTGCAAAGAATTACTTGGATGAGAAACAGATTCGTCAATTGGAACGTGCAGTAACAGGATATTTTGACTATATTGAGGATCTGATCGAGCGTGAGAATGTATTCACGATGGAGGAGTTTGGAAAGAGTGTAAACGCTTTTCTCGAATTTCGTCAATACAAGATACTTAAGGATAACGGAAGAATATCTCATAGGCAGGCGATTGATAAGGCAAATGCTGAATATGAAGTATTCAATAAAACCCAGCCTATTGAATCGGATTTTGATAAGACGATAAAGAAAATGATTGAAAATCAGAAATAAAAAAATATAGGGTGGATTGTTATAAATGGATAGACCTGAATTTGATGATATAAAGGATTATGCGGAGTTCAGCAAGTATTACTGGTATAGGGATGAACTGATAAAAATATGCAAGGCGCATGGTCTGAATGCACCAAGCGGAAAGATAGAACTTAACAAGGTGATTGAAGCGTATTTCTCCGGAGAGAAGATATTACCTGACAGGAAATTGAAAAGCCGGAAAAAGAAGAACGTTGTTACAGATCTTACGCTACAGACAGGGCTGATAGAGTGTGGCTTTACTTTTGGCAACAGATTTCGAGAGTTCTTTAGACAACAGACTGAAGAAGAGAACTTCAAATTTAATGTAGATATGGTGGCGACAGTAAAGGCAGTAAAGGAAAACGGAGATGAAAGTTTCACGTTGGGCGATCTGTTGGACATTTATTATGGCAAAAAGACCTATGCTGTTTATGATAAGTCTGCACTTCAATGGAATAAATTTGTAAAAGATTTCTGTGAAGATGAGGCAACGAAAGTATTTAATGAACGTTTGAAGGCAGCAGCGGCTTTGTGGAAGATCGTCAGAGAATCGGATATGAAGAAAGAGTATTCTCACGATCTTCTTGAAAAGTATAAGGATGCTAAGAATGCAGAAGGCGGTGAAGTGAATGGATAAGGAAGATTTTATTATATTGGATGAATCATATCTTCCACAGATGGCAGAACTATACAAAGAAGCATTTACCGGCGAACCATGGAATGATGATTGGAGTGACAGTATACAGTTAAATGAATATATGAAGGATATATCCGGTGCATATGGCGCATTAAATTACGGTTTGCTGATTGCCGGAAAACTGGTATGTATGTCCGTCGGAAAAATCAATCATTGGTGGGAGGGGACAAATTACAATATAGAAGAGCTTTGCGTCTCATCTGCATATTAGGGTCAGGGAATCGGTTCAAGGTTTCTCTCACTTATTGAGGATGATATTAGCAAGAAGGGTTTGGCCGGTATATTTCTTCAAACAGATAATGATAAACCGTCTTATCATTTCTATCACAAAAACGGATTCAAGGATTTAGATGCCCATATCAGTCTTTATAAGAGTGTTAGAGTCACAGAAAAGAGTGAGATGGATATTCCTACCGATGAGACAGAAAGCATAATATATGATATCGCAAACTTAAGTGATATCCCGGAATTGATAAGGCTTAGAATCCTTTATATGATAGATGATTTTGGCTCTATCACCGATAAGGAAAAAGAAAGTATGCAAGACCAGCTTCCGGGATATTTTGAGAGAGAACTCGGGAAGAAACTGATCGCATTTGTTGCAAGGGCGGAGGGCAGGCTTGTTGCTGCCGCGTATCTTCTTATTATTGAGAAACCTGCAAATCCATTTCTTCCAAATGGATATGATTCCGAGGTGCTTAGTGTGTATACAGAAGAAAAATACCGTGGCAGAGGAGTATGCACGAAGCTTATGAGCAATATGATGGAATATGCTAAGGAACATCATATTTGTCGCATTGACCTGATGGCAACCGATGAAGGATATCCGATATATAAAAAATTGGGTTTTGAAGATAAGGTTCAAAAATATACGGATATGAGATTGAATCTTTTATAGGGCTGAGGATTGATAGAAGGAAAAATTTGATTGTAAGGCAGGATAGAATAAATGAAGAAAAAAACTACGAAGGAACTTCTGGCAGATTCCTTTTTGGAATTGGCAGAGAAAACACCCATAAACAAAATTACAATCGCCAATATCGTGGATAACTGTGATGTGACACAGCCTACATTTTACAGGTACTTCAAGGATAAGTATGATATGATTGCCTGGATCTATGCACAAGAAACCGGAAAGAATATCAGTAAGGTTGGAAGGAACGGTTATGTATTTAAGGATACATTTCTGGACGGCATGCGATTTTATGATGAAAACCGGAAATTTATGGTAAATGCGCTTAAGCATACAAGCGGTAGGGATTCATTTTTATTTCAGATGTCTGATATGAATATACGGTTTATAGAAAATGAGATTAAGAAAAAGCTTAATGTCAGCGAATGTCCACAGGACTTGGATGCTGTTGTGAAAATGTTCTGTTATGGGACAAATCAGTTTCTCTATGACTGGCTCATAGAAAAAAACGATTTAACCTATGAGCAGGTAGCCAATCTGATGGAAGAGAGCATCCCTGAAGTGCTAAGACCATATATTTGCGAGTAAATTTGAATTAAAAACTTTATATTTTTATCAATCTGTTAAATAATTTTATAAATGAGTTGGATTATAACGTGACTTGAAACAGACCTTCAATTAATATTTAGTTGTGCACAACAAGCAATTAACGTTTAAAAAACTTTGGAGGTATGTTATTATGACATTAGATGAAAAAATCAAGATGCTCAACGATTATGCGATTGCATGGTATTCCAGCTCACAGGCAGACTACATCCATGAGGCGACTTTCCGTGCGCAGGGCTTTGGAAAGTTTGCAGATCGTTGTAAAGAAGAAGCAGAAGAAGAATTGGAAGAAGCTATAAAATGTACAGAAAGAATCGTTGCGCTTGGCGGACAGCCTGTGTTTGGATGTGTCGAGCAGCCTATTTTCTGTGAAATTAAAGATCTCTTAAAGGATTGGGATGACGGATTCAGAGAGCAGAAGGGTGTTGAAGAGCTTGAAAAGGTTGCAGCTGCTCTTACAGATGATTCCATTACCAGAAAGCTGGTTGAAAGCTTTGTTGAATGTGAGTCAGACCATCGTGCATGGGTAGCAAAGCATCTGGGAATTATCGAAAAGATTGGTTACGATAACTATCTGATTGAACAACTCGGCGATTAAGAGACGGTTACATGGTTTACTGATTAGATTTAATTTGTAAACAGCAGAGAAGCAAGAAAATGAAGAGGCTGACGTGGCAATACGCGCCAGCCTTTTTTGTAAAGATAAATGAATTATGGAGTTATATTATGACTGATACCGAGACGTTAAATAAAGATGATGTCCCACGGCTTAAAGATCAGTTTTGTTTTCCACTCTATGCCTGTGCAAAGGAAATAGTCAGGCAGTACCGTAAACCTCTTTCCGAGTTAAACCTGACATATACCCAGTATCTTGTGATGATGGTGCTGTGGGAACATGGCGATATGACTGAAGGGATGCTTGGAAGGAAGGTACATCTTGATTCGGGTACACTTGCACCGCTTCTGAAAAGGTTGGAGAGATTAGGTCTTATAAACAGGATAAAGCCTGATGGGAATGTGCGAAAGCTATATATTACATTGACGCAGGAAGGTCGGAATCTGAAGGAAAAGGCAAAGAGCGTACCCGGGGAAATCCGGGATTGTATACCGCTTCCGGAGGAGGATCTTCTGATGCTTCAAGAACTTTTAAATCACTTGCTTATAAGCATGGAAAAGAAAATGTAAAGGAGGATTACAATGGAAATTAAAGCAGTTAAATTCAGAAAGGATGGATTTTATGCACAGCCTTTTGTATTTGGAGGCGAGGAAGGAGCAGACAAGTTTGATTCCAAGGTAAAGTATCGTGGCAGTCTTCAGAATTATCTGATCGATACGGGAGATGATGTGATTCTTGTGGACACGGGTTTGCCGGCAGGAACTCCGGAAGAGGTACCGGATGAAAATAGTATCATTTACACCGGAAAGGATATCTGCAGTTATATGGAGGCATTTGCCGCTCTTGGTTATAAGCCGGAACAGGTAACGAAGATACTTCTCACACATAAGCATGGTGACCATTCGGGAGAACTGAAATCCTTCCCAAATGCGAAGATATATGTAAATGAGGAAGAGCTTTCTGCCGATGAGCTTCAGGGAATAGATAATTTTGTTCCTGTAAGCTTTACGGATGGAGCATATTACAATTTCCCTGAGAGCCAGAAAATTCAGGATGGTATATACCTTGTAAAAGCAAAAGGACACACAAACGGAAACAGCCTTGTGATTGCTGAAAATGATGGTCTGTTCTATATGTTTGAAGCAGATATCACCTATGTGGATGAAGCTCTTTATGAAAACAAGCTCTCTGTAGTATTTGACAATCTTCCTGCAGCCCGCGATACCCTTGACAGAGTAAGGGAATTTGTCCGTAATCATCCGACTGTTTATATGGGAACTCATACTCCGCAAGGCTATGAGAATCTGGAAGCAAAACGAGTGATGGATCTGGATAATCCTGTTCCGACAGTATTTGCCGAAGTGGATTTAAGTCAAACTGAAAGCTCAGGTAAGTATGTCTGCTCCATCTGCGGATATATATATGATCCTGATGAGCATGAAGGTGTTGCTTTTGAAGAACTGCCGGAGGACTGGAAATGTCCGAGATGTAAGCAGGGCAAGGATAAGTTTAATAAGGCTTAGATTTGCAGGGAGGAAAAAAGATGAAAGTATTAATTATTAACGGAAGTCCGAGAGTAAACGGAAACACAACCATTGCAGTTAATGAGATGGTAAAGGTATTTGAGGCGGAGGGCATAGAAGCAGAGGTTGTCCAGATTGGAAATAAGGATGTGCGTGGATGTATAGCCTGTGGAACCTGCTTTAAGAAGGGACAATGCGTATTTGACGATGTGGTAAATGAGCTGGCACCTAAGTTTGAGGAGGCAGACGGCCTTGTGGTAGCTTCACCGGTTTATTATGCTTCGGCAAATGCAACTTTGATTGCCTGTCTTGACAGATTGTTTTACAGTACACATTTTGATAAGACTATGAAAGTTGGTGCAAGTGTTGTTGTTGCGAGACGTGGAGGTTTATCTGCAACCTTTGATGAGCTTAATAAGTATTTTACAATCTGTGGAATGCCTGTGGCATCAAGTCAGTATTGGAACAGCGTGCACGGCAGAGAACCGGGTCAGGCAAAAGAGGATGCAGAAGGTCTTCAGACAATGAGAGTCCTTGCGAAAAACATGACTTTTCTTATGAAGAGTATCGAGCTTGGAAAGGAAAAATACGGTTTGCCTGAAAAAGAAGAATGGCAGCCGACACATTTTATAAGATAAAAGAGCCGAGAATGACAGCATAGAGGTAACGCATATTATCAGGACAGAGCCTGACGCATCTGATTTAAGAACCTCTCTGCTATCGGTGAAAATGCCTGATGTTTTTTCCATATAAGATACAGCTTGGTTTCAAGCTTAGGTGTAAGTGGGCGAAATACCAGTCCACTCTCCAAGGAGGTATTTACCAGCTTATCAAAGGTGAGAAGGTAGCCGAGATGTTCCTTTGCGAAAAGCGATGCATTATAGGATAGGCGGAAAGAGCCTTCGAGATGCAGCTTATCCATTTTGTCTTTAGCCCATCCTGGTATATCCTTTTCCCAACCTTGACCTGAACAAAATAATGGTAAACCGATAAGGTCATCCACACGGATGGCCTTTTTTTTCGCAAGGGTAGAGTCTGCGGGCATGACAACTCCCCAGATATCAGATTCGGGAAATACGAGAGATTCATATTTAGATGAATCAGGGGTCTCGGCAAGGACAGCAAAATCAAGCAAACCCTTATTAAGCTTTTCGGCAACCTGTTCCGTATCACCACTGGTGATATGATACCTGAGTCCGGGATAGCTTTTCTTAAATGTATTTATCTCTCTGACAAGAAGACTGATTTGATATGATTCTGCCAGTCCAAGGTAAAGGTCGCCTCCGGTAACATCATCAAGAGCGACAAATTCCTTTTCTATCTTATCCGCCATACTTACAAGGTCTTCTGCACGGTTTTTGAGTAATATTCCCTCATCAGTAAGCTTGATGCTGAAGGAATGACGGGTAAACAATTTCTTCCCAAGCTCATCCTCCAAGGCTTTCAACTGCTTTGAAAGTGTGGGCTGTGTAACATGCAGTATTTCTGCAGCGCGGGTCATATTTTCTTCTCTTGCTACGGCAAGAAAGTATCTTAAAGTTCGTATTTCCATGAGGATTCTCCTGATTAAGCAGTGTATATTTTATAGCAGTGAACTCGAAATGCTACGCACTGCTCATTGCTATATGATATGCCTAAAAGGAATATCATGATATTCATTATAACAATTAGCAAATGATTATACAAGATGTTATATTATGTAATGAAGTAATATATTAATTTGATTTTTTGTTTATAGCATATGGAGGTATATAATCATGATGAAAACGGAAGAATTAAAATTGGTAACTGAATGGGATAAAACATTTCCAAAGAGTGATAAGGTAGAACATAGTAAGGTGACATTTGTAAATCATTT
>JAFUGL010000028.1 GCA_017469405.1 Lachnospiraceae bacterium | reverse complement strand
AGCCTGTAACCACACCAAACTGTAAAGCATCATTGGTCTTAAGTGCCGATTCAAACAAGGAGCGTATAAAGCCAATCATCTCTTTGTAAAAGCCTTCATAATATGCGTTTTCAAGAGGTACATCGTACTCGTCAAGGAGTATTATTACGTTCTCATTATGATACTTTTTAAGACATACGGATAGAGTTTTTAGTGCTGTTGCATATCTGTCTATCTCTTCTCTAAAATCCTCCTCTTTCCTTAAATCCTCTCTTTTTTTAGTAGCTGAAAGCTCATTAAAAATCTTTACTTCTTCTTCTGTAAGTGCATCAGAGTTTTTTACATATATATGACGATTAAATTCTGATGCGATTTCATCCCTAAGCTGCAATGCCGCAGATTTAAAATTTGGCTGTTTCGCCGACTTAAGTGAAAGCTTGATTACAGGATACTTTCCCATCATGGAAAGTATCTTATCATCGGCATTCATAATCTTCTTTCCTTCAAAATACCTTTTCTTATCTATCACATTTCCATCATAATCGTATTCAAGCTCAAAGAATGTACGAAGCATAGAAAGGGCAAGTGTCTTACCAAAACGTCTCGGTCTGGTAAACAGTGTTACTACTCCGCCATTCTCTACAACGTCACGAATAAGCATAGTCTTATCAATGTAATACATATCATCATCTATAAATCTTTTGTAATCCTCATATCCTATGCCAATCTTTTTCACGATATACACCTCCTCATGAAAGCACTAAAATCATTATTAACGCTTTCCTAAACTCTAACACAAAAGGACTGAAATATCAATAAAAACAAAGGACCGGCAACTATCTTATATGATAGTTACACAGTCCTTTGATTTATATATATCCTTTTTATATATGCAATTATACGGTTATCCAATATGCTACTTAATCATTTTCCTTCTGAGTGTCAGATAAAGTGCTGCCATAGCCGAATCAACCATAAGCATAATGATTATACCTATGTTCATCTTATCGCCTGTGATTTATCATCCTTGCTTGTTCCATCAAGAATAAGATTGGTAATTGTTACAGTCTTATTCTCGCCCACATTTGCATTATCAAATGTACCTGTAGCCGATACGGTCAGAGTATCGCCGGCCAGTTTGCCCTCGAAGACCGCTGCTGTACCCACAGCGTTTAATACAATTTTAGTTGTGCCATCTTTCATTTCAATTTGATGATTGCATAATTTATAAACAAATAACGCACATTACCATATGGTAACGTGCGTTATTTGTTTATTAAAAAATGTATATATTTTTACTGAACACTGAAATACTGTGAGGATATTACCTGAGCAAGCTCCTCTGCTGATGCGTTCCATTTATCTGAATCAGGATAAACGTAAACATCCGCTACCAAATAAACACCGTCAGCTACATCTCTGACAAATTTATATCTCTTGTATTCTGATGTCCAACCACCGTCTTTATAAGTTTCGATTGTATGAACAATCGAGTAGTAAATTGTAGTATCTTCAAAGTCAAGGGATGCACCCAACTCCTGTTCAGGGAATTCATAGGTTGAATATTCATCATCTTCAGGTATGTACATACTATCATTTGCTACATCAAATGATGAGTCATACCAAAATGAATTTTCAAGCTCATATTCAACAGATATATTATAGTCGTTATCTCTAAAATCAACTGAATACTCACTTGAATAATCACATTCCAAACCATCTAAGCATCCAAGAATCTTTACACTGATTCCGTTTGAATCAACAAGAGTCATATCACCTACATCATCGGTGTCATTATCTGCATCATCCAAATCATCATCATCGGTATCATCCCAATCATCATCATAATCATCATAATCGTCCATACCGATATCACCTGCAAAACCTCCAAATATGCCTGAAAGGATTGGATTCTGTGATACTCTGGTTGCCCACTCATTTATAGCGTACATATTTTCCTGTACCGCTGTCATTAAATCCTGCTGTGACATAGCACATACATCATATACCTTAACTGAGCTGTCGATATCTGATGCTGACTTGTTATTAAGATTCTGGTTGAAGCTTACCTTACCCTTGAAAAGAGTTTCTGCATTGTATTTTGCTTCAATATTTATATCTGCACCCTTTTCATCGTTCTTATCTATAACAGTTGTGTCAAAGTTTACATCATAGATTTCTCCAAGGTAGTTTACATTTACGGAACCATTTGGATTACCCTCAGGATCCTTAACATCAACCTTTATGGATATCTGCTCACCCATCATGGAAAGCTTAACCTCTCCTGCTATCTCATCGCTGTCATAATCCAACCAAATCTCATAGTTGACCATTCCGGATTCATTTTTGCATTCTACCTTAACAACCTTATCATCCTTAACATATACATTTGCTACTATATCACCGCCAAGAACAGCTGATATCGAAGTTCTAAGATCAGAGGTACTCAAACCATACTGTGATGCATACTGATCTAATGCAGTACCTGCTGCAGCTTCGATTTCATCAAGTAAAACATCCTTTGGAATAGTAACTATATATTTCTTAGCCTTAACACTCTTACCATTTACACTTACGGTTGCTTTACCATCTTTTTCAACTTCACATTTATCCCAAAGATCATCAACCGAATCTGAACTCTCATCTACCACCGTGGTAGGAGCACTGAAGTAATCAAGGTTTACATTACTAAGCTGACTTGCATCAATGTTCATCATCTGTCCAAGCTCTGAATTTGCAAGCTTATTTGCAAAGTCATCATTTGGAAGCATAAAATATCCGTCTATAAGATCAGGAGCATAAATGTATGTATTAGTTTCTGTTCCTACTATATTAAGCTTAAGGATGCTGTCATTTGATACATTTAAATCAACGTTGGCATTCATAAGCTTGTTTGAAGGTGCATATATTACATCTATGCTGAAATCTGCCGGCACATCCTGACCTTCAATCTGTTCAACAGAGGCACTAATCTTTGTCTCTCCGCCTTCTTCTATATACTTCTTGCTGAAATCAGCTGTATTATCTGTTTTTGTAAATGTTTTTTCAAATGCATCCTTAACCTTTTCCTTAGGTGTCTTAAATACCTTTGGAAGGAAGATGATGCCACAGACAACAAGCGCAACAACAGCAGCACAAGCAGTTATTATTCCTGCGATTGCTCCACCGCTTAAAGGCTTCTTAGGGCCTTTCTGCTTCTTAGCCTTCTTGCCATCAGGCTGAGTCATTGTATTCATAGGCTGATTAAAGCCTGTATTTCCTCCAAACTGCTGCATATTCTGCTGATTGATCTGGGCGAACTGTGAGCTCATATCCGGAGAAACCGGCTGTGTCATGCCTGCACCTACAGGTTGAGTCATACCAGCATCCATCGGCTGATTGAAACCTGTGTTTCCTACCGGCTGTGTCATACCTGCATCCATCGGCTGGTTGAAGCCTGTGTTTCCTGCCGGCTGTGTCAGACTAGCATCCATCGGCTGATTAAAGCCTGTATTCACCGGCTGTGTCATGCCCGCATCTACTGGTTGTGTCAAACTAGCGTCCATTGGCTGATTAAAGCCTGTATTCACCGGCTGTGTCATGCCCGCATCTACTGGTTGTGTCAAACTAGCGTCCATTGGCTGATTAAAGCCTGTGTTCACCGGCTGTGTCATACCCGCATCCATCGGCTGTCCACCGGTCATATTAAGCGGATTTTGATTTGGGTCATAATTTCCATTGCCAAAATTATTGTCCATTAATTCTTTCCCCTTTCTTAATAAACCTTAGCATCCTCTTCTTTATTTAATACTCTTAAAGCACCCTGTGCCAATGCAAGAAGCTCGTCCTCACCTGCATATACGGTAAATGGTGCTATAAATCCTGCACGCTTTTTGAGCTCGTCAACAACATAATCAGAGTAAGCTATACCACCTGTAAGAATCACCTGGTCTACCTTACCGCAAAGCACTGTAGCCTGAGCTCCCATATCCTTAGCAACCTGATATATAAAAGCATCCATAACAAGCTTAGCCTTAGCATCATTCTTGTTAAATGCAAGATCCTCAACGTCTCTCTGGTCATTTGTTCCAAGATAAGCATTGTAACCTGCCTTACCGACAAGCTGCTTAACCATCTCTTTTTCTGTATACTTTCCTGAATAGCAAAGTCTAACAAGCTCACCATTTGGTATAGCTCCTGCTCTTTCAGGTGAAAATGCACCGTCACCATTAAGTGCATTAAATACATCTACAACCTTTCCATCCTTATGAGCTCCGACAGAAACACCGCCACCCATATGAACTACTATAAGATTGAGTGATTCGTAAGGAACTCCCTTTTCCTTAGCATATCTTTTTGCAACTGCCTTCTGGTTAAGTGCATGGAAGATACTTGTTCTTGGCATCTCCGGATGTCCTGAAATTCTTGCGACATCTGAAAGCTCATCAACTACTACAGGGTCAACTATGTAAGCAGGAACACCTACTTCATCTGCTATTTCCTTTGCGATCAAACCACCAAGGTTTGATGCATGCTCTCCTCTTTTAGCCTCAACCAGATCCTTGATAAGTGCATCTGTTACCTCATAAGTTCCGCCCGGTATAGGCTTTAGCAAACCACCACGGCCGACTACTACATCAAGTGTCTTGATATCAAAATTATTGTCAGCCAAAACCTTTGTAATAACTTCTTTACGGAAATCCTTTTGTGCAACTATTGAATCATATTTAGCAATTTCTTCGGTTGCATGTCTTAAAGTCTGTTCAAATAAAAGGTTCTCATCTTCAAATACACCTATCTTTGTTGAAGTTGAACCCGGATTGATAATAAGTGATTTATATCCCATCATTGTCTCCTTTAAATATAGTTTTATTTATGCTGCACAAAGCTATATATTTTCATGCATGCTTTTTCTTTATATTAGAAACTATGCTAATATCTTAAGCACAGTTTTATATCTTCACAAAAGTTACTTTGTCTTGCTAAGCTCTTCAGCAACGATAGCTGCAAGTGCGATAGAGTTAACCTTTGTCTCAAATTCATCCGAACGTGAAGTAAGGATAACCGGAGCCTTGGTTCCTGTAAGAATACATCCATTCTTAACATTTGCAGTATGAACAAGGCACTTATATACGAGGTTACCTGCATGAATATCAGGGAATAAGATTACATCAGCATCACCAACGATCTTACGTCCTGTAGCACCCTTATGTCTTGCTGCCTCCGGATCGATGGCAAGGTCAAGTGAAAGAGGACCGTCGACGATACAACCTTCTATCTGTCCTTCCTCATTCATCTTGGTAAGTTCTGCTGCCTCAACGGTAACAGGCATCTTAGGATTTACAACCTCAACTGCTGCAACCGGTGCAACCTTAGGGCAGGCAATACCGCAAGCCTGTGCAACCTCAACAGTATTCTTAATTATACCAACCTTATCCTCAAGAGTAGGATATGGAATAAATGCAACGTCTGACAAGAATAAAAGTCTGTCATATCCCTCTACCTCGAAAACTGCAACGTGAGAAAGAGGATTACCGGTTCTTAAACCAACCTCCTTGTCAAGAACACTTCTTAAAAAGTCCTTTGTGTCAATAAGACCTTTCATGTACATGTCAGCCTTACCATCATGTACAAGCTTAACAGCTGTTCTGGCAGCCTCGATCATATCCTTAACATCTACTATCTCAAAGTCTGATACATCAATATTCTTTGAAGCCGCTATCTCTTTAATCTTATCCTCATCACCAACAAGAATTGCATCTGCAATATTCTTATCCTTTGCAGCTCTTACAGCCTCAAGAACCGCATCATCCTGTGCATTTGCAACAGAAACCTTTTTCATGCTGCATTCACTGATCTTTGCAAGTAAAGCATCAAAACCTTTGTTCATTTTTAAATAATCCTTTCCATATATATTTATTATTTTGCCGTTCATAAAGCAATTACATTATATTATAACATGAAAAATAAATATTATAAAGTTTTTATTTTTTCATTAAAATACTATGATTCTTTTATATCCTCTTTTGCCGCAAGCCCGGGCAATGCCATAAAATAAGCTATCCATAAAATGACCGCCATCAAAGCCCAGCTTATAGGCTCGGTAAATGCAACACCCTTATATGCAAACCTCGGTACAAGAAATATAACCGACAAAATCTTAATCAACATCTCAGTTATGCTTGAAACCACCGGCATGACCTTGTGACCCATGCCCTGCAGAGAACAGCGCATGACAAAAAGCGGACCAAGCACATAAAAAAACAATACACTTATTCTCATATACATCACAGCCGGATCAACTATATCCGGACTGTCTGTACTGGTTATCCATTCTACGATTAAACGCCCTAATGTAAAACAAATTACCACCAACACAGTCGTTATAACAGTGACTATTATATGTGCCTGCCATATCCCCTGTTTTATTCTTTTTATCTCTCCGGCTCCCATATTCTGACTCACATACGTAGTCATGGCAATACCGATAGAGTATAAAAATATGGTCAATATATCAAATAATCTTCTTGCCGCAGTATGAGCAGTTATAATCGCCGTTCCCAAACCATTAATCGCACCCTGCAGTATAATAGTTCCGATATTTACTATACAGGACATAAGTCCCATAGCAAGACCGGTTGTTATAAGGTTTGAGTACTCTTTACCCGTAACCGCAAAGTCTTCCCTTTTCGGAAGAATATCCTTATACTTATAAACCATATAAAAAAGACAGGAAAAACCGGCAACCGCCTGTGAAATTATGGTTGCATAAGCTGCTCCCTCTATCCCCCATGAAAATCCCTTTACAAACAAAAGGTCAAGAAAGATATTAAGAACAACGGAGATAATAAGACAATATAGCGGCGTCTTGCTGTCGCCTATCGCCCGAAGCATATTGGTACAAAAGTTATAAACCGCTGTAAATATAATACCCACCAGTATTATTCTTACATATGAAACGGCATAGTCCATAATGTCATCCGTCGTATTTAGTGCGATAAGAATATCTTTAATAAATATCTCACTAATAACGGTAAGTATAACTGCTGTGAAAAATGTAAGAATAACAGCACCGGCAACAAATCTTCTTATCTGCTTAAAGTTCTGCGCACCAAATGAATTAGCTACAGGGATTGCAAACCCCTGTGTAAGACCATTTATAAAACCTACAATTGTATTTGATATAACTGCCGTTGCACCTATCGCAGCAAAAGCATTTGTTCCCACATAAGCACTAACAATCTTGGCATCTATCATATTGTAAAGCTGCTGAAATATAAAGCTTGCAATAAGCGGAAATGCAAATAATAGTATTACCTTTGCCGGATATCCCTTTGTTAATTCTTTCAAATTAATTCACCACGTAACTGCCTGCCCTGTCTTACATGTGAAATGAGCACATCAATACTTTCTTTTGTATAAATCTCGCCCTTTTTTACTATGTAAATCCCCGGCGGATAAACGTATATATTATCCTTTGCGGTAGCTCCTTCCAAATCCTTTATTATATCTACTGTTCTTTCAATGTATGCTTTATCTTTAAAATTCGCATTGAAAGTATATACTTGATTTGATTCTTTTTCAATATTCTTTATTTTTTTTATATATAAATCATAATTATCATCCAGATTTTTAAGAGAATTATACAAATAATCAAAATCCTCGTCTGTGTCGAAATATGTTGAAATAAGAACCACATAATCAAGTCCTGACATTTCGCATACTATGCCGTATTCATCCGATAAAAGTTTATAAAGACCTGCTCCTTTTATCGGTTCATCTGCATATAAAACAATTCTTGTTGGATCATTTACAAAACTGTTTCTAACTTTATCCTTCGTCACTTCAGCATTGTTTCTAATACTATGATTGGTTTTGTCGAAATCCTTGCGATTATCCAATAGCGTTATATGTTTTAATCCCATTAACCCTTCTCTTGTCAAAAGAAGCTTTGCCATATAATCCTCATATGATTTGTTTTGCGCCATATATACAGCTCTTTCCATATCTAAAAGCATTATATAAGACGGAGAAGAACTCATAAAAACCGAAAGATATTTTTTTATATTAAGGTTAAGCTTTTCATCCATAACATGAAGCAGTGCTGTCTGCGTCATGGAAGACATAGTCTTATGAAGACTCTGGATAATTACATCCGCACCGTTATATATGGCAGAGTATTTTTTTAAAGTGTCAAAAAACGGAAGATGAGCTCCATGAGCCTCATCTACTATAAGCTTCATGCCGGCTTCATGTACAATTCTGCTTATCTTATCAATATCGGAAATTACCCCCTCATACGTAGGGCTTGTAATGATAACAGCTTTAGCATCCGGATTATCTTCACAGGCTTTTTTAATTGATTCATCGACAATTTCAAAACCTTCCGGCGAGACATAAACCGCCTCAAGCTCAAGCAGTTCTATGATATTATGAACTGATTTATGACAGTTTGAAGCTGCAATTACCTTATCCTTATGTGATGCACATGCTGAGATAGCTGCAAAGATACCGCCGGTTGAGCCATTAACAAGATAATAGCTTGCAAAAGTATCATAAACTCTTGCAAGCTCTTTTTCCGACTCAAGAATCATTTCCATAGGATTATGCAAATCATCAAGTCCCGGCACCTCGGTAACATCCAATTTATGCAGCATATCAAGAGTTAAATCCAGTTTTTTCAAAGCATCCCTTTCTCCATCAAAAGCCTGCTTTAAATCCTCATAATCACTTGAAGAATCAATTGCCTTCCTCTTATGCCCCGGCATATGCCATACACTATGAAATTCATCCAAATATCTTGTTAAACCTTCTGCAATATATCTCTTCATCTAAACTTCCTTCAATTAATATGTGACATGGGGACATGCACCTTGCATATCTTGCTACTCAGACTGTACATAAAAATGTACTCGCATAGCACGTGATACTTAACGCCATGCTAAGCACATTTTTATATACAGTCTGTGAAATATTTTTGCCATGGTGCATGTCCCCGTGTCACATCTTTTTTATTTACTCAAGTTTAAGTCCTTCAACATCTTTAAGCTTTATGAGCATCAGATCATCCTCTGAAATATCCATATCTGTGACGAGGCGGTTCGCCTGATTGCTTATCGCCCTTTCAAGATAATTTCTTACCGAACGAGCATTACCAAAGTTGTGCGGTGGCGATATAAGAGTCGTTTTAAACTTATTTTTTATAAAGGAAAGTGCCTCTTCATCAAAGCTGTAGTCAAGCTTTTTCGCTCTTTCCACTATTATCTCAACAAGCTCCTCTGCCGTATAATTAGGAAATTCTATCGTTCGATTAAATCTTGAACGAAGTCCCGGATTCGCATCAAGAAAGGTCTGCATCTCATCATGATAACCGGCAGCTATAACGATTAAATCATCTCGATAATCCTCCATGGCTTTATTGAGGATATCTATAGCTTCCTGTCCGAAATCGCCATCCTGTTTATTGGAAGAAAGCGCATATGCTTCGTCTATAAACAATACTCCGCCCTTTGCTTTTTCGACAACCTCCATAACCTTTTCTCCAGTCTGTCCCATATATCCCGCAACAAGACCTGAACGGTCAACTTCTATAAGATGACCTTTAGATAATATTCCAAGATTATGGTATATCTTTGAAAGAATTCTTGCCACGGTAGTTTTACCGGTTCCCGGATTCCCCAAGAAGACAAGATGGTTCGTAGTAGGCGGAACCTTTAATCCTTTTTTCCTTCTAAGCTCACAAACCTTAAGCAGATTGACCAGATTATTTACTTCACGCTTTACACTCTGCATACCGGTAAGTCCGTTCAATTCTTCCATAAGCTTAGCCAAATCCAAAGTATCAGGATCTATACCTTCACCCGACTTTTCAACTTCTTCATCACTTCTTTCATAAGAATTCACAGAACTATTATATGAATCTCTATCTCTTTCAGAATTATATTCATTTAAACCGCGTCTTTGAGAAAGCCTGTCTTTGTCATTTCCTTTATTTACCTTTAATCCATCTTCATTTCTGCCGAAGCTTGCGGAATCGCTGCCTTTTTCATCCGTATCAGGCTCATCAAAAACCGTCTCCTTTATATATCCTGTAAAAGAAGATGCTTTATCTCCTTCAAATCTCTTTCCCGGCTTAAATGCTATGGTTGGCTTCTCATTTTCAATTCTGCCATTAATCAATTCTATATTTTTTCTTATCATGTTAATGTAAGCAGACAGACAATCCAGCTCTCCCTGCTTTATTTCCTCATTGCATGCGATAAGATCATTTCCTATATAATTAAATGTAGTCACATAAAGCATAATTAAATCATAGTAACCGTTGCTAACTTCTCCCGTTTCAGGACCAACATTTGATCTTACAAAAGCTTCAAGCGACATAGGCGGTTTTTCAAGAATCTTCTCACCTTTTAACTCCACGCCTTCTGCATACTGTGAGATAAGCCCTACATTAAACTGCATTCGCATAAGTGAATTAATGTAATCAATCTCAGCCTGACTTATATCTCCATCTGCAAATGCAATGTAAACAAGAAAATGAAGCATATCATCTTTATACATTTCTACAAGATTAATACGCCCCTCGCTCCTTATATAATTGGCACGACCTATGCTTTCGGCTCTCTTAAGGCAAAGCTCATACATCTGCCTGCTTTCTTCTTTTACGATATCCCCTTTTAAAAAACTAAATCCCCATTTCATAAATTACGACCTCAATCAAAGCTATTTTAAAATCTCAATATCAATACATGCTTTCCAACATTTTACTTTCCGGATTCTTCATATAATCCCAGTTTTTTTAACTCCTGATAAACTCTTGCAATCGGAAGTCCTACAACATTATTATAATCACCATCTATCTTTTCGATATATATTCCGCAAGGTCCCTGAATACCATAAGCCCCTGCCTTATCCATCGGGTCACCGGTTTTGATATAATCATTAATTTCCTTATCCGTCATAGGGTAAAATGTAACATTAGTACATTCAAAAAATGTGTGACTTTTCAATCCATCTTCATTATATACAAAAGTCACACCTGTGTACACCTCATGACTCTTTCCGGAAAGCTTCTTAAGCATATCATATGCTTCGGATTCAAATTTTGGCTTTCCCAAAATCTCACCTTCAAACGCCACAACCGTATCTGCGCCGATAACCAGATAATCTTCTTTCCCTATTTTCAAAGACCTGTCAAATGTATCCATACCACTCTGATTTTTGGCCTTATCAAATTTATCTGACGGTCTTTTTTTTGCAAGTCTTTCGTATACATCCATCGCCTTTTGATATGAAAGCTCACAAACCACCTCACTTGGTATAGTCTTTGTAATAATCTCATCCTTATCTGACGGAATAACTTCAAACAAAAATCCCGCTCTATCTAAAAGCTCACGTCTCCTCGGAGACTGTGATGCAAGTACAATCTGCATATCCATCGCTCCCGGCATCTCAAAAAAAGTTAAAAACAAATAATAATTCACTAAGTAATACACTAACTTACCTATGCAACCGCTAAACCATATCCGCTAACAATACTCGGCTCTTTCACCACCAATTAACTTTGGTCTTGTCTTTGCACACACAATATGTGCACTTCCGACAGTGTTAGTCTTAATTCTGACCGGCACGGCAACATCCTTAAGATGCATGCCTATCATGACATCACCTATATCTATGCCAAGCTCTGCCTTTATATGTTCTACAGCAACCGCTTCCGGTAAGATATCATAAACAGCTGTTGCAAAGGAGCCGCCTGCCTTTAGTTTTGGAACTACACTTACTCTCTCATAGCCCCTATCCTTCGCAACGGATTTTTCTATAATAAGCGCCCTGTTAAGATGCTCACAGCATTGGGCCGCAAGGTGAATACCATGCTTTTTACATTCTTCATATAAGGTAGCAGCTATAGCTCTGCCGACCTCCTCACTTGAAAAGGTACCAAGCTTTTTTCCACAAACCTCACTGCTTGAACAACCAACAATTAGAATATCTCCCTCTTCATATACGCTCTGCTCCAAAAGCTCCTTTAAAGCATTCGCCACTTCCTTTTTTACCAAATCCAATTCTTCATATTTTATATCTGAAATACCATTTGCCATATTCCATTCCTCACCTATTTTTCTTAAACATAAAGATAGCACATAATCCTGCCACATTCCAGTACAATTTTATTCTTTTAAACATAACCATCAAAAAGCATATGTCACGGAAAACCGAATATGTTAAGGAGCGTAAGGGGCGTGAGCCTTGCAACAAAAAAATATGAAATGGTATAACAAGAAGATGGGTAGAGAATGATTAACCCGATTTGCGTAAAATCAAAAGCGAATGGTTTGCAGGTGTTTGCTCAGAAACCGAACTGTTTGAACGAAGTGAGTTTTCGGTTTCGTGCAAACAGCAAAAACCTGAGTGCTTTGATTTAGCAAATCGATGGTTAGTTCTCTACCCATCTTCTTGTTATGCCATTTCTTTGATACGACGTACTATGCTCACGCCCGCAGGACACATATATTATGAAGCTACAAAGACTGCCGCCGCAGAAAAATTATCATTATTTTCAGGAGCTCTGCTGTCTAAGATAAGCTTCATTCCGTTTAGCCATTCCTCCGGAGTATGCGACTGCTTTAAAATCTTGCTCATCTCCGCCTCATAAACATACTCCCAAAAGCCATCCGTACATAGTAAAAATGCATGAAATCCTTTTTCAGCCTCAAGATGAACATCATCCACCACATCCGGCTCGGCACTGTCACTTCCAAGAGCTCTTAAAATCTTACTCCTGTCCGCATGAAATCGGATCTGGCTTGTGGTTATCTCATTCATAAAAACTGCCATCTGTGAAACACTGTGATCTGCCGTCTGAAATATAAGCTCACCATTTTTGAACCTGTAGAGCCTCGAATCCCCTACATGCGCCCATCTGGCATTTTCAAATTCATCTATAACAAGACATACAACCGTAGTTTTCATCTGAACCTTATCGTCTTGTTTTTTAATAACCTCTTTGTTGGCTACATGAATCGCCTCAGCCATCTCATCTGCATTGTTCATGCGGTTATTTAAAAACTGTTCTATTATAGCCTCCGTCGCTGCTCTTGAAGCAATCTCACCACCTCCGCTGCTGCCGACACCATCAGCAACCACGACACAGGTACGATTATTCTCTTGTGAAAATCCTACAGTATCCTCATTATAAGGTCTTCCACCCTGTCCTGTAAGCTGTGCAACTTCTACCATATCACACCCACCTTTAAAAATATTAAGATTACTCTCCCTGTTCCGAAACCTCATAGGTTTCAACCGTTACTCCTTCAGGCCATTCTACCTCGCAGTTACATTCTGCATTATATTTTATATAAGTTAACGTATCCGGCATGGTTCCATCAGCAAATAACTCAGCCGGAATACTTACCACATTTCTTGGAAAATAAATCTCTTTTATACCCCTGCAGGCATATATTGCACCTGCCTCAATAGAATCCCCTCCATTAGATAAATCAAGCTTTGTAAGAGAATCACAATCAATAAATGTTGCAGCCACAATATACGTTAATTTAGATCCCGGTTCTATACTTATTTCCGTAACATTATTACAATCAAAGAATGCACCACCCACAATGGAAGCTACACTTGCCGGAATTTCATAAGTTCCTGATTTAGCCGAAGGATATGACATCAAAACATTCATATTCTTTGAATATAATACTCCGTCAACGGATGCATATGTCTGATTGTCAGGATCAACATCATATTCCGTCAAATTTGTAAAGCAAAACGAGGTTCCAAAAATATACGTAACATTTTTAGGTATATATACCTTAGTTAACTTTGTTCCTGAAAAGCAGCCACCCTCAAGGCGTTCCAAACTCTCCGGAAGCTCAATCTCCGATATAGCGGTATTTCCAAAAGCATCTACCCCTATGATTTCAACGCCTTCCTTTAAAAATACTGTCTCAAGAGAAGTACAGTCATAAAATGCCTTTTCATCAATTCTCTCTACGCTGCCCGGGATAACCACCGACTCAACATTACTTTCCTTAAATGCTTCTTTACCTATCTCAACAACAGGCTTGCCATCTATCGTATCCGGAATAATAAAGCTCGGTACACCCATTGTATTTAAATACTTTGTAATAATTATACCATTTCCATCATTAGTCTCTTCATACTCGAAATCAGATGCATCATCAATTATAAAGTAATAATTATCCTCTGAAAAATTCTCTATTTCAACATTATTAACAGGTAGACCGTCTATGTAAATAGGAATTCCAACAATCTTATCTTCACCCTCATATCCGCAGATGGTTATTCCATCTCCCTCTTGCTTATAAAGAAGTCCGCTGTCAAGCCTCTTAACATCCGCATCGTCCAAAACAAGTACAGAGGATCCGTCCTTATAGCACATATAAGATCGTAAGAGAGTCAGATTTCCGTCAGCATCAACCTCTCCCTCCTGGAACCAGAGCTCATTTAACACAAAACAGATAGATATCATGTATTTGCCTTCAAGAAGCTGACCGTTTGCTGTACCATCTTCTCTTATACGATATACCGTATTTTTGTCGTCACCGACATAGTATATCCAGCCGTCACCATACGCAAAAGTGAAATATGATAAATCCATACTGGCATCATATAAAACATTTTTCTTCTTACCCTTAAAATCCAGCTCACACATCGCGCCTTCAGTTATGGAGTAAAGAAACATTTTGTCATTTTCTATAAAGCCTGCACACAAGTAATCTTTAGAATTAAGAGTTTTCTTATGCTTACCGTCCAGATCACATTTTTTAAGAATCGTTTTATTGTTTGAGTCAAAAATCGTATAATAAATTGATTTACCATAAAGATTATACCAGCACATATCTTCTTCAATAATTGTTTCCTGCTTGCCGGTTTTAATATTATATCTGAATAAAAACGGCTGGGTTCCGTTATCATTCATACTCACATAATATAAATATTCCTCATCATTTGATAACAGTGCATACTGCATAAGCATGGATGAACCCAATCCATCATAGAGTCTTTTTTGATTGGTTCCATCAAAGTCCATGCAGTTAAGGCTGACTATTCCATCAGCTTCATTTACCATGTAATATACTTTATCCTTACCGATATTGATATACATGGCATCATCTGCCACTATCTCTGCTGTTTCAGGATAGAAATAACCGTCGTAGCTGTCATATTTACAAACATACAGGCTGGTATTGTGATCAAGGAAATATTCATATTCCTTTTCCTTAATCGCAAATCCGCCGTCATTTAACATATTGCTATTGGAATTTCCAAGCATCTTAACCTTAGGAAGCCACGGCTTAAATAAAAATAATAATACCGCCGCTACCGCAAGAATCATTACACTTAAAACCGGTATCAAAACCTTTGCAATCTTTTTCTTCTTCCTTTTCTTTTCTTTTTTTCTGTTGGTATTTGCAGTCTGGCTATATGCCTGCATAGTACTAAGCATATCCTGATTGGTATTAATAACATATGGTGAAAGTCTTGCCAGAAGTTCATCCATACTTTGAATCCTGTTTTCGGTATATACCGCAAGACCATCCATAAGAGTGCTTACTAAGTCATCCGGAAGATTTGTTCCGTTTGGAAGTGGCGGAAATGTGAGTGGATCCTGCATAACTCTTTCCATCGCCTCAGGTATAAGCTTTCCATACATACAATAATATATGGTTGCGCAAAAAGCATATACATCAGTCCATGGACCGACAGAACCACTTTCCATATACTGCTCAGCAGGTGAAAAACCTTTCTTTGTTACAAGCTGTGACATTCCCTCTCTGCCGTTACTTACATCCTTGGCTGCTCCCAAATCAAGCAGCATCAAACTGCCATCTTTGGTAACCATCATATTATCGGGACTTATATCTCTATGAATAAGCTCCTGTCCATGAACCTTAGAAAGGCTGCTCATCATAGGTGCAAGCATATTTATACATGTCGAATAATCCATAGTTCCATTTTCCGAAAGATACTGCTTTAGAGTTTTTCCTTCTATGAAATCCATAATAATATATGCTGTCTGATTTTCATAAAATGTATCTCTTACTCTGACTATACCTGAAATGGAATCAAGTTTTGCCATCTTACGGGCTTCCTTAAGAAAGCTTTCACAGCCTTCCCTCCGCTGTTCCTCCTGATTCGTGGTATAATTCCACCTTATAAGATTGCTTACAGTATTATCCCTGCTTACATTTCCCATAGGAAAATATTCTTTTATGCAAACCTTTATATTAAGAAGTAAATCAAAGCCTATATAGGTCATTCCAAAACCACCCTGACCAATCATCTTTCCTACAAGATATCTTCCGGAAAGAACCGTGTTAGGCTTTAATGCCATAGGTGGCTGTTCATATATTTTATAATAATTATAACCACACTTAGGGCATACCGCATCTTCAATTTCTTCCATACAGTTTAAACAGCGATTTACTTCCATATTTTCATCCTTCATCTTAAAAAATTAATCACAAAATCTTTATCTGTTCTTTTCCAAAACTAATAACATATCCTCTTTGTGCCTCAAGCCATCCACCCGATGGAACTCTCTGTCCGTTTAAAAATGTTCCATATGATGAATTCTCATCTTTTATCCATATTTTCTGATCATCATCAACATATACCATGCACTGTCTGCGGCTTACTCCGCCAGTATTGGTCGGAAACTGGATATCACAACTGGTATCTCTGCCTATTACGATACTTGAGCCTGGTTTCATATACCATTTCTTACCATTTAAACTTCCGAAAAACTCCAGATGCGGATATGATACTTTTGTCTGCTGACCCGGCAAAACACCGATATATTGATTAACCTGATTGCTTCCAAATAAAGCTCTTGAAAGCTCTTCAACAGTCTGATATCTATCCTGTGGCATAACTGCCATGCCCTTATGTATGGCATTTGCCACATTTGCAGGTATATCCGGACAAAGTTGTCTGATATCAACAGTTTTATCTGCCATTATCCTGTCCGGTGCCTTAGGTGGCAAAACTCCACCAAGAGAATAATAAATGGTAACGCACAAAGCATATATATCTGTCCACGGTCCCTGATTTCCGTTTGTACGATACTGCTCATATGGAGCAAAATTATGTTTTAATATAGTTGTCAATCCATTTGGATTATTGTAGCTTCGAAGTGAGCCAAAATCTATAAGCTTGGCTCTGCCGTTTGTAGTCAGAAATATATTATCCGGACTTATATCTCTATGAATAAGTCCTCTTGCATGAATTGACTTAAGCGAATTAATCACCATATTCATATAAACAGATAATTGATCCCATTTCATCTTTCCCCGCTTTAAAAGGGTAGATTTTAAATCCATACCATCCAGATATTCCATGGCATAATATGCTGTATTGTTTTCTTCAAATAATCTGTAAACATTTATTATATCGGGTTCCGAGGAAAATGCATATAAAGCCTGCGCCTCCTCAAGGAAACGCTTCTTTATATGTTTTACATAATCCTCCTGACCCAATATAACATTGATATGATAACCGTTACGGTCTCTTACTACATCCTTATTTGGAAACAGCTCTTTAACCGCAACTTTTCTGTTGTAATTAGTATCCCATGCGAGGTAGGTTATTCCAAAGCCTCCGCAGCCGATAACCTTTCCAAGATAATACTGTCCACCTAAAATGTGCTTTGCAGGCAAAGCTGTAGCAGGCCGATTAGTGTCCCAATCTGCCGGCTTTCCGCAAGAAGGACATATATACCTTTCTGTAGAACCATTCATACAATTTGTACAAAGATTATATAACTCCATATCATTTACCCCACATAGTAAATAAAAATTCTTATCCTTTGTTATCTGATTGCTAAACAACTAAATTTACAATTATTATATAAGTATTAAGAATCAGATATCAATATCAAAATTATAATTCCAATATTATAGCAGTGAAATTATCCTGCTTTGGATTCTGTCTTCTTAAGACCTCCTGTTCAAGTCTTTCAGCAGCAACCTTAGCTGAAGGTGCATCATTTAAAAGCTTGCACATATCCGGTTCAGGAACGGTATTAAATACACCGTCACTCATAAGAAGAATCCAGTCGCCTTCGCCTGAAGCAACCTTATCGATACTTCCATCGATATATTTCAGGTTACCCATTCCTATAAAGCTGGTAAGTCCGCTCTTTTTAGGATTGGTCTTTGCCTCTGCAAAGGAATTCTCTCCGTTTATTGCCTTTTGAATAAGTTCAGCCTCATAGACATGCTCACGATTCATAAGAAGGAGTTTTCCCGCCCTGTAAAGGTATATATGACTGTCACCTACTGCTGCCCAGTGGAAACCATCCTTTTCAGCCATAACAGCAAGAAGCGTGGAACCACTCTTATATAAGCCCTCCGGACCAAGCATCTGATTAACTTCTCTGTTAGCATGAGCAATCATTTCATAGAGCTTATTGTCAGGTGAACCGCCTGATAACTTTGTAGAATCCTGAAGCAGAGTCATAACTATCTTCTGACTTACCCTGTCTCCATCTGCAAGTCCACCCATACCATCTGCAACGATAGCAAGAGTTCCGCCGTTATATTCGGTAAGGCCGAGGCTGTCCTGCTGGCCCTTTCTTCTACCGATATTGTGAAGCTTACCCACTCTGTCCTCAGCTGTCTTAGATAAATTCGAAATCTCACTCTGACCGGTTTTATCAACCTCACCGGAAAAATCACTTGAAGAATCAGAATAATCATCATCCGAATCATCATTGTTATTCTGCTTATTTTTAAGCTTTGAAAGTGCACCGGCAAGATAGATAACTATAAGCAATAAAACTGCACTGGTTATGCCAAAAACAGTTGTCAGGTTAAGTCCCTGCTTTGAATCATCAGTATCTTCAGTTGCTTCAGTTGTTGTAATCAACTCTTCTGTGGTATCCTCTACAGCTTCCTCCGTAGTAAGACCTACTCCTGTTACGGAAGCATCCTCTGTACTATCTTCAGTTTTGGTTTCTTCCTCTGTCTTATCCTTTTTATCTTTACGGCCTTGCCCATGAGATTCTTCCTCTGTTGAAGCTTCTTCAGTAACATCTTCTGTTACTTCTTCGGTTCCATCCTCAGTTTTATCCTCTGTCGGCTTTCCAAGATTTATTATGGAATCATCAGAATCTTCCATCTCAATAAAATATGTATATCCCTTATAAATCATAATCACTCATTCCAATCAAATTTATCTCCGCAAAGCGGTATGAACAGTAACTTAGTTGAACCAATGGTAATCTCATCATGAGAATTAACCTGCATAGGAGTCATAACCATCTTTCCGTTTAATCTAACGATACTCTTACCATCAGCAGGTCCAAAGAAGAATACTTTTTCTTCCTGATCATAAGCGATAAGTGCATGTCTTTCTCTGCCTATCTTCTGATCACCCTGGATACTTATATCCATATCTTCGCCTCTTCCGATATAATTATATCCGGCTTTGATTTTATAGTCATTTCCTCTTGCAGGACCATCAACACATACAAGCCATCCGGTTACAGGAGAAAAGCCTGAAATTCCGCCCATATTTACAGGCTGGGTTGCTCCATCATAATCCTCTACACCACCGGCTGAGCTGCCCGGAGCTTCAAATAAGCCTGCCGGATTATCTACTGCCATGGTCTCTCCCATAAAACCTGCAGGTTCAGTTGCACCATAACCACCACTCATAGCTGCCTGTGTAAATGAAGGAGCTGCTCCTCCTGCTTCTGCTGCGCACTGTGGGCAGCTTGAATTTGCTTCTGCATCATAAAAATGACCTTTTTCACATCTTACGATTTCCATATCGTTATCCTCCTTAGACTTTTTCTTAATTTTTATAATTACTGCAATTATCAGGAACAATATAACAATGCCCACGATAATGCCAATTAATACACTATTATTTGCAACTTCCATTTACTAAACCCTTTAATTACAACTTCAATACAAATGAATTCTTCTGCTCACCAACACAGAACTTATCACCAGGTTTTATTTCAACCGGAGACTGTGCCGGAATTTTTCCTTTTCCTTCAACAAAAGTTCCGTAGCTTGAGCCTAAATCCATAAGCATTACCTTGCCGCCTTGCATATAAAGCTTACAATGAACCCTGCTTACACCTTTTGTCTCCTGAGGAAATTTAATACTTACTGAATTATCACGTCCAAAGGTTATCTCCTTGCCATCAAACGGATAAACCCTGCCATCCATAAATCCACCTACTGCATGAAGCTTATAGCTTGTTGCTGCCGGTGCAGGTGATGGTGTACTTGGCTGTGAAACCGGTGTTGATACACTTGCCGGAGCAGTTGGTGAGATATCATCTATAGGCGGTGTATAAGGTGTTGTTGCTCCGGCATTGCTGTTTTGCAGCCCCGCACCCAAACTATCGGAATTACTATTATAAGGTCCTCCATCTAAAGCTATATCCTTTGCCGAATCGGCATCATCATCGCCATAACCGTTGCCATCTGTTTTCTTTTTATTCATATAAAAATAAGCTCCGCCTGCTGCGACGATAAGAAGAACCCACCAATATTTTTTTATTCCGTCTTTTTTATCATCTTTACTATTGTT
>JAFUGL010000001.1 GCA_017469405.1 Lachnospiraceae bacterium | reverse complement strand
GTCGCACTCCATTTTCCGGTGTAATTTCTTTTGTAAAATAAACCTTTGAAACTGATCCCATTTTCTACCTCCTCATGTTATGTTTTTTAATTTATAATTGCAATCACAAATGTATTGATATTCATCAATTCTATATCCTCCGGATCACCTCTGTATACAACCCAATAAAGATTCGAATTACTTTCATATTCTGCAATGCCATCAAATTCTTCCATGTTAATCATCCTATCATCTTCAGCAGCAAACTTATCTCTTGTGGAATCTATCACAACGTATACTCTGTCAGGATAGGCTGCATCCATCCATTCCTTTGATTCAGGTATATAAAAGATATCATATATTACGGCATCACCTTCATCAGTGCTTTGAACAACCCTGATATAAGCTTCCTCTTTATCTTCATATTTTTTCATGAATTCTTCATATAGATTATCATTATAGACCTTTGCTGCTCCTATAACAAAGCAGCCGTCATTTATCGCATCATCTATGCTGTAATCTTTACTTAAGTCATCAATATTGCTTATTCCTCTACTAGCACCGTAAACCTCATATAACGATTTATATTCCTCTTCTGTATCAGAATCTTTATCTGCATCATCTACAGGATCATTCTCTTTATTTGCATCATCAACGGGATCATCCTCTTCAAAATAGCCCGTTATGATTTTAATTATCTCATCCGAACCCACAATCCATCCGTCACTGTAAGAATTCAATCCATGCATCTTACCATCTTTATCATAAACTGTAACATCATAGGACGGTAAATCCGCACCGTTATATTCTTCTATCTCGACGTTACCACTGATTACATCATTACAAAATGCTACTATCTTTTCAAAATCCTCATCGCTTATTTGTACTTCCTTATCGGATTTATTATAAGTTGCCTTTCCGGATGAATATATCTCATACATAACAGATGCCGCCTCAAATTCCTCAAGGGTCATATCTCCTCCGGGTTGCATTCCGATGCGAAGAATAATCGGATCATTATCATCGTATTCTGTATATCCGGTTGTTGTATCATCTGTTGTGTCCTCCACTATACCTTCTGTCGTTTCTTTTTTTTCTGTTGTATTATCTTTTTTATCCTTGTTCTTACCGCATCCCACTAAAGCAAAGATGCATAAAAAAAGCAATATTAAGCATTTATTATTTAATAATTTTTTCATCGTTTATCTCCTAAAAAAATATACTACCTAAATTTTATCATTTTTTAGGTAGTAAAACAATAATATTTGTTAGTTCAATCATCCATACAATGTCAATTCATAAGTCCATACATTATCAATTCTTTTTTTCGAGAATTATCAGTTCATCTGCCCAAGCCTCAATTAATCTGTCCAGACTCCACGCTGCATTTGCAGGGCTTGTAGACGGCATAACCACAGCTTTAATCCCTGTAATCGGTTCAATATATTTGATATATAACCTCTCGGCAGTTTTTCCGTTTACAATTATTTTTTTAATTGACGAATCCTTTAAAATTTTGCTTATGTCATTAGCCTTCGCATTTTTAATGCTTGCATCCGATGAACCCGTAATCTCACATTCCGAAATCACATCCCAAAGTGCAAGATGATTCTTGAGTATAAGACTTTTCTTATCCTCGATAGTTTCAGGGATTTTCTCATCAAACACATTTGCAACCACCTTCCAGAATCTGTTTTGTGGATGTCCGTAAAAGAATTTTACTTCTCTTGACTTAACTGACGGAAAGCTTCCCAATATCAGTATTTGTGAGTTCTCATCATAAAGCGGAGGAAACGGATGTTTAACCTTTTTTGAATTTTCTGCCATAATTTATTCCTTTATTAATTTTATCCTATAACCTTTTTAATCTGCTCTATAGAAACTCCTGTCTTACTTGAAATCTGCTCAACAGACATTTCCGCATCATGATAAAGTGCATTGATACGTACAATGGTTTCTGCATCTAATTTGTTTTCAGAAGCATTGTTTGACTCATCTTCTGTCGTTTTATCGGATTGCTCTTTTTCGGTTTGCTTTTCAGGTTGCTTATCTTCTTTTTCTTCATCTGCTTTTTCCTTCTCTGCAGCAACCTTTTTGGATGCCTCATACTGCAAAATAAAAGCATTTAATTCACCCATTTTTTCTTCACTGTTCTTTTTTGCTATATTATTTTTCTTGATTAAATTTTTTACAGCTATAACAGCTATTACAATGATAACAATAATATAAATAATATAAAGATTTGAACCGCTTATTGCTAAAAACATACCTTACCTCCTAAAATGCTTTGTTAAAAACTACAATTTTTTATAACACAAACTATATCTTGTCACACCATTATCAGCAGTTACACTGTTATATAGCTCACAGCCAAAATGCTGATACATTTCGGAATACTCTTTCATATCCGTATCAAATAAAAGTGGCAGCCCTTTCGCATCAGCCATACTTTTTGCAAATTCTATGAGCTCTGTCGCAACTCCTTTGCCCTGACACTCTTTGTCTACACAAACCATAAGTGCATCAATATGTCTTTTCTTTGCATACTGCTTATTGGAATTACCTATCTGCTTGGCAAATTTTAAAAGACTTTTTATCCTTGAATGTTCCATCTTTGTGTACATTTTTAAAATCATTTTTATCTGTGGCATAATCGGTTTTTTTACCGAGTCCTCAAGTCCTATAAAGCCTGTCATATCCTCATTTGCATATAATTCGCCCGACTGATAAACGTAGTCAACATAGTACGACATATACTCCATGACATCATCCTTACGTTCAGACACCGAACCCCAGTTATGAAACAACTCATTTGTAACAAATGCTTCACCTATAATCCTTTTTATGCCATCTAATTTTTCCTGTGAAATGTTTACCACTTTAGAAACCAAATTATCTGCCTCCTACTTAAATATCGAAACAACCATTTATTTAATCATAATCATTCGTAAGAGCACATCAAATGACCGCTCTATGAAATCAAATTAACACTATTTAATTATTAATATAACTATCCACGAAATCAATGCTGCAAATAAAGGATATCCTATGATTGTACTTATTATTTTTATAAGCCATGTCTTCTTATGGATATATGGCATTAAATCTTCTGTTCCCGGAATCACCCACGCCTTCGTATGTCCTACCCAGTACCAGTCAATAAACACACGATCAAACAGTCCACATAAAAGATACATTACGGTAAGCTGAATAAAACCTTCAAAAAATGTATCTGCACCATTTACACAAAATACCATTAACGGAGCTATAATAAGAAGCACCAAAACAAATGCAAGTCCTGAAACAGAATAATTTCGCTTAATTTCCTTTTCTGTGATTAATCCCAACTCAACGACACGGTCTTTGACCGGTTGTTCATAGTAGTGAACACCTCCGACAGCACCATTTTGTATATTGATAACACACACAAGCAATAAAACAAAATTGAGTACAAAGCTTTCGATAATAGCCAATATCATAATATGCCTCCCAAGATTTATAATCTGTCAGTAAAATTTATAACTACCATACTACAAAACTACATTTTTGAAAAGAAACATTAGCTGTTTGGAAGCATAAAATCATTGCTTTTTTCTTGACAACCAAAATAATCGGCTATAATATTTAATATACTGTTCAATAATATATAAGGAGTTTAGTCATGGCTGCTAATTCAAATAAAAAAAATAGTAATACCAAAAACAGTAATGCTCAAAAAGATAATACTCATAATAACAATTTAGAAAACAATAATTCAGAAGATACTGTTAATGAAAAAAATACCTCAACAGACAACAATATAGAAAGTACATTAAAAGGTAACACCCACAAGGTGAAACGATACATTCCTATTTGTATTTGTGTACTTGTTATGTTTATAATCTTCAAATACTGGGATAATGCCGTTCACTTTATAGGTCTTTTCTTAAGCGCATCATCAGGACTTATTATCGGTATGATTATTGCTTTCTTAGTTAATATCATTATGACCTCATATGAAAAGGGACTTTCCAAACTTTTTAAAGGCAAGATAAAGCATGGTGTACTAAGGGCAATAGGGCTTACTACCTCCCTGCTTACATTAATTCTGATTTTAGTCGGTATAATCAATTTTATTATACCGGAGCTCATAAACAGCATTTCTCTTATGATTAAATCATTGAGCGATAATCTTCCGAAGATGCTTAACGAATTAAAAACTAACAAATATATTGGTAAATATGCCGGTACTCTTCTTAATTCCATGCCATCCTCGGAAAACATTAAAAGCACAGTTCAGGGATTGGGAAGCTTCGTTATAAATGGTGCAAGCGGTGCCATGAGTCTTCTGGTCAGTTCAGCAGGAGCATTAATTTCAGTTATTGCCAATCTATTTATAGGAATTTTCTTTTCCATATATATTCTGGTTGATAAAGAAAAGCTTTCCAGACAATGTACCGGTCTCATTAAGACCTATGTTCCTGCCAGCAAAAAAGTCCTTTCATTGATTAGCTTGCTTGGAACCAACTTCCGTAACTTTATAGTTGCACAGGCAACCGATGCATGTATTTTAGGCGGATTGTGTATTATTGGAATGCTCATCCTGCAGCTCCCTTATGCCGTAACATCCGGTGTAATCGTTGCATTTTTTGCATTGATTCCTGTCATCGGTGCCTTTCTTGGTATGGGTATCTCTGCATTTTTTATACTCATGGTATCACCGGTAAAAGCACTTATTTTCCTTATTTTCATCATCACTCTGCAACAGATTGACAATAACATCATCTATCCGCGTGTTGTCGGAAACAGAGTTGATCTTCCGGGAATGTGGGTACTTGCCGCAGTCACAGTATTTGGCGGTTTATTTGGCATCGTCGGTATCATGTGCAGCGTACCTGTAACCGCAACCGTATACAAGCTTATAAAAGATGATTATAGAAAAAGATCCAACAAAGAAGCTGTTGACGCTAATGAAAAAGAAGCTGTCGCAACAGATGATTAATTCATCATTGCGACAGCTTCTTTATCTTAAATTTTGACAAGATTCACGTCATATGTCACAATTGTGTCACGGGACGTGAGCCTTGTCACCTTACATTAGTCAATTTTATCTACAATTATTTTATCAATGTATCCGTCATCATCATAATTGAAGGATACCTCATATTTACCGTCAAGCAAATGCTTAATCTCGATTATCTCAGACTCATCTGTTACCTCTTTACCTTCAAAAACAAGTGTAACCAATCTGTCATTAGTTTTATTGCTTTGAATTATTTCATCTAATGTTGACTCAAGGAAAAAAGCATCTTGCGTACCATTATCACCGGTGAACTGAAAATTAAATGAATATCTCTTTGACTCTTCTTCCTGTTCCTTTGCCTTTTGTTCATATTCAATACGCGACTTATCTTCCTCTTCTTTAATACTTCTAAATGATTTAATTGACATAAATACTATAGTGCAAAAAATAATTATAAAAAACACAATCGGAATAATCATAACCTTTGAAAAGCGCTTCGCAACTACGTTTCTGGTATCAATTGCATTTTTCATAACATCATCCATCTTGATATTTACATTTACATCATCATTTAATTTATATTTTGTTCCGCAATAAGGGCATGTAGCATACTCCTTATCATCATCAACCACAAGATCCCCACCACAGGATTCACACTTAAGTTTTTCCACGATTTATCCTCCTTAAAAATACCAACAATCACTGAATGCACATCTACCATACCATAAAAGCACTGTTTTGAAAAGAAATAATGTAACTTCTGTTTGAATATAAAAAAATACGGACTAAATCAGTTCTTTATCAGATTTAGTCCGTATGAGGTTTACATAATATTATTTTGCAACTATATTAACAATCTTGTTAGGTACATAGATTTCCTTGATTACATTAAGGCCGGCGAGTCTGTCACCAAGAGCAGCCTTTGCTTTATCGATTACAACATCTTTCGCATCGTCTACGCCAATCATAACAGTAACTCTGGTCTTGCCGTTAATCTGAACAGCGATTTCTTTTTCGTCATCCTTCATAGCATCCTCAGAATAAGTCGGCCAGCTCTGGTGGAATACAGAATCGGTTCCACCAAGCTCCTCCCAAAGTTCTTCACCGATATGTGGTGCAAATGGTGCTATAAGAAGTGCCATAGTCTTAAGAGTTTCCTTATCAACACCTGTTGTCTTGGTAAGTTCAACGCACTTGTTGTTTGCTTCCATAAATGCGGAAATTACTGTATTTAAGCTAAATTGTTCAAGACGAGTTGTAACATCATATACCAGCTTGTTACGAAGCTTTACAAGCTCCTTGGTCTCTGCAGCATCCTTATCCTTGTTAGCCATAACCATATTGTAAAATCTGTTAATGAAACGGTATATACCTTCCATACCGCTGTCATCCCAGATAGAATCAAGTTCAGGCGGGCCGATGAAAAGCTCGTATAAACGAAGTGAATCACAGCCGTAATCATTTACCATATCATCAGGTGAAACGATATTTCCGAGAGACTTACTCATCTTGGTTGCTGCACCTGTTTCCTTATCTCTACCGCAGACCATACCCTGATTGAAGAGCTTCTTAAACGGCTCATCAAAATCAACGACTCCAATATCATTTAAGAACTTGGTGTAAAATCTTGAGTAAAGCAAATGAAGAACCGCATGCTCTACACCACCGATATACATATCTACAGGAAGATACTTATCTGCCTTATCTCTGTTTACAAGTTCTTTATCATTCTTATTATCTACATAACGTAAGAAATACCAGGATGATCCTGCCCATTGAGGCATAGTATTGGTCTCACGCTTTGCAGGCTTACCACAGCAAGGGCAAGTTGTATTTACCCATGAATCAATTGCTGCGAGCGGTGACTCACCTGTACCGGTCGGCTCGTACTTTTCCACATCAGGTAAAAGTACAGGAAGCTGCTCCTCAGGTACTGCCACTGCACCGCAGTCAGGACAGTGAATAATCGGTATTGGCTCGCCCCAGTATCTCTGACGTGAGAATACCCAGTCACGAAGCTTATAATTAACGGTCTTCTTACCATAGCCAAGCTTTTCTATCATCTCTGGTGCTTCCTTTTTAAGTACGGAGGATTCCATACCGTTCCAGTCACCCGAATTAATCATTGTTCCTGAAGCCTCTGTATAAGCTTCAGTCATATTTTCTATCTCCTTGCCATCCTTTGCAATTACCTGAATTATAGGTAAATCAAATTTCTTGGCAAACTCAAAGTCTCTGTCATCATGAGCAGGAACACACATGATTGCTCCGGTACCGTAATCAGCAAGTACATAATCCGATAACCATATAGGAGTCTTCTTACCGTTTAAAGGATTAATCGCATAGCTTCCGGTAAATACACCGGTCTTGTCCTTATCCTGAAGTCTGTCTACATTTGACTTCATAGATGCCTCATAAATGTACTTATCAACCGCTTCTTTAGTTTCAGGAGTTGAAAGTGAAGCTGCAAGCTCATGCTCTGGTGCAAGCACCATAAATGTAGCGCCCCATAAAGTATCCGGACGTGTAGTGTAGACAGTGATTACATCATCCTTGCCGTCCACCTTGAAATCAACCTCTGCACCATAGGACTTTCCTATCCAGTCGGTCTGCATCTTCTTAACCTTCTCAGGCCAATCAAGCTTGTCAAGGTCTGCTAATAATCTTTCAGCGTAAGCAGTTATCTTAAGCATCCACTGACGGATGTTTTTCTTGGTAACCTCAGAATGACATCTCTCACACTTACCGTTTACAACCTCTTCATTTGCAAGACCTGTCTTACAAGAAGGACACCAGTTAATCGGCATCTCCTTTTCATAAGCAAGACCTTTCTTAAACATCTGAACAAAAATCCATTGTGTCCATTTATAATAATTAGGATCTGTAGTGTTTACCTCTCTGTCCCAATCATATATAGCAGCAATCTGATTAATCTGTCTTTTGATATTCTTTATATTTTCGGCTGTTGAAATAGATGGATGTATACCATGCTCTATCGCATAGTTCTCTGCAGGAAGACCAAATGCATCCCATCCCATCGGATGAATAAGATAATAGTTATGCATCATCTTATATCTGCTCCAAACATCAGAGATAACATAGCCTCTCCAGTGTCCAACATGAAGACCGTTTCCTGACGGATAAGGGAACATATCAAGGCAGTAATATTTCTCCTTCTTGCCGTCATCCACATTTACAGGATTTTCCTCCCATTTCTTATTCCATTTTCCTTCAATCAGCTTGTGGTTGTAGCTTCCAGCCATAACTTCATTTCCTCCAAAACTTTTAAATATTTAGTAATTATATCAAAACATGATACAAGGCAAATATGCCTTGTATCAATAATTTTATATATTATATAAACTTATTTAACTCAACATTATAAGTATAACCTACGCTGTCAAGCTTTTTAACAATCTCATCCTTTGATACATCAAACTGACTGCATAAGCTGTCCAAATCAATCCCGTCATCCCTAAGTCTCGTATTGACGAAGCTAAGCAGCATAATCGCATCCTTTGGTAAGCTTTCAAGTGCCATATTAAAGTACCTCGCCGGTTATAAGCCAAGGAGACGGCTGTGTCACCAGCATGCTCTTTCTGTCGGTTTTTGAAACAGTAATCTGGGTAACCTCAAGATTACTTATGTTATACTTTTCAAATAAATCCTTGATGCCCGAAAGCACATTAAACTCCAAGGTATACAATACAAATTTCATCTTAGGATTCTTCTCAAGTAGTCTAACTATATCCTCCTCAAGATGCTTGTTTGCAACTATAAATGAAAGTCTCGGAACCGGTATCTTAGCCATATTTTCAGGTCCCAAATCAGAGATAATCTGAACATTGTGTACACCGAATTTCTTGACATTATCCTCCATGGTTTCCTTGGCACCCCGGTCATTTTCCACACAGATTATCGTACCGTCACCTGCAACAAATGCAGCTTCTATAGCGATACTTTCCGCATCTACAAGGCATATGGTATCCTGTGCATCCACATCTAGCATACTCATGATAACGGCTCTTATTTCATTTCCTACATACTTGATTGTACCCTTGGAAAACATCTCATTTTTCATACCGATACGATAGGACTCACGGGTCTTTTCATTGAGTACAAATATAACTGTCGGCTCTGTAATCTTATGATTAATAGCTTCTTTAATCTTACATTTTTTAACAAGCGCATTTACCTCGATACCGGTTGAATACCACATATCAAGCTCGCCAAAGCCAATCTCCCATAATTCATAAAATAAATCCTCATGAGTTTCATCTGCAAATATTAAAACTCTCTTGTTGGTTTCAACTACCGGAACAACATTTTTCATCTTACCACAGATATCAAGAAGCTTTATCTTTTCCGGTCTTACCTCCATCTTCTGTGCAAAATAACCCATCCACTCTAAAATTTGATTGGTGCTGTAACATCCCTTAGCCATAACTCTACCTCCCTATCTATGAGTCCTTTTTTTCTATCTTTATTATCCTATTTTTCCTCTGTCTTCTTTTCTTCTTTCTCTCGTTTTTCAGCCTCTTTTTCTTCCTTCTCTTCTATCTTCTTTTCCTCTTTTTCCTTCCACTCAGCTTCTATATCAGATATCTTTTCTTCCTTAACAAACCATCTCTTAGTTATAGGTCCCTTCTTTCTGTGCTTGATGGTTCTTCTAGTATCATTTTTATCCTTATAAAGTGCCTCTCCTGTCTCCAGATCAAAGCCCTTCAAAAGATGATAATCTTCTGTATCGGAAGAAAGATTCTTACTTCTTAAACCGTCACGAAGAAGTACTGCAACAAGCGCATAAATACATGCAAATACAGGTACACCAAGCACCATTCCGGCAACGCCAAACAGATCTCCTCCTACAAGGATTGCAACCAATACCCACATACCTGAAAGTCCTGTTGAATCACCAAGAATAAGCGGTCCAAGGATATTACCATCAAACTGCTGAAGTATCAATACAAAAATCACAAAGATTATGAAGTACATCGGGTCGTCCATAAGTGCCAAAAGCGCACCCGGAATCGCTCCAATAAAAGGACCAAAGAACGGTATAATATTGGTCACACCGACAATAACACTTATAAGCACTGCATACTTCATTCCGATTGCAGCGGTAAAGATAAAACACAAAATTCCTATTATAATCGAATCAAGAATCTTTCCGTTAATAAATCCGCCAAACACAAGATTTGCATATGAAAGGCCCTCAAGAATTTTATTTCCTGTCTTCTTTGAGAAGAACAAATAAACAAATTTTTTAAATTGGGCAACGAGTGTTTCTTTGCTATTAAGAAGATAAACCGCAACTATAATACCGACAAAGAAATTAAATATTGCCTTTACACCTACAACTATGCCTGAAGATATATTGACAACAATAGTGTCCATATTAGGCATAACCTTTTCACGGAAAATAGTAAGGATGTTATTTTCCAGATAATTTACAACATCTGTAAACTTGTTTTCCAAAAACTCATTCTTGGCAAAGACCTTGTCCACCCAGTTTTGAAGACTTTCAAGATATCCCGGCATAGAATCCACCAGATCCTTAAGACTTTCATATATACGTGGGATAACCAGCCAAAGGAATATAGTAATAAGTCCAATAAAAATTGCTATGGTAAGCGCAACCGAAAATGCCTTTACTTTTTTATATGCCTTATCATAATCCAATTTTTTGGAAATTTTACTTACTATGATTGCCAGTCCTTTTCGTATATAATTCATAATCGGACTTAACAAAAATGCAATAACAATTCCAATTACAAATGGTGTAAGTGCAGAAAAAATCGCACCAAATATACCAAATATTCCTCTCCATCCCTTGATAATCTGGCTGAACAATATAGCAATACACAATGATACGGTGAGAACCACACCAAGCCTAAGATAATTTTTATTCCATTTATTTCCCATTTACTTCCCCTTAAAACAATTCTTTCTTATTCGACAATAAAAAATGTCATTTAAATCATTTCATTTTACAAATTTATCCTTATAATTATAACACAAATAGCGAAAATGTGAACAAGCTTTATAAGATTTTCACAATTAATTTTCTTTATCGTTGACATGATAAAAAATATTGTCTAAAATAGTAATATAATTTTTGATTACACATTTATCAAAACAAATATTTTGCATTCGAATGAGGAGACAGTTTATGTATAGAGATGTCATAGGTAACCTTTTAGCCTGGTATGAAGAAGGACACAATGGTATTTTGTATGTAAAGGGTGCTTACGGAGTAGGCAAAACCTGGACAGTAAAAGACTTCGCAAAGGCTTATTATAATGATTTGAAATCTGTGGATTGTTATAAAAATGCTGCGTTTAAAAATATAATCACACGAAAAATAGATAAGGACAATGACGAAGATGATGTCTCTATCGAGACAAAAATTTCTGATGTTGATTTTATACTTGAACAGCATTTCGGAACGAATGATTTTTCTGACTGTCTTTTAATATTTGATGAGATACAAAATATTCCTGATGCTGCCGAATTTTTCCTCGAATATCAAAAGGCACATCCGGATTATAAGCTGTGCCTTATCTCTTCTTCAATGAATGTCACAGAATTTGAATATACACATATGGATATCTTCAATATAATCCGTATGCGTCCTATGACATTTGAAGAATTTATAATTGCTAATAAAGCAAACGAATTACTTCCTCTTATAGAAAATAATAAAGATAAAAAAATAAAAAAAGATGATGAAGAAAAAATCAAATCTCTTTTACGGGACTATATGCTTACAGGTGGTATGCCCGGTGTAGTAAAGGCTTTTTTAAAAAATCATGATTATTCTGTAATTAAGCCTGAGCAGCAAAAACTTCTTGATGAATACGAAAAGCGCATAAGAAAATCATTTACATTTGCTCTTTCTCAAAGAGCTGTTCGAATATGGTCAAGTATACCGACACAGCTTACACATGATAATAAAAAATTCATGTATCGATTTGTGGATGAAAATGCCAGAGCGAGAGAATACTATAATGCGACACAGTGTCTGCTTGACCTTGGATTTGCAAGAAAACTTCCACGCGTTAAAGAGTGTCTTCTTCCCCTTGAGGAACATATAGATGATAAATCCTTTGAACTTTTTATGATTGACCACGGACTCCTTAGAACAGCATTGAATCTTGAAGTAAACGAAGATATAACCCTCATTGAAATATTTTCTGAAGCAAATGGTGCAGTGGCTGAACAGTATCTTTTTCAAGAGCTTAGTCACAAAGTTGGGTTCTTGTACTATTGGGTATCCGGTGCCACCGCAAGAGTTCCATTTATATATGAAAGTGAAGATGCTCCGGTACCGGTAGATATACGATTTACTGTAAACAAAAAAGCTCAGAACATAAAATCTTTTAGAGAAAAAAATAAAAACACCGAATTTTCTCTCAAGATTTCCCTTGATCAGGTAGGACTTAACGATAAAGTACTTAACGTACCGGCTTACGGAATCCACTGCTTATAAAAAAAAGAGGCCAAAAGCCTCTTTTTTGTTTAATTAAGTTCATCCAGCGTCTTTGCAAATGATGGAATAAATTCTCTCACGAAATCCTCAACCTCAGGAAATTCTTTACTTAACTTTTCAACTGCAGCTTGGATAGTTTCCTTTGCTTTTAAAAACTCTCTGTTACCTGTTTTTTCTTCTTCCATACATTTTATCAATGCTGACAGCTTATCAGCTGCCTTAACAAGCTTCCACTCATATTCCTTATCAGGCGACTTAAAAAACAAATCTTCGTAAGCCGCCCTCATATCTTCCGGAAGCTGACCAAGAAGCTTTCTGTTGGCTTTTTCTTCTATGGTCTTATATGCCTCCTTTATATCCTGATTATAATACTTTATAGGAGTTGGCATATCTCCGGTTATTATCTCTGAAGCATCGTGATAAAGAGCCGTAACAGCAGCATAATCAGCATCCAGTTTCTTATCATATCTTACATTTCCGATAACGCAAAGTGCATGTGCAATCATACTTACATCAAGAGAATGCTCTGATAGATTTTCCTCTCTTGTATTACGCATAAGTGCCCAGCGGTTTATATATTTCATCCTGGCTATCGTAGCAAAAAAATTGTATTCCATATCTTTTCTCCATAAAGTTATATATGACACAGGAAAGACACCCGGCATGCTTTTAGGTGCAAAGCAAATCGTAAGCGACAGCGAGATTTGCGTGTACCTAAAAGTGTGCCGTGGTGTCTTTCCCTATGTCGCATTATTCACTTACAAGTAAATCTTCACCGTCTTCATTTTTTGTCTTAAGCTTTGTTCCCTGATATTTTTCAAAAAGCTCTACAAACTCTTTACCGGAAAGATTTTCCTTTTCCATAAGCACCTTTGCAATGGCATCAAGAGTAGTCATGTTCTTTTTAAGAAGCTTAAATGCCTTTTCATAAGATGCTTTTATCAGATTCTTAACCTCATTGTCTACCTTGGTCTCTGTTTCGGCAGAACAGTTAAGCACTCTTCTTCTGTCAAGATATTCACCGGTTACACCTTCGAGCTGAACCATACCGAATTTATCCGACATACCATACATGGTTATCATGGTTCTGGCAACATTTGTAGCCTTTTCTATATCATTTGAAGCACCTGTGGTTATTGAATCAAATTTAAGTTCCTCTGCTGCTCGTCCGGCAAGAGCTATAACAATCTCTTCCTCAAGCTCTTTTTTGGTTTCAAGCTGCTTTTCCTCTTCAGGAACCTGCCATACATAACCAAGTGCTCCGTTGGTTCTAGGAACTATGGTTATACGCTGAACAGGAAGGGTATTTTTTTGAAGTGCTGCTGCCAGAGCATGACCTGTCTCATGATACGCAACAATTTCCTTTTCCTTCTTGCTAAGAAGCTTTTCTTTCTTTTCCTTGCCTGCAAATACTATCTCTATAGCTGCAATTAGATCCTTTTGGGATACATATTCCCTTCCGTTTCTTACAGCAAGCAAAGCACCTTCATTTATAATATTGGCAAGATCTGCTCCAACCGCACCTGAAGTTGCCAGAGCAAGCTCCTTGAAATCAACAGATTCATCCAGCTTAACATTTTTGGTATGAACCTTTAAAGTGTCTATTCTACCCTTCATATCAGGTTTGGATACTATTATTCTTCTGTCAAATCTTCCCGGACGAAGAAGTGCCTTATCCAAAACCTCCGGTCTGTTTGTGGCAGCAAGAATTATTATACCCTTTGAGGTATCAAAGCCATCCATCTCAGAAAGGAGCTGGTTAAGTGTCTGCTCTCTTTCGGAATCTCCACCCGAATATCTGGTATCACGGCTTCGTCCTATAGCATCTATCTCATCGATAAATATTATACAAGGAGCCATTGTGTTGGCCTTTTTAAATAATTCTCTGACTCTCGATGCACCAAGTCCGACATACATTTCTACAAATTCAGAACCTGAAATTGAGAAAAACGGTACCTTGGCTTCACCGGCAATCGCCTTGGCAAGTAAAGTCTTACCTGTTCCCGGAGGACCGACTAAAAGAGCACCACGCGGAAGCTTTGCACCTATCTCGATATACTTTTCCGGTTTTTCAAGGAAATCAACTATTTCAGTAAGAGACTCCTTAGCCTCTTCCTGACCGGCAACATCCGCAAAGGTTACTCCTGTTTCCTTTTCGACATACATTTTAGCATTATTCTTATTTACACCCATAATACCGCCGTTTTTAGAAGCTGTACGCATTATAAGAAGCATAAGAACATAAAATGCCACAATCATGATGCCGTAGGAAATAATGGTTGAAACAATTGCATTTTGTCCTTCTTCAACCTCTTCAAACTCCACCTTTGCTTCTTCAAGTCTGTCGACAAGCCTATAGTCAGGAGTTCTGATCACAGAATAAGTTGTCTCATGAACCGAATCTTCACTTTCCTTTGGCTTAATAACTATTTCATCATTGTAGATTTTAACGCTTTCTACCTTATCGTCTTCAAGCATCTGCAGGAATTCATCATAGGTTATTTCTTCTTTACCCATAGCCTTAAATTTGCTGTATCCCTGCCAAAATAAAAGAGCCATAAAAATAGAAGCAACTAAAAGAATAATCTGCATTGATGGTTTTTTCTTATTGTTGTTATTATTTGAATTATTGCTGTTATTTCTATTATCTTTATTATCCTGGTTATTGTTTTGATTATTGTTATCCATAGTTATTCTCCATAACTTATAGTGTATAGCCTTTAAAACATTAAGGGCTATGTACATCAAGCATAATGTACAAGCCCTTAATATAATAATCTTACTTATCTTACTTATAAAGAGGATACTTATCAGTAATGCTCTTTACAAGACTCATGGCCTTGTCATTATCCTTATCAATAACTGCAGCCTTAATAGCATCAGCTATTACTATCATGTCATCTTCCTTTGCGCCTCTTGTTGTAATAGCAGGTGTACCAAGTCTGATACCGCTTGTTACAAATGGTGACTTAGGATCATTTGGTACTGTGTTCTTATTAGCAGTTATATGTACTGAATCAAGAAGCTTTTCAACCTCTTTTCCTGTCATATCAAGGTTCTGTAAATCAACCAGCATAAGGTGGTTATCAGTACCGCCTGAAACTATATTGAAGCCTCTTTCCATAAGTGCCTTTGCGAGTACCTCGGCATTTTTCTTAACCTGTGCCATATATGCCTTATACTCATCTGATAAAGCTTCCTTAAAGCATACTGCCTTACCTGCGATAACATGCATCAAAGGTCCGCCCTGAATTCCAGGGAATACAGCCTTATTGAAGTTATACTTTTCATTTACCTCATTGCTTGAAAGAATGAGTCCTCCACGAGGTCCTCTTAAGGTCTTATGAGTGGTGGTTGTAGTAACATGAGCATATGGAATCGGGCTCTCATGAAGTCCTGCTGCAACAAGACCTGCGATGTGTGCCATATCTACCATAAGAACTGCTCCAACCTCATCAGCGATCTCTCTGAAACGCTTAAAATCAATTGCTCTTGCATAAGCAGATGCACCTGCCACGATAAGCTTTGGCTTGCACTCCTTTGCAATTTTTAAAACCTCATCATAATCTATAAAACCATCATCATTTACTCCGTAAGGTACTACATTAAAATACTTACCTGACATATTAACAGGTGAACCGTGAGTAAGATGTCCGCCATGTGCAAGGTTCATTCCCATAAATGTATCGCCCGGCTCCATGATTGCGAAAAATACAGCCATATTTGCCTGAGCACCTGAATGAGGCTGAACATTGGCATATTCGCAGCCAAATAATTCCTTAGCTCTCTCTCTTGCAAGATCCTCAACTACATCAACATGCTCACATCCACCATAATATCTCTTTCCCGGATATCCTTCTGCATACTTATTGGTAAGCGGACTTCCCATAGCAGCCATAACTGCCTTTGAAACAATGTTCTCTGATGCTATAAGCTCGATATTATCATTTTGTCTTTTAATCTCCGCTGTCATGGCATCAGCAACTTCGGAATCAACCTTAACAATCTCGTCAAAATCGTACATCTTTTAAAACCTCCATTTATTATTTTATGATTTTTCATTGCTTATATTTATGTAATTCTTGACAATTAAAAACATTAATCATAAAGCAATAATTTAAAAACACTATCTTAGATTATCTCATAACTGCTTTTTAGTGTCAATAAAACTATTCCTCTTTTACTGCTTCTTTTACTGCTTCTACATCAGGATTTTTATTTTTTCTTTTATTTTTTCGTTCTTTACTCTTTTCCTCTGACTTGTCCATTAAAATTCCCATATAATAATTAATCTCCGCACCGTAAAACACAACCTGCATACATATATAAAGCCACATCACGATAAGAATTACGGATGTAAGACTTCCATACATATAGGATGCGCTCGAAAGATGTTTTATATAAAATGAAAAGCCATTTGTAATAAGCATCCAAAGAAGTGCCGCTACTGCCGCACCCGGAAGTTCTCTTACAAATCTGCTTTTCCTGTTAGGAAGCTGATAATAAATCAAAATCATAAATATAAATACCACAACAAATGTAAATACACTCTTCAAACTCAAAATAAGTATCGTCGCATTGAAAAGTGAAGGCCATTTGCTTATTATCTTTTTAGCCAAATCCGCACCAAAGATATGTAAAAACATAAGTGCACCCATCATGAGCATAAATACAAGCGTATATATAACACTTAAAAATCTTACGAATATAAAATTCTTTCTTTTTTCCACCACATAGATTTTATCCAGACCATTGGTAAGTGCCTGAATGCCCTTACCTGCGGACCAAAGAGTAACAACAATGGTAATAATTGTAAATGACCGGCTGTTTGAATAAACGATATCATCCACGATGTACATTATATATTCGCGGAATTCTCCCGGAGCCACATCGAGTATATAATTGATAATATCTGTATTGATAAATGAAACCTTTGATGCAATTATAACAATTAATAGAATAATTGGGAAAAATGATAAAATGACATAGAAAGCAGTCTGTGCCGCATAAGCAGCCAGACCATCATCACCCGCTTTTTTAAAGAAATTACCTAAAAATTTTAACAGCTTTTTTATCATAATCTTATACCACTTAAATATTATTCTTAAAAACGCCTTGTAGTATCAATTTAAGCATCAGTTTAATCTTCCGGATTAATCTCTTCCTCTGTATCAGGTTCCTCAATAATTACACTATTATCATATATAGATAAAAACTTTACATATGCATAGTAGTGGTGAACGATATATTTATAATTATAACCTTCCTCTGCAAGATTTGCAGCACCGTTTTTACTGAGTCCCACTCCATATCCAAAGCCGCCGCCGTATACGGTAAAACCTTTGGCAGTCTTATCAATATAATAATACGGACTTGGCAGTGATGTCCAGCCTGTTATAACCGAACCATCCTGTCTGACTATCTGTTGATTTACCGGTGTTATAAGATTTCGGATGTTGGAGGACCCCGCAACCAAAATCGTAGCATTATCACCTTCTATCAAAAGTGAGCTTACAACACCGCTTTTTGTTCTCTCATAAACACTGATATCAACCACATTTCCTATGTCACTGATATCACCTTCCTCAAATGTATCTTCACCGGTTTTAATCTTGATATTATCCGATGAAATACTTGCTCTTTCAAGCAACATTGAATCTATGGCGTCTGACATATCCTCATATGTATAATCTATACTCCATCTGTAATATGGCATATCCTTATCTACAGTATCATATCCCATACCGTCGGTCAAAAACTGCTTAAAATCCTCTTCATTTGAAAGATCAATCTGAGTTCTTTCCTCATTGTCTACCCTGGAAAAGAAATACTCATATTGATTTCCGCCCCATACCTCATCATTTGTCGAAGTAACTCCATAGCAGGTTGAATATGTAAGTGAAGTTATCGCATCACCCTTATAGGATGCAACTATTCCGTATGTATCCTTAACAGCCTGCACACAGTCATCCCTTAACTCATAATCATTATACAACTGACAAAGACTTGAATCATCAAGATGCGCATTATAATCTGCAAAGCTTCCGTCCTTAAGCTTCGCATAAGCATAAGACCTGTAGCATACTGCCATAGCCTTAAGTGCCTCCGGATACCCGCCTGACGGCATCTCACTCGAAAGCACACTGTAAAGATAAGTTTCTAGCGGCACAATATTTATAACATTTAACGCATCTTCTTTTATATCAATTTCTATATCACCATCATAAACAGGATTTCCATACTCTCTGTTAATACTTAATATTTTTAACCCATTGTTGCCCTTTGGAACAATACTTATAACATCGCCGGGCTCATAATCACTGTAATTAATAACAACCTCTGCTCCACCCTCATATGTGGTTTTTGTTTCATCCGGATATGATACAATATATGAACCGTCACTTGTGATAATCACACTTTCCATATCATAAGATGTATAATCATCGTTTGAAAGGATAACCCTTATATCATCACAAATAAGTTCATCTCTTATAACGGCAACTACGGCGATACCATCCTCCCTTATTATACCTATATTGGAATATCCAAGAAGAATAGCCTCGTCCTTTTCGCAAAATGCATCCTCAGACACATTATAGATTTTAAAATCATCGGATATCTTTACCTTGCTGTCAGTTTCGGAATCAACAAAAAGATAACCGTCTGAAACTCTTGTTACCCTGGTATTAATAACATTTTTTGATTTATCTATACCAATCACTCCGGAATTATCGATAGTTAAATCTGCTATACAGTTTTCACATATTTCAAGATTTATATCAGAAGCATATGTTTTATCAACACTATCATATAAAAATGTACAGATACCCTCTTCATTTGACTTAATCCATACATTTTTCAAAACAACTGCCTTTTCACTATATCCTGAAATCTTGTAAATTATACCATCTTTAGAATAGACCTCAATTATTTTATTTAAATATTCATCGGGGATTTCCACGGAAGTTTCATAATAATCATATCCGTCAAAAAGAAGAATTTTTGAAGACTCATCCTCAATATCATCAAAAATATCAAATATGAAAATCTCATTTATTTCCAAACCGGCTATATCGCCATCCTTTAAAATATTGGCATAGATAATGTCAAACTGCTCTTTGGTAATCAAATCCTCATCTTTAACGTCACCTATTATGTCAGAGTAAACGCTACTGTCCACGCCAATAGTGCTGCAGACAGATTTAATATATGCCGCATTTACAGGATTACTCTCGCTTAAGGCATCCACCAGCCTTGACAGACTTTCAGCCTCCTTGTCATCCCTAGCCAGATAAGACACGTCCTTTTTAACCTCATTAAAAGAATAATAAAGGCTCATATCAATATCACTTTGTGCCTCTGTAATGGTTTCACTATCCTGTTTTTTGCTTTTTATGTGGGATTTTATCTCTGCTGCGACTACTGATAAAAATGTCAGTACCAGCAATACAATTATAATGCTTTTTATCTTAGACTTCATAAATTTATCCTGTACAATAATATATCCGGAGTGCCGTTTCCTGCCTTTTGACTCCTAGCAATGCTAGGTGGGCAACCGCAAATAGACTTCTGCCTTCCACCGAAACGAGGCCTGACATCCATCTACAAATATAGGTATCCCGTTAAAAGTAAATGTAGGTTCAAAATTAACAGGAGTTTTCGCACACTCCAGATATATGCAATTCGTATATTATTAATATGGTTTTATTATACCATATTTATTCATTTTTTCAAGAGAAAAATGCAGTGTTTTAGGGGATAAAATAAAGTGTATCATAGGAACAGACACAATATTAAATCTTCGACAAAATCACTGATTGTGTTGAAGTTTGATGACCGATTATTCCTACCATTTCGTGCCCCATTTATTTTAGTGTGATTTTCAACATTTCTCTTAAAATATCAGCTTCTGAAAGGCTATCATTATTCAAATATTCAAGCATTTTTTCTTTTTGTACCTCGGTTTTTAACATGGTATATACGTATTTAATAAATTTTGTATCCTTTTTCACGTTTGATAGTTTTACTATAAGTTCTTTATCAAGACTTCCAATTATGTCATTCACCAACGAAAGACCTCCGTTAACGCTTGCTCTACAATTATATCTATATCCATTTCCTTGTATATAGGTTCTTTTTTACCTTATACTAATTATTTCATCTAAATAATCACTGTAATTTATTACCTGCATATTCTCTCAAATTATAAAATCATTATATATAACATATCAATTATACATATAATTAAAAATCACTCATTTTTCTTAATCAATGATTGATACATTTTCATAAGTTTCTCTATGCATATTTCCTCTGAAGTATCTTTAATATTAAAACCATATGCTTGTCTGCCAACGGTCCAAAACGGACAAAGCACAGGTTTTAGTGTTGCCTGCCAACGACCGAATGCGTCATTCGATAAGCACATCAGATTTAAGTGTTAACCACACTAAAGAAAGCACGCTTTCTTTCATTTTTAAAATAAATTCATTTCAATAACTTGTTTTTGCTTTTTCTGTAGCAAATAATTTCCAATAAGCTGATAAAACTCCTGTTCATCTTCATTTTCTGCATTCATAACAAGCTGTAGTGTTTCTTCTGGCTGTAATTTTATTATTTCTTTATATATTTCCGAATATCTTATTAAATCGCACATTATTTGCACCTCTCCTATAAGTGATAATCAGCGTCGACTCTGATGAATTTATTATACTATTTGAGGGTCAAAAAATTCAAGGGGCACGATTACGATTCGTAACAATGCCCCCTTGTTTTTTTCAGACGAACAAACAAAGAATTTACATTTATTGCTCATTTAAAAGCTCTGCATTAAACAGTTCAAGCAATTCCTTGGAAGTTGTCCACTTTAACGTTCCATCTGCATTTGAAAAATCATATCCGGAAAGTTCATACAGTGCATTAGCACAGATGTATTCATATTCCCCTGAATTAGAACTTTTATAAATTATCCAGTAAAGTGGCATCATTGCAGAATCACCCATAGCAATAACATTTTTATAATGCTGATTATTAAAGACTCTTGTCCATCCTTGCGTTAAAAGTATTTCTGGATTTTCTATCTCATCTTCATATTCTTCTTCAACCAATGTTTGAATTTCATATGCAACATATTCCAGATTCTCTATATTCATTTTCTCAGCAAAAAGTTCCTCGTTTACACCATCAACAGTTATTGCAGACCAATCTGCCACATCATTATTGTCTATATCTTGTTCATCTTTTTTAGTTTCTTCGCCAATTAAATCAATATCAGGCAATTCTTCTGTTTTCTGTTCAGTTAAATATTCCTCTGTTTTTGTGATATTATCTGTGCTATTTAATGCTCCTTGTTGACTACTGCACGCCGTTAGAAGCATGCTCATAGTAATAATCGCACTACACCAAAGAATAACCTTTTTCATTTCAACACACCTTTTTCATTATAAAGAGTAAAAAGGAACTGTGAAATCCCACAGCTCCTTATAAGCCTTTTGCGCGGTAGGGCTCCCGCCTGATAAAGTTCCCATTTGTTTTATATGGTAGGGCTCCCATCTGACAAAGTTCCCATTTGTTTTATATGGTAGGGCTCCCATCTGATAAAGTTCCCATTTCGCATGGCGGCAACCATAGTACATAATTCCTTATGCAATTTTAAGATAATCTAAATTTTCTTTTATGTCAATATAGAAAACTCTTTATACATATAATGATTCCAATAATCTCATTGCCTCGTCCATTTCAAACGGAAGCCCCAATTGTTTTAATGGTATATCTTCCTGAATAATCTCTTTCTTGAATCTTTCTATATTTTCTTTTACCATTCCTGATGTTTCAATCTTTAGATTTGTTTCAACAATTTGAAGAAGTCTGAACACATCATACTTGTGTTTCTTCAAGTCTTTTTCATTAACATGTTCCCCACTTGTTTTTCTGTCTTTCAAATCAAGCCACGCGTACATCTTAAACGGAATAATATGTTCTGCATCTAATATACTTGCTCCTTCAACCGTCTTTCGACCAGCAAGCATAAAATTATAATAATCATCGTTTTATAAAATTGCAGACAAACTTGATATATCATCATCTATATGTATCGGTATTATTCCTTCCGGAATCTCTTTAATATATTCCGGTTCTCTTGAAAATAATTCAATCATAATCGGATATCCCTCTTTAGGTTCAGTAAATCTATAGAAATGTACTTCTTCACTATTTTTCCACCCCAATCTGTAACCACCCTCAATAATATATTCCCAAAATACTTTTGCAAAATCCTTAAACCTTGATTCCATAATAAGAATAATATCTATATCTTTTGTTGCTCTAAATGTCATATCTGCTTCACTCATAAGAATGTCACATGCAGCACCGCCTATGATTGTATAACAGTCAGAATAATCACCAAATTTTTTTATAAAGCTTTCCATTCCTGCTACCATTTATACTCCTCCAAATACTCCTCAATTGATGCTTCTATTCTTTCATCAACATTTTCATCATAACATAAAGCAAGTGAAATAGGATCCACAATTCCATTTTTCGCAAATAAAGCCGGATTATATTTCCATAATTCAAGATTAATTATATCTGCTTCAGGCTCCCATCTCGTATCAATTGCTGATATATTATCTATATCTATGTCACCCTTATAAACAGCACGACTTGAAATCAATGGAACATTTAGCATGGTACAATTTGCAAGTGCCGATTCACCCGATAAAGGTAAATCATTATAACTATTATTATTCAAAATAGCTATCTTCTTTTGTATAGGATTAATCATATAAGATTTTGCTTTCTCATACATTTGAATACCCGAACCTTTTAAAATCATATAGTATTCTTTACCACTTTTTTCCTGAGATATAAGATTTAATGCTGCCAATTGTTCACTGGCTCTTGTAATTGAAGTTCTCGTAACTCCCAAATCATCTGCTGCCTCTTTTTTCATAATTGGCTTAATATTTTTCTTATATAGCAGATACAGGAATAATGCCTGTGTTATCGGCATCATTTTTGAAATTTGGAGCTCGTTATTTCTATGAACAAATTTATCAGTAAGCATCATACCTAAAAAAGGTAGATACAACTGTCCGGAATCAGAAATAAAAGGAATATTTCTGTTTATAAGACTATCTCTTTGTTTTTTTGATATATTATCAAATTCAAGGGCAACCGGCATATTAACGCTAGATGATATTTTTATTAGTTGTTTTTCATAAGCAACAACACCAAATTTCTCATCTGGAGATATTTTAACTAAAACAAATTCATTGTCCATATAAGACAACTTAAAAAATGTCCTATTCGCTGATATATATACCGGAAGACCTTTAATTTCAATTTCATTTATAACAAAATCTATGCCAAAAAGTTTTTTAACATTATCTTTCATAAAACACCTCGATAACCTTTTTTATTTATAATAACATCAAATATGTTATCATGCAATATTTTTGTTATTATTATATAAAAAAAATCGCCTTACGGCGATTTTTTCAGACGAACAAATTAAAGGAAAAATGCCACGATCCAGCTTCCTCCTTGTTCATTATTTTTAGTGTATTCAAAAGTATTCAAAATAGTATTCAAAATAGTATTCAAAACCGCACAAATATTCGGTTAAAAGCCACGTATTTATGCGGTTTTGAGGCATGCAGTTGATGGGGTGCAGGGTGTCCGTTGGACACCCGTTTTGCACCGACCGAAGCGAAGCGGAGACCTTGAACCTACGGGTTCAAGGTCTAACTGCACTAAAAAAGGTATATCCTCCGGATATACCTTTTTAATGCAGTTGATGGGACTTGAACCCACACCCACGTAAGTGGACATGAACCTGAATCATGCGCGTATGCCAATTCCGCCACAACTGCAAAACACAAATGAAATAATATCATTTATGCGGATAATTGTCAATTAAAACAAACTACTTTACCAGATGCGGAATAGGTACATAATCAACTATTCCATTCTTATAGTATCCATCTACCTCGCCTTCAACAAGCGGACTTACATAAGCTATAAGCTCATCTGTTACATCATTTCCTTCCTCGTTAATCCAGGAAACAGGTACGCCCTTTGCCTCATTTGCTATCTTGGACACATCCGAGAAATCAATTTCATAGGTATATGGTTCATCGGATAAACGTTTAATAACAGTCATAAAGCCGGTTTCACCTGCCTCTGTAAATGAAACTGCCGAGCTTCCAAGACTTATGGATTCCTCTAAATCGGTTTTTGAAGCCATATGTCCTGCTGCCCTCTGAAGTACATTTATCTCAACCGAACGTACCTTTACGCCAAGTTCTTCCTTGACAAGATATTCAAGAGCCTTACCTGCTCCGCTTAACTGGGCATGTCCAAACTTATCTTCCTTGGCTGTACTCGCTGCTATATAATTGCCATCCTTATCATGAATTCCCTCTGATACGGCAACTATAATATTCTTATGCTTTTCAAATTCACGCTCCAGATCTTTGATAAACTGCTCCTTGTCAAAGTTTACTTCCGGCAGATATATAAGATGTGGTACCTCGGAAAATTCGTTACGTGCAAGTACGGATGCTGCCGTAAGCCAACCCGCATCACGTCCCATTATTTCGACAATCGTCACACTTTTCACATCATATATATAAGTGTCATATGCTATCTCTCTGATGCTTGATGCGATATATTTTGCTGCTGATCCATATCCCGGTGTATGGTCTGTTACCAGCAAATCATTGTCTATGGTTTTAGGTATACCGGCAATCCTGATATCGCTTCCTATCTTTTCGGCATAGGCTGAAAGCTTCGCTACCGTATCCATAGAATCATTTCCGCCTATATAGAAAAAAGCTCCTATACTATACTCTTCAAAGACATCAAATATCTCCTTATAAGGCTCCTCTTCTTCGTTCATATCAGGCAGCTTAAATCTGCATGAGCCAAGGTACATAGCCGGCGTAGCAGATAGTCTTTCTATAAAATCTTCATCAAGCTCTGACAGATCCATAAAATTTTTTCTCAAAACTCCCTGAATTCCATGAATTGCTCCATAAAGCTTATCATAATTTTCACTTGCCCTGACTGCGGATATTACACCGGCAAGTGATGCATTTATCGCTGCCGTAGGTCCTCCCGATTGTGCAACAATACAATTTTTTCCCATTTGTTAATCTCCCCTAAATATTAATTCTTTCCTGTTGAACCAAATCCACCTCTTGCCTGACCGCCTCTTGCTTCTACAGTCTCAAATACTATCTGAGGCTGGTGTTTTTGAATCCTAAATTGGCATATCCTGTCATTTATATGTATCTCCGTATCTCTCATTGCAAGTACCGGCATCATGAGCACATCATCCGAAGAATTTTTACCATATGACTCATCGACCACACCTATTGAATTTGTTTGAATTATTCCAAAATTCTTAAATGTTGAACTTCGTGGAGCTATAATCATTTCATATCCATCCGGCAGGCACATGGAAACTCCAAGATTAATGAGTCTGAACTCCCCTTTCTTTAAAATAACCTCTTCAGCACATCTAAGATCAATCCAATCAGACTTTCCTTCTATATACTCCAGTCTGTCAATCTTATCTGATAAATATGTAATTTTTATAGTTTCTTTATCCATTTTTTCTTCCTTTCTTTTTCTATTTTGTATTTACGCTTAACTGATTATCGCATAATTCCACATTTTTTAAATCATGATTATTGGCAATTTTATTAGCTTAATTTCTAAATTTTAAGAACAAATTATCTAAATTATACTTAAGTTTATTCTATCGAAAGCGGCTGGTCCCAAAGCACAACCTCATTATTTTCCAGAGATTTTTTTACATCTATAATTCTTTGATTTGAAGAGCCCCTAAACCTTAATTTTAAATCCTTGAGTTCTTCAACAAATTTTCCATCAACAAGTATATCTATATATTTTATCATCTCTCTTGTTTCAGGCCATTTAACCATCATCTTTTCTTTAATGTCCTTATCAAATAAAAATCCTGTATAACACCAGACATCCTTATCAGGAAACTCCTCCTTAATTCTTCTTAAAAGTGGTAGCACTCCCTGCTGATTAACATATTCAAAAGGTTCTCCTCCGAGAAGTGAAAATCCCTTTATATGTGAAGGTCTTAACTCCTCTATAATTTCATCCATTTCCTTTTCGGTAAAAAGCTTACCATAAGCAAAATCCCATGTCTCCGGATTAAAGCATCCCTTACAATGATGATTGCAACCGGATACAAAAAGTGAAACTCTTATCCCCGGTCCATTTGCAACATCTATTCTCTTTATATCTGCATAATTCATATATTAAATCCTCCAAATGCCTTTAGTCTAAAATACCTAAGTCCTGATTACTCAAGACTTAGGTATTTAATTCTTATTCAATGAGTTTTAATTAAAGATGAAGCACTCTTGCCTTAATCTCCTTAGTCTTTCCAACATTCCAGAAATTCTCTCCGAGATAACCACATGTACGTCTTGTAACATTCATCTTGGAATGATCCTTATTACCACACTGCGGGCACTCCCATTCATTGTCATCATTTATAACAATTTCCCCATCAAATCCACACACATGACAGTAATCTGACTTGGTGTTAAACTCTGCATATTGGATATTATCATATATAAATCTTACAACTTCCTCAAGAGCCACAAGATTATTTCTCATATTTGGAATCTCTACATATGAGATTGCACCACCGGAAGAAATCTTCTGGAACTGACTCTCAAATCTGAACTTACTGAAGGCATCAATCTTCTCACGTACATCGACATGATATGAATTAGTATAATAACCCTTATCAGTAACATCAGGTATAGTACCGAATCTCTCCTGGTCAATTCTTGCAAATCTGTAGCAAAGGCTCTCTGCAGGTGTTCCGTAAAGTCCGAACCCAAGTCCGGTCTCTGCCTTCCACTTATCACATGTGGTACGAAGCTTCTTCATAAGCTTAAGTGCGAACTCCTCACCCTCAGGCTCCGTATGGCTTACGCCGGTCACGAGCTTAGTAGCTTCATATACACCTATATAACCAAGAGATATAGTTGAATAACCATCTAAAAGCAATGGGTCAATCTTTTCACCCTTCTTAAGTCTTGCGATAGCACCATACTGCCAGTGTACAGGACTTACATCAGAGGTAATTCCCATAAGTGCATTATGTCTGCACATAAGCGCCTCATAGCACAGGTCAAGTCTTTCGTCAAGTATCTTCCAGAACTTGTCCTCATCACCCTTGGCAAGTATACCAATCTGAGGAAGATTAAGACTTACAACGCCCTGATTAAATCTTCCTTCCCACTTATAATTACCATTCTCATCCTTCCAAGGAGAAAGGAATGAGCGGCAACCCATAGGTGAGAATACATTACCCTCATAGTTCTCACGCATCTTCTTGGCTGATATATAATCAGGATAAAGTCTCT